>JADZAR010000021.1 GCA_020852475.1 Nitrosomonas sp.
TCGGCAAGAGTCATGGCGTGGATATCGTTTTTCCCGCCGATACGGCTTCCGGTACACCACAGGATCTGAAAGTATTCACCACGCGCGCCGACACTCTGATGGGCGCTACCTATGTCGCTGTCGCAGCTGAGCATCCGATTGCGTTGCATGCCGCCAGGGATAATCCGGCCTTGCACCGTTTTATTCAGGAGTGCAAGCTGGGCGCGACCAAGGAAGCCGACCTGGCCACGCAGGAAAAGAAAGGCATGGATACCGGTCTGCTCGTCATCCATCCGCTCAGCGGTGAGCGCCTGCCGGTGTGGATTGCCAATTACGTGCTGATGGGGTATGGCGAAGGTGCTGTGATGGCGGTGCCTGCGCATGATGAACGTGATTTTGATTTCGCCAGGCAATATTCGTTGCCGGTTAAAGCCGTGATCAGACCTGCTGATGGGGATTTGCAGCTGCCATTGACGGAAGCTTACGTCGAACACGGGGTTACATTCGATTCGGGTGAGTATTCCGGTTTGGCGTTTCAGGCGGCGGTGGATGCGATTGCCGCCGCCCTGCAGGCAAAAGGGCTGGGCGATAAACGCGTGCAGTATCGTTTGCGCGACTGGGGAATTTCCCGTCAGCGTTACTGGGGTTGTCCGATTCCGCTGATTCATTGTGAAAACTGCGGCGTTGTGCCGGTGCCTGGCGATCAATTGCCGGTCGTTCTGCCGCAGGATCTCGTGCCGGATGGTTCCGGTAATCCGCTGGGCAAAACACCGTCATTCTACGAATGCGCCTGCCCTCGATGCGGACAGCCAGCGCGTCGGGAAACCGACACCATGGATACCTTTGTCGATTCTTCCTGGTATTACGCGCGTTACACCTGTCCCGATCAGGACCAGGCCATGACCGATGAACGCGCGAATTACTGGCTGCCGGTGGACCAGTATATCGGCGGTATCGAACATGCCATACTTCACCTGCTGTATTCACGGTTCTGGAGCAAGGTCATGCGCGACCTCGGTCTGCTGAAGATCGATGAACCGTTCACCAATCTGCTGACACAGGGCATGGTGCTCAACGAGATTTTTTACCGCAAAGCCGGCAGCGGCCGGATCACCTATTACAATCCGGCGGAAGTCGACATTCAGTATGATGAGAATGGCAAACGCAGCAGCGTGTCGCTGTTCGCGGATCAGCAACCGGTTGAATCCGGCGGTATCGGCACGATGTCGAAGTCGAAGAACAACGGTGTTGATCCGCAAAAACTGGTTGAGACATACGGTGCGGATACCGCGCGTTTATTCATGATGTTCGCCAGTCCGCCGACGCAAACGCTCGAGTGGTCGGATGCCGGTGTCGATGGCGCTTACCGTTTTCTCAAGCGCCTGTGGAAGCAGGTGCATGCGCATGTTGAGCAGGGTGTTGTCACCATTGATCCTGCGCTGCACAATACTTCAGCGGAGCTCGGGCGTCTGCGTTTTCAGCTGCATCAGACTATCGTAAAAGTGACCGACGATCTGGATCGGCGTCATACGTTCAACACGGCAATTGCCGCCATTATGGAATTGATGAACAATCTGGCCAGATTACAGGAAACCGATCCTGCAACCCGCAATCTGATGCAGGAAGCGATGGAAAATATTGTTTTGCTGCTGTCGCCGATCGTGCCGCATATCTGCCACGTGCTGTGGCGCGAACTCAGGCCTGGTACCGAATTGCTCGATCAGTCCTGGCCGCAGGCCGATGCATCGGCGCTGGTGCAGGATGAAATCAAGCTGGTCGTGCAGGTCAACGGGAAGCTGCGCGGAGAAATCCTGGTTCTGAAAGATGCGGATAAAGCAGCCATTGAACAGGCTGCACTTGAAAACGAGCAGGCGAAAAAATTTGTAGAAGATGCGGCAATTAAAAAAATCATCGTTGTGCCGGGCAAATTGGTGAATATTGTAATTACTACTCGTCAAGCAGATATTATTCACGGACCATCCTCTGAGGGGAGTCAAGAATAAATTACATGTAATCTATCTTTTAAATTTGTTTGCATGCGCGAATTAGTTACTCCATTGGGTATTCCAAATTGATCTTCATTCATATTCTAGAATCAGGATCATTGTAAATGATAACTATTATCATTTACAATGATCCTGATTGCATGCTAATATGCAACAAATAGCTGATGCGGGCGCATAGATTCACACGCACAATGGCACCTGCCGTGCGTAAAGGGTCTGCCAGGTGCGCTGGATCAGATATGCAGACAAGCCTTAATGATCAGGAGGTTTCAAATGAGATTCATTAAAAAGATGATTTCCAGCCTAATTCCGCCCGCTGCGCTGAATCCAACGGCAGTGATCACGTTTCCCGCATCTTTCATTCGGCCTGAAAAGTCAGCCCCAGGCGCTCCGAGCGCGCTGAAACATTTTAAGCGTTTCATTCTGGACGCAATCGACACGCAAACGACTGCTGTAAACCCCGTCAGTCCTGTAAAACAGCGTCCAGCGGATGCGCAATTGCCCGCCATACCCTTGGTCAAGGCATCTACAGCGATTGCGGAAACGAATCCGGGCTGTCTGAAGGGAAAGTGTGTGCTCTGCGTTGGTGGCCAGCTGCAAATGTATCCGGCTTACCGTCAGATCGTTGAAGATGCCGGCGGACGATTTCTGAGTTTTCATGGCGCTGCTGATGCTGCAATGACGGAACTGCACACCTTGCTTGCCGGTGCTGATCTGATTGTATGTCCGCTGGACTGTGTCAGGCACGAAGCGTTTTTCGTGACGAAAGATTACTGTAAACGTGCGCGCAAACCGTGCGTCATGCTGGATAAGTCAAGAGTAACAACATTTTATAATGGCATCCGCATGCTCAAAAAGTGTATTGCAAAGCAAACGGTGTTGCCAGTTCAAAGTGCGTAGTCATTAGGAGACAATCGCGCAACGGTTCTTCTTTTGAGGCATCTCAGTTTGGAAGCATTCCGATTCGGCGCTGCTGATTGAAAGAATGCGCCAAATTACCGGTTTGCGGTTCCTGTTCGCCGGTGAAGTCTTCGGTACTTTGGGCGATAGGTGTGGCATGTTTGGTTCATGCCATCACGGTGATCGTCAGTATTTATGTCGAATTTCTTTACACTGATGTGGATCTGGCATCATCCGGTTGTGATGATGGAAAATAAAATGCTTGAATAACAGGTTATTATAAATATTATTAAGAGTTGGCATGAATATTGCTTGTATATAATTAACCAAGCAGCAGTTTTTTAGGAATTGCAATCGAATTTTAAGAAGAGCAACTAAAGGAGAGTAACCATGTTTGTAGCGAAAAAAATAACCAAAACCATGATAGCGTCACTGTTTGTCATGCTATGCGGGTTTGCCGGTTTTAATGTCCATGCGATTGTTATTACACCGAGCACTGCCGGCATTATTCTTGGGAGCAGTTTGACAACGCCAACGACCGCTGCAAATTGCGAAGCGGGTTGTATTTATGATGCATTCAATATCAACGGCGGTGTCAATGATGGCAGTCTGTCGCTGCTGTATAAATCGAATGTTTCAGGCAGTTCGGGTATCGGTTCGGATTCGGGTATCTTTGCGGCATCGTATAATACAACCTTCTCTGGTACCCAATCTGATCCGTCAAATGCATTGATTGACTATATCTCCGGAGCGTCAATCACCTGCCCGGATTGCTATCTTGCGATCAAAGACGGTAACCATGCGCCGACTTATTATTTCTACGATCTGGCCAGCTGGAATGGTACCGATGATATCGTATTGCGCGATTTCTGGCCGAAGAAAGGTGCGATTTCGCATGTTTCCATCTGGGGCGCGCCGTCCACGAATGTACCAGAGCCGGGTATTGTCCTGTTACTGGGCATCGGATTGCTGGGATTGTTGTTTACCACACGCAGACAGCATAGCGTTGGATCATTTGCCTAAGGTGTAGCCCCGTGGCGTGAGCGGTGGTTTAACGCTCATCCATAAAAAACCGCCCCTTGGAAAGAACGGGGCGGTTTTTTTATGACTGCGAGGTTGGTGTTGGTAGACTGGCCGTTTTTCTTTTTCTGCCGAGACAGAATGCAGGGCGGTGCGAGCAAGCGCTGTACTCGATCAGTCGGCGCTGATCATTACCTGATTGCGCCCTTTTTTCTTCGCCTTGTACAGTGCCTTGTCGGCAGCATTGCTGATGCTTTTGGTATCCGGGAAGTGCTTGATGTCGGCGATACCGCAACTGAAGGTGACGGTGAATTCTTTGTTATCGCTCATGTGGATCAGACGCGAGAACACGTTACGGATTTCGTCAATCACTCTGGATGCGCCGGGCGCATCGGTATCCGTCAGAATCACGGCGAATTCCTCTCCACCATAACGGCCGACAATGTCCGTGCCGCGCAAACGTTGCTTCAACAGGCGCGCCAGGCTTTTAAGCACGCGATCTCCCGCGGCATGCCCATGTTTGTCATTGACTTTCTTGAAAAAATCGACATCGATCATAGCGAAGGACAGCGGTGTTTTTAACCGGTTTGAACGCACGATTTCCCGGTTGAGCTGTTCCTTGATGGCCGTGTGGTTGAATAATCCGGTTAGTCCGTCACGCACCATCAATCCACGCAACAGACGCGCCCGTCTGATGTGCAGCGTAACCGCCGATATCAGACGTTTCGGTTCGGCAGGCTTGACGATAAAATCGTCGCCGGCCAGCTGCAGGGCTTCCTGTTGCGTATTGAAATCGTTTTCCAATGAAAGGTATATAATCGGCAAATTGAGCAGTCCGTCAATCTGACGGATGACTTTGGTCAATTCGGTGCCGCTGCATTCCGGCATGTAGGTATCAATCAGAATGACATCGGGACTGAATTCCAGCAGGGTTTTCATCACCGCATCAGCGGTATTGACTGTTTTGACGGTCATGCCCGCCAGTTCGAGAATTGCGGCATGATAAGCCAGCACGGCATCACTGTCGTCGATAATCAGCACGCGGAAAGGCTCCTGTGTTTGCGGCGCGGCGAACGAATCGAGCTGGTCTATCAAATCGGTTGAATTGATCGGTTTGGTGAGATAGGCAATGCCGCCAGCGCGCACCGCTTCCAGCCGTAATGCGAGGTCGTCGTTGGAAGACAGGAATATGACCTGGACAGGCTCGTCCATTTTCTGTTGAATTTCTTTCATGATGCGCAAACCGGCGTGATCGTCATCGGAAAATTCAATATTCATTAATACTATCGCCTGCGGATTCTTCTGAATTGCACTGCGAAATTTTGTGAGTTTGCCGAAAACTTCAACCTCGTAACCGTAGTAGCTTAGTTGCATGGCCAGCTCCTGCGCCGACTCCTGGTCGTCATCGACGACGAAAACCCTGGCCGCTGTCTCGTGATCGACATGTCCAACGTCCTTGAGTTTTTTTGTGTAGTTGAGCGTCTGATCCTGCCTGGGTTTGGCGGTAAGGCGGTTCAGTTCGGTGATGTGCGCAGCGATTTGCTGATGAATGCTTTGATCCTGATCACCAGTCCATGTGGGGTTTTCCTGGAGTACCTGCTTTAATGCATGTTCGAGGTTGGCTGCGGCTTGACCGAGTTCTCGATAGCCGAAAATTTTGCTCGTGCTTTCCAGACCATGCGCCTTACGCTGAGCGTTCCGCAGTGCTTCAGGATTTTTCTGGTCCTGAAACTGAAGCCAGGCAGTTTCAATCGTTTTGGTTTCAACGGGAAGTTCGGTTAAAAATGCTTTTGACAACAGAAGCATTTTTTCTTGAAATTCTGCTACGGATCGAGTCATGGTAGGCTTTCCATTATTAAAGTATAAATTAATGCGCCAGCTGCTGTAATAGAGGGCATCCCTGAAACAAAAGCATGATCAGGTAATGATTGCGAAACATGCTTTTTGTTTTCGTAATGCTGCTCACTTCATGCCCTACCTGCTGAATGGGCAGTGTAAAGGCTGCAAATACGGTCTACACAATATTATACGTAGCGCACTTCAATATCCGGTTTTTATTACCTATTCCGGTTTTATCCTCGCGGATATAAGTTTTTTGTCCTGATTCTGCCGTGCAGCGGATATATATTGCATAATATTCCGTTAGTTATTGTATTACATTGTGCATGGGTCTGCTTGAAAACCGGGCATCCACCAGACGATTTCTGCACGTGGAAATATCAACGATCAAGGCCAGTCATGCACGGTCATGCAGTCTATTTTGCGTGGGAATTGTTATAAATGCCGGAAAATGTGTAATATTCGTTACAAAGTATCTCTAAAATCGATGATTAACCAAGGTATTCGGGTTTAACCTGAAAAGGTTTCTAGGTTTGAATATGTTGCGGAAAATTGTTATGGCCTTGTCCGGCATGCTTGTGTTGATGGCGGCGATCATTTTTCTGGTGGGTGAACTGGTGACAGGTTCGGCGGCTACGGCGACGGAAGTGCTATTGACCGATGTTCCCGTGCAGTCCGTAAAAATTCCGGCGGCTGACGGGAGCCCCGTGCATGGCTGGCTGACGTATGGTCAAGATGGCGGCGGCGTTGTTCTGCTGGTGCATTCCATTCGCAGCAACCGTGTCGAAATGCTCGGCCGGGCGCGGTTCTTAACCGCGCAGGGCTATCATACCTTAATGATCGACTTGCAGGCGCATGGCGAAACGCCTGGAAACCGCATCACATTCGGTGCGCGGGAATCGGAAAATGTCGTGGCGGCGGTTGATTTTCTGCGCCAGACTTTTCCGCGTGAACGCATTGGCGCAATCGGCGTATCACTGGGTGCGGCGGCGATAGTGCTGGCGCAACAGGATCTCAGGCTGGATGCAGTGATTCTGGAATCATTGCATCCAACGATCGGGGAGGCCGTTGAGAATCGCCTGAAGCTTTTTCTGGGCGAACCTGGCGCATTGTTCCTGCCCGTGCTGCTGTCGCAGATCACGTGGTTTACCGGTGTTCCGATTGATGCACTGAGTCCGGTGACGCATATCAGCAACCTGAATGCACCGGTATTGCTCATTTCCGGAACCCATGATCACCATACGACTGTTCGTGAAACCGAACAGTTATTTGCGGCGGCGCGCGAACCTAAGGAATTGTGGATTGTGCCTGGGGCAGGACATTTCAACATGCATGACTACGCCGGCAGAACTTACGAACGCGAAGTGTCGGAATTTTTGTCACATTATCTCAGGGAACAGTAGAGGATTGAGACTAAAGGATATTTTAATGATCCGAGTAATATTTGAAGACGCCCCGAAGTAAAATTCTGAAGCATGTGTATTGCTGTAATGGGAGAAACAAATGAACGGAAACAGTACCTCCTGCACAAAGCGGCGTGCAAGTTTCGCTGCGTCGGGTTTAAGGCCGGATTACCCTTGTTTTGTTGTTTGCTTTTTCTGTTTCGTTTTGTCAGGGTGCACATCGATGACGCATGTCGTACCCATTCAAATGGCGCGGGTCAATCAGACAGAAGCTTATACGCAGACTTTCGATTTTCAAAGCGCCAGTGAAGGCAATGCACTGCATCCGATAGAGCAGATGCAATGGTTCAATCAGCGGATCGACGATGTTTTTTTACGCCTTCTGGGTGCGGCCAACTGGCAACAGATCAAGGATCGCTATGGACTGGGTGCATTGCGTGACGAATTGTTGCGCAAGGATATTTATGTGCGTGGTTTTTTCAATTTTTCGACGTACCTTGATCCTGTTTCTCCAGAATTCTTTATGACCGAAGGGATGGGGCGCTTTTTTCTGGTGCGCAGGAAAAATCAAGCCATTCTGCTGTCAGGTGATTTCTATATCGTACCTGCCCGTCATTCAACAAAAGATCTGGATCGTGGTTACATTGTTCTCGATATCGCGCTGATACTGAGCCGCATACCTGAAGAAGTCACCTATCTGCATGAAACATCCCTGAAATATAAAATCTATTTCGATAACAGCCTCAAAAGCGAATCGGTTTACCGGATTGATTACCAGCGCCGGCATGAGGTGCACTTGCCGCTCTCCGGCGATGAAGCGCTTGACGGCAAAACGCGAATTGGCAGCATGCAGCTGGATGCGCAGCCTGATTTGGCGGAGCGATTCAAATTGCTGGACTATCGTGGTACGCAATTTATCCGCGACGATTACGACAGGATGCTGCGGCAGTCCAGGGAACGGCGATTGGAAGAGTAATCAGCGATAAGGAGATCTGGAATGATTTGTCCACAATGTCAGCAGAGTAATCCGGAAACCAATACGTTCTGTGGAAAGTGTGGCGCCTTGCTGCTGGGCGAGCGGCGCCGCAACACCATGCCGGTCGCCGATACAGTTGGTGAAATGCATCAACTTGCCGAGACTACGCTGCAATCGGTCAAAAAAGAGGCGCATTTTATCGAAATCAGCACGCTGGACGAAATCCATGACAAAGCGATTAAATGGGCCAAAGTGCAATTGTTTTTTCTCGGTTCCGCGGTTTCGATACTGCTGATGGCATTGTTCATCTGGGGGTATAAGCAGTTCAGTGATTTTGAGCGGCTGATTCTCGATAGCCAGAACGAAATTACGGCTTTAAGCGAGCAATTGAGTGAGAATGCGACGCGAGTCGGTCAGGATTCAACGAGGGTGAGTGAGCAGGCGAATACATTCGGACAGACCATCCAGCAGGAATTTGAGCGCATCAAGCAGCTCAGTCAGCAAATCAGTGAAATTGATAATACGATTCACACTGAAATAAAGAAACTGAGATCGGAATTGCTGACATCTCTTCACGAGGCCAGAAATCTTCAGGAACAAGCTAAATCCGATCGGTATGCGATCGAAAAAATCCAGAATTCATTTTATGAAATCTTTTTTCAGATTGATGGCGGTCATCCCTTGGATGATGCCCGTCAAGCGGCTCTGTTTACATTGTTGGCGCAGAACGGCTTTCTGGTCAAGGATCGCAATATCGTGTCTCATGTCAGCGTCGACCGGCCGGAAGTCATTTACTATAACGTTGAGGCGAGGGAAAAAGCGCAGTTACTTACGAATCTGTTGCGGAAAAACTTCCCCGGCATGACCTTGCGCCACTTGGACCATAAAGATCGTGACGCCAGAGAGATACTGGTCAAATTGCGTCATGAATCTTCAGGGAATTGAATTTCCGGCAGATTCCTAAGCCTTGACCAGCATCCACAGGCCAATTCCGATAAAACCGGCGCCGGCAATAGTGTGCAGGTATTTTTCATTGATGTATTGTGCCATGGTGCTGCCTGCAAGCACGCCGATCCCTGCCGCCACCACCAGCGCCAGTGAAGCGCCGGCGAATACGGTCAGCTTGCTGACTTCCTTGTCGGCAGCGAACAGCAGAGTGGCTAACTGTGTTTTGTCACCGAGTTCGGCGATGAAGACAGTGATAAAGACGGTGAATAATACTTTGTATTCCATTGTCTGGCCTAAGTAAAACACATTGGAAAAATGCAGGCAGATCAGCCGATATCAGGCCGCCATGCCGTTATGCCGCAACAGTGCGTCCATTTGTGGTGTTCTGCCGCGAAACGCAACAAAGGATTCCAGCGCCGGCCGGCTACCCCCCATGGCAAGGATTTCCTGTCTGAAGCGCGCGCCGACATCGGCGTTGAGCACACCTTCGCTGCTGTCTGTGGCGTGCTCTTCAAACAGGCCATAAGCATCCGCGGATAACACTTCAGCCCATTTGTAACTGTAGTAGCCGGCTGCGTAGCCGCCACCGAAAATATGCGCAAAATTATTGGGAAAACGATGATAGGCGGGCGGGAAAATGACTGCGGCTTCGCTGCGCACTTCATCGAGTAATTGCAGAACTGTTTTGCCGTCATGCGGATTAAAATCGGAATGCAGGCGCATATCGAAGAGCGCAAATTCAATCTGACGCACCATTTGCATGCCGCTCTGGAAATTCTTGGCCGCCAGCATCTTTTCATACAGTGCTTTGGATAGTGGCGCGTCGGTTTCGACATGGCCGGTCATTCCGGTCAGTACATCCCATTCCCAGCAGAAATTTTCCATGAACTGGCTTGGTAATTCCACGGCATCCCATTCGACGCCATTGATGCCGGATACGCTCAGATCGTCAATCTGGGTGAGTAAATGATGCAGCCCGTGACCAAACTCATGGAACAGCACGATGACTTCATTGTGCGTGAATAGAGCAGGTCTTGGTTTACCATTGACGGCAACGGGCGCGGAAAAATTGCAGGTCAGGTAGGCGACCGGAATCTGCACCACGGGCTTGCCCTGTTTCTGTTCGACCAGACGCCGTGAAATCGCGCTATCCATCCAGGCGCCGCCGCGTTTCGACGCACGGGCGTAGAGATCGAGATAGAACTGGCCGATCAAGGCGCCGCTGGCATCAAAAATGTCGTACAGTCTGACATCGGGATGCCAGTATTGGATATTGCGCGTGGTGTCTGCAGGGGCAATCGTGATGCGGTACAGTTTCTCCACCAGTCTGAACATGCCCGGCAACACTTTATTTTCCGGGAAATATTGCTTGACTTCCTGATCCGAAAAAGCGTAGCGCGCCTGGCGCAGTTTCTCGCTGGCGTAGGGAATGTCCCAAACTTCGAGTTTCGACAGATTAAGCTGTTCGGCGGCAAACTGTTGCAGTTCCTGCAAGTCTCTTTCCGCATAAGGTTTGGCTTTGACGGCAAGCTCGCGCAGAAAATCCAGTACCTGTTGTGGCGATTCGGCCATTTTGGTGGCCAGCGATACTTCCGCGTAATTGTTAAAACCGAGTAACCGGGCTTCTTCCGCGCGCAATTCGAGGATTTTATTGATCAGCGGCATGTTATCCAGGCTTTTGGCTTCACTTTGATCATCTTTCGGAGGTATTGCGTCAAATTCGCTTGCGCGGGTGTTGTAGGCGCGATACATTTTTTCGCGCAATTCGCGATTGTCAGCGTACTGCTGTACCGGCAAATAGGATGGCATGTGCAGCGTGAATTTCCACCCTGGTTTGCCTTCCTGTTCCGCCAGTTGCCTGGCGGCATGCAGTGCATCTTCGGGAATGCCGGCAACATCCTGCGGATTATCGGTCAGCAGTGAGAAAGCGTTAGTGGCGTCCAGCAGGTTGTCATTGAATTGCGATGACGTTTCAGACAAGGCCTCCTGTATCTTGAGAAAACGCTTTTTTTGTTCGTCCGGCAATTCCGCGCCGCCCAGCCTGAAGTCCCTGAGTTCGTCTTCGACAATTTTTTTGCGCGCCGGACTGAGTGCAGCATATTCCCGGCTTGCGCGCAGTTGCTTGAATTTTTCGAACAGGCGTTGATCCTGTGACAGTTCCGCATAGAACTGCGTGATTTGCGGCAGGTTTTTGTTGTACGCCGCGCGCAGTTCCGGCGAATTCATTACCGCGTTCAGGTGTGAAACCTGTCCCCAGGCGCGCGATAACCGCTCGGTGGCATCGACAATCGGTTGCACAAAGGTGGACCAGGTTGGCGGTTGCGAATCATGCCGGATGTTATCCAGTATGGTTTTGTTTTCATTCAGCAGTACCTCGATCGCAGGCGTGACATGGTCGGTTTTTATGTCCGAGAAACGCGGCAGGCCTGAGAAATCGAGTAATGGATTGGATAAGGTGGTAGTCATGGTTATGAATATTAGATAGTGTTATGAGATGGATGATTCGTAGACAATATTGCCATTAACCAAGGTATACCTGACTTTTCCGGGCAGTTGCATGCCCAGAAACGGGGTATTCTTGCCTTGGCTCAATAGCGCGGATGGCGTGACTTTCCAGTAGTCTTCGGGATCAAAAATACAGATATCCGCGGCGGTATCCGGCGCCAGATGTCCGGCATTGATGCCTAGAATTCCTGCCGGTTTGCATGTTATCGCGGCCAATGTTTCAACAAGCGGGCGCTTCATCTCGAATCCCCATTTCAGCGTGAGCGGCAGCAACAACTCCACGCCGGTTGCGCCGATTTCCGATTGTCCGAACGGCAGCAGTTTGGCATCATCATCGACAGGCGCGTGATCCGAGCAAATGGCGTCGATGGCGCCGTCAATCAATCCGGCGCGCAGTGCGTCACGGTCGCTGGAGCTGCGTAGCGGCGGAATCATGTGACAATTGGAATCGAAATAACCGATATCCATATCCGACAAATGAATGTGGTTGATGGAGACGTCACAGGTTATTTTCAGTCCCTGCTGTTTGGCCGCGCGAACCATGGCCAGTCCTTCCGCGCTGGAAATCCGGCACAGGTGAATGCATACATGGGTTTCCTTCGCCAGTAGAACGATATTCGCAATAGCGATGGTTTCCGCGCAAACCGGAATTGCCGGCAACCCCAGTCTTGTCGCCACTTCACCGTCGTGCGCCACGCCATCGTAGGCAAGATGAATATCCTGTGGACTCAGCCATACACTGAAACCGAAGGTCGCGGCATACTGCATGGCTTGCATGAGTACGCGCAGATTTTTGGGCAGCGCGTTGGGTTGTCCGAAAACAATACAGCCTGCATCGTTCAATTCAACCATTTCGGTCAAATGCTCGCCTTTGAGTCCCTGGGTCAACGCGCCAATCGGATAAACATGCGCCTGATTCAGGTTTCTGGCGCGATGTTTGAGCATCTCCACCAGTCCGGGTTCGTCCAGCGGCGGATCGGTATCCGGCGGGCACGCAAAGCGAGTCACGCCGCCGGCAACCGCGGCACTCATTTCGGATTCCAGTGTCGCCATGTATTCCAGTCCGGGTTCGCGCAGGCGTACCGACAAGTCAATCAGGCCGGGGCAAACGACCAGATGGCTGGCGTCTATGACACGGTCGGCGTGGAATCCGGCGGGCGGTGCGTCAATGGATTGTATTCTGCCGTCGGCGATATAAATATCGCGAACCGCATCGACACGATTTCCGGGATCGATCAGGCGTCCGTTTTGAATGTGAATTCGCATTGTACTATCCGTTATAGGCTGTCGCCGGATTGGGAGCCGGCCAGAATGGCCATGACCGCCATGCGCACTGCAATGCCGTACGTCACTTGCGGCAGAATGACGGACTGATGACCGTCAGCGACTTCCGAGTCTATTTCCACGCCGCGATTCATCGGTCCAGGGTGCATGACGATTGCATCCGGCCGGGCCAGCGCCAGTTTTTCAGGCGTGAGACCGTAATACTTGAAATATTCTTCGGGACTCGGCAAATACGCACCTTGCATGCGTTCTTTCTGTAAACGCAGCATCATCAGAACATCGACATCCTGCAATCCGCTGCGTACATCGTGATACACACGCACGCCCAGGCGTTCCACCTGGCGCGGCAACAGGGTTTTGGGCGCAATGACGCGGACTTCGGGCACGCCCAGTGTGGTCAAGGCGTGAATTTGTGAGCGCGCGACGCGCGAATGCAGAATATCGCCGATGATCGCGACGCGCAGATTGTGAAATTCCTTTTTGTAGTGGCGAATCGTGAACATATCAAGCAAAGCCTGCGTCGGGTGTGCATGGCGGCCGTCCCCGGCATTGATCACATGGATGCCGGGCTGCACGTGACGGGCAATCAGATGCGCAGCGCCGCTTTGTGAATGCCGTACGACAAACATGTCAGCGTGCATCGCCGAGAGATTGTTCACCGTGTCGAGCAATGTCTCACCTTTCGATTGCGCGGATACCGCGATATTCAGATTGATGACATCGGCGGACAGGCGCTTGGCTGCAATTTCAAAGGTCGTCCGGGTGCGCGTACTCGGTTCGAAAAACAGATTGAAAATGGATTTGCCGCGTAATAAGGGGACTTTCTTTACCTCGCGTTCGGTAACACCCATGAACGTTTCCGCGGTATCCAGTATCTGCAGCAGAATTGCGGCGGGCAGTCCTTCCGTGGTCAGCAGATGCGTTAAGGCACGATTGGCATCGAGCTGCGGATTACGGTTGATCATACCGGCTCATCCTGGCCGCTTGCCGCGCCCCGTTTATCTTCCATGCTCAGATAGAATCTGCCCTGGCTGTCACGATTGAATACCAGGGATTTCACTTTCGGTAGCGCCAGCGTTATTCCGGTATATTGTGCGCAAATCGGCAGCTCACGTCCGCCGCGATCCACCAGAATGGCGAGACTGATCGAAGCGGGCCTGCCGTAGTCATACAGTTCGTTGATTGCAGCCCGGATCGTGCGCCCGCTCTGGAGTACGTCATCGACCAGCAAAATATGTGCGCCATCGACAGGGAAAGAAATGTCGGAGGATTTTTTCAGTGTATGCAGACCTATTCGGTCAAAGTCGTCACGATGAAATGAAACGCTGAGCATGCCCAGGTGTGTCGCCAGACCCCGTGACTCCGGCGGCTGCGGCGTACTCAGATCCTGATACAGCCGTTCGGCTAGCCATGCTCCGCCGGTATGAATGCCGACCAGTGCAAAGCGTTTGGCGTGCTTTTCGTTGTCCGCGCGGATTTTTTTGACCAGTTCCGCATACAGTGTTTCGGCGTCAGGCAGTAGCTGGGCAGGCATGGCGTTCATCGAAAAAGGATTGAAGAATATGCTGCGCTGCGACCTGATCCAGAAACGGCTTTTGTTTCCTGCCTGATATGCCTGCCTGATGCAGCGCGGTACTTGCTGTTCGCGAGGTGTAGCGTTCGTCCACGAGCAATGCCTGGATGTTAAAGCGGCCTGTCAGACGCCGCGCAAAGCGCTGGCACAAGTGCGTCATTTCATGCGCTGCGCCGTCGCTATGGAACGGCAATCCGACGATCAACAGAACGGGTTGCCATTCCGCGATCAGTGCATGGATGGCGGCGAAGCGCTGATCGTTTTTTTCGCCATGAATGGTCGTCAGTGGATGCGCAAGCTTCAAGGCAGTGTTGCCAACGGCAACACCAATGCGTTTCCTGCCAAAATCAAACGCCAGTACAGCGCCTTCAACGTCAAGGCGGCTGGTTTGCCGTGTCGAAGCGAACTGACTGATGAAAGGGTGCGATGGACTTGTCATGCTGGAAGATACAGTGGTGGGATCAAGCGCCGCATGTCAGGCATGCCCTACATCATTGGATAGCCGGGTGTAATCGACACCGATGAGCGCCATCGCCGCTGCAAGTCGTGCTTCCGCGGGTAGATTGAAAATGATGTCCAGTGAAGCGGGTACCGACAGCCACGCATTTTGCGCCATTTCATGTTCAATCTGACCGGCCGCCCAGCCCGCGTAACCGAGTGCAATCAGCGTATGTTCAGGACCTTCCGCGTTGGCAATAGCATTAATGATGTCCAGTGAAGTGGTCAGGCCAAGTTTCTGATTGATCGTCAGCGTGGATTGCCAGCGACCAACCGGTTGATGCAGTACAAAACCGCAGTCAGCCTGCACCGGTCCACCAAACAGCACCATCACATCATGGTTGAGCCGGTCTTTTGCTTGAATGCCCAACTGCTTGAACAGGCCATGCAACGGAAGATTCATCGGCCGATTAATCACCAGCCCCAGCGCGCCTTGTTCATTGTGTTCGCAGATATAGGTTACTGTTTTGGAGAAAAAGGAATCCTCCATCGCTGGCATGGCGATCAAAAAATGATCCGTCAGATTGATGTTTTCCATGGCCACACCGGTTTTTTACGAATAGATGGCAGCATTCCGCATAGCAATCACGCCCGTCTGCCATCAAACCCAATAGGCTGTCTGAGTCATAACTTTGGAGCTCAGTTTCATGGCAAATTTGACTGGCAGCGGCAGTTCAGCGCCGCCGTGGGAAACCGCCATGGTGGCATGACTGGCTTCGTCGATCTGCATCTGCGAAACGATGGCGCGGCTTTTTTCGTCATTCTGCGGCAAACGCAGCAGATGACCGCCCAGATGCTCGCCGACCTGTTTTTCGGTTTCGGCCAGAAAACCCAGATTCCATTTATCGCCCAGTAATCCGGCAAGCATGCCGATGGCAAAGGAGCCGCCGTACCATAAGGGGTTTAACAAGCTTTTGCGGCCGCCGAGTTCTTCAATGCGACGTTCCGTCCACGCCAGATGTTCGGTTTCCTCGCGCGCGGCTTTGGTCAACGCCTGTTGTACCTTCTCATTGCGCGCGGTCAGGCTTTGTCCCTGATAAAGCGCCTGCGCACACACCTCGCCGACATGATTAATACGCATCAGTGCCGCGGAAAGGTCTTTTTCGGATACCGTCAATTCGGACTCCGGCAGGTCCTTGCCTGGCACGGGCCGTGCTGTCTGCGCCGGAGTTAGCAGCGTGCGCAGCGCGCTGTCAAAGCCGATAATCAGTTTGTCCAGTGTAACCATGATTGTCTCGTTACCTAAAAATGAATTTTCAATACAAATATAACAGATATAAGTTTCATTGCATGCCCATCTGCCGTGCCAGCAGCGTCACCGGATGCAGAACCTCGACATCGGAGCCGATTGCGCGCAATCCGCTCGCCATGTGCATGGAACATCCGACATTTGAAGTCACCAACAGTTGCGCGCCACTCTGATTAAGCGCCTTTATTTTATCATCGAGCAGTCTGTCCGCCAGTGCGGGTTGCCGAATAAAGTAAGTACCTGCGGCGCCGCAGCACTGGTCATTATTCGCCAATGCAATCACCTGTGCATCCGGGATAAGTTTCAGCAGCCGATACGGATAAACCGCGTCATGCAGCACATGCCTCAGGCTGCATGGGTCATGTACAGTGATTGTTTTTGCCAGGGGTTTGATGGTTATTGTATCCCAATCCACGGCGTCCATCAGAAATTTGCTGATATCGCAAACCATTACACCGCCCGTATCGGATTCTGTGAGTTGCACACCGCATCCTGAAGCCGTGGTAATGATCGCCCGTATGCCGGATCCAGCGAATGCCGCGCGGTTATGCCGCATGAGCTGCGCTGCTTTTTCCGGCTCGCCGGTGTGTTGATACAAAGCGCCGCAGCAGGTCTGCCCGGTGGGTATGCGCACGCTGTAGCCGATGCGATTCAGGACAAAAATCGCGGCGTTGAGTGTTTCAGCATCGGTGATGCGCGCGATACAACCGAGAAACAAGCCAACCGTGCCTTTTTCCTCGCCTGTGGCCGGATAAAATGCTTGCCAGGCCGGCGGGAAAAAGCGTTTTTTGTTTGTTTTCATGCGGGGAAATACGATCGGCGGCAGTTGCCTCAGGATTTTGTCGACCAGATTCCGGTTCCAGAAATTGACTTTTCTGAACAGATGGATTGCGCCGCTTTTCTGGAGCAGATACAACCAACCGCGTAACCGCTCCAGCCGTGCAGGCTGTGTTACCCAGGCCGACAACCGCGTCGTCAATAACCGGGATTGAAAAGCATCTGTCTGGCGAACCTGCGGCTGTGACGCTGCCGCTATCCGTATGATTTTGCGCGCCTCATCCGCCAGATAACCATACGCGACATGATTCGGGCAGACCGACTCGCAGGCTCTGCAAGACAGGCAACGGTCCAGATGCTGCACAAATTGCTCATTCAACGGGATACGCTTCGTGGCCACGCCATGAATCAGGGCAATCCGTCCGCGTGGCGAATCCGCTTCCGACTGCAATAACCGGTAGGTCGGGCAATGCGGCAAACAAAGACCGCACGCGACGCACCGATTGCTTTCTTCGATGAGTTGTTTGCTGGAATCATCCGCTGATGCGCGGTTACTGTCCGGGTATTCCGCCATTCAAACACTCTGTGGCGTGGTGGTGTTGCGCATAGTTATTCATGACATGGTCTATCGGGTAATTATTCGATCAGTGTGGAGCATTTCATTGGTGTCACACCACAATGCCAGGTTACGTTCCGCTAACCATGACCTGCATGACTGCCAAAACCCGGTGATTATGAGATACACGTTATTATATCGCCTTTGCAGGAAAGCGGCGCGATGTGTCATTGAGACAAGCGTTGGGTTGATATGTCGAAAAATCTTACAGTCTGATGGCGACATGTTTGGTGCCATCATTTTTCGCTCCAATTTGGGTGGCCGGCTTCATGTAGAGCAGATACCCGCAGGGTGATCCGCCAATCAGGATGGCGCATACGGCGGAATCCATTTCATGGTGGTCGCCTTGCGCCGCTATCCCGCGCAGCCGTGGGTTAATAGGTATCGCTCCGGTGAATTGGTTGGGATGTATCAATCTGTAATAAATCCGCGAGCGCGGCTGTGTCGTGAGGAGTGTCGAAATTTTTTACACGGCAGCTTGAGTATACGGGGAATTTTTGAATAATAAATATATTTTAAATTTAAAATCAGTAATTTAAAAAAACTGGCATGGAGTTTGCTTATAAGAAGAGTAAGAGTTCTACGAATAACGCGCTGGTAAGTCAAAAAGCGGAAGTTAAAAGTATTTACTACTCGGTTTTTGATTGGTGCGGTAAACGGAAATTCAGGTACAGGGCTCGTTTGGTGGGAATTTTGTAAAAGAAGCACTTATTTTTTGGAGAAATTAAAATGAAAACACAATCTTTAGTAAATGCAGCAGTTGCCGGTGTTCTGGGCTTGTCGATGGTTGGCGCAGCCAATGCGACCGTGGTTTTTGGTGATGGCGGTGCAGCGCTGCAGGGCGTTCTGAATAATATTACTAACGTTACTCCTGCTAACCCATCCGGTAATAGCAGCGTAAATGTGGTTACAGATCAGTTCAGCCCGGATCAAACATGGGCGATAACCGGTAGCGGCGGTTCTATTTCAACGCTGATTATCGAACTGGCGGGTTTTGCTAACGGTAACTCATTTGGTGTTTATGATCTCGCTAACCCAGCCAATTCCGTTCAGATTTTTGCTGGCGCGCAAGGCGCGGGATCTCAGGCGTCACTCGCAATTCTGGCGGATGGTTCGGTTGTCGTGAATTTTGCTGATACCGGCATTGATTTTGCTTCAGGTAACGCATTCGGCTTCTACTTGAATGTATCGGATACAGGTAACAGATGGCATTCCAATTCCGCGTTGAATATCGACGGACTGGATCACATGGCAGCGTATCAAGGTAATGATTCTGACGTTATTCAGATTCCACCTTTCTCTGCCGGTGTTTGGACTTCCAGCGAATATGTTCTGGCTTGGGAAGATCTGGAAGCCAGCGTTTCCGATCGTGACTATACCGACTTTGTTGTGATCGTTGAGTCTGTCAAACCTATACCAGAGCCAGGTATTCTCGCATTGCTGGGACTCGGATTGCTCGGTATGGTGGGTGGCCGCCGTTTTACAAAGGCTTAATTGAGAAAGAAATATAAATAAAGCATTTTAAATTTGAAAACCTCATGGTGGCGACGCCGTGAGGTTTTTTTTCATCTGGTTTTGGTTTCGTTAAATAGTTCAGTAGTTCGGTGGGCTATGCCGACCACAAGGAGGCGCATCGGTTGTATTAAATGGTGAATCACACTATGTCCATAGCGCGCTGCTTTTTAATTCCAGCTGCGTTGCAATTCGTTGTAATAACGCGTTTTACGCCTTGCCGGAAATAAAAATCAACGCACTCTGAATCTCATTCAACCGAGGTTTCTAGGTTCAATGCGTTGATGTGCTGTATCACTTTCTGATCGAGATCTTTTTTCCAGCTGGCGGGCATAATCTGCTCGACTTTCTTCAGCATGTTTTCAGCCGCATAGCTTTCATGGTTGTCTTTCGAGCGTTGCCGGGTGGCGGATAGCCACAGGTAGGCTTTGGCGAGATTCTCGGCGGTGGGCATCTGTGTCTGATTGGCTACGGGCGCATTGAAATACAGCCGGGCGGTGGGTAAGTAGGCGGGCAGGTAGCCCCGGCTTGCCGCCATTTCATACCAGCTTAATGCAGTTGCAGAATCGTTGTGTTCATCCTCATGAATTTTACCCAGATAATAATAGGCTGCCAGTGATTCCTTTTCCGCGGCATGACTGAACCACTTTGCCGCCTGAGGCGGATTGCGGATTGATGCATCGCCGTGCAGGTAGAGTTGTCCGAGTTGTAGCTGGGCGTTGACCGATCCGGCGGAAGCCGCCTGCTGACAAATATTCAGCGCCTTTTGCGGGTCTTTCGGCGCGCCTTTTCCTTGCATGATCAATTCCGCCATGGAACACAACGAGACGACATGTCCCAGTTCGGCGGCCTTTTGGAACCAGTGTAATGCATTCGCATAATCAGTTGGTTGATGCAGGCCATCCCGGTAACACTCGCCCAGGAAATGACTGGCTGCGGGCACGCCGTTCTCAGCGGCTTTTTCAAACCACTGGCATGCTTGAGCGCTGTCAATGGCCATTCCCCAACCATGTTGGTGGAACAGGCCCAATGTGAATTGCGCCAGTGGATTCTGCCGGGATTGCGCATGAAAAAGGAAAGCCGCGTAGGCTTTCTGATAATCGCCTTCAGCCAGCCATTGTTGCGCTTCATTCAACGCTATCCGGGTATCGGGCTGAGGTTGCGTCGATTGTGCTGCAGAATTGAACGGGAATCCCGCCAGCGCGGCGATGAGCAGAATCGTTGCTGAATTGTTTTTTTTGAAAATTCGCATGGCATGCACTATGAGTTTCAATAAAAAAGGCTGCCGTCTTTGCTGTCGGCAGCCTGATGGTGGGTAACAAGATCACCCTTTGACATCTGTTAATCGCGTGACGGATAAATGCCTTCAGTCGCGATGATCCAGTTCATTGCAATAAAAGGCGCGCGGTTTTCGTGGCTTTGGCCGCCGCCGATTGGACTGATCGTTACGGTTGCCGGGTTCATGCTGACATCCGGCGCGGCGTTGGAATAAATATTCTGCCGGCTGAGTACCGCCCAGACGTTGTTGCCGGGATCGGCAGCGTTGCCAGCGCCGCTTTGTGCGTGAACCGTTGCCGTGGGCGTGATGACAGGTAACTGCGCGGAAGTCAGCGTAACCGATTCAACGCCGCCCATTTCTCCAATCTGGTAATTGGATAATCCAGGACCGTGTCCTGCACCGATCACAGCGCGTCCCCGTGTATCCGGCAGGGCAAATGTCGTCTTGCCGTCGCCGCCATAGGTTGTGCCCAATATCGAAAACAATGCGGTGCTGCTGGAAATGGAGAGTATCTGGCCGTTTGCCAGCGCCCACCCGCGTGGCGCAAAATTACCGGCAAAAACGCACATACCACCCAGTATGGGCGAGTCTCCGCTACAGGCCTGCGCATTGCTGCTGGCGAGTATTCCGGAAAATAACGAGGCTGCAATTGTGGCGGATAAAACGGTACGACGGATAGGGTATTCCATGCTAACTCTCCTGTTGGGTTGTTCACAAAATGGATTCCGAGCGTTGTATCAAAGTCAGTGTAGGCCCGATTAGCCTGCTTAATCGGGCATTTATTTGTATCACACCGCAATGCCGGGTTACGCGCCGCTAAGCTGGCCTACATGACTACGCTCAGCGCCGTATTCTGCGCTCAAATAAAATTTCAGGCAACCTGCGGGGTTAGTCAGTGTAGATTCGATTGGTGCTGCGTAATCGGACATTTGTGCTGTAAGATTTTTCGACACTCCAGCCGGGAGACGATGGCGCACCGGCTATTAGCCATGCAAGCGATTGAACGATTGGTTATGATAATCATCATAAAACCGACACAACCGGGGTCACAGAATGCTGAATCGGCATTGCTGATAATATGACGCCTTGATAAGGAGTAGTGAGACGATATGACAGAATATATTCTATGGTTTGATCAGTTAACCTTGCGCGATGTTGGCGCAGTGGGGGGTAAAAATGCTTCACTGGGTGAAATGATCAGACATCTTTCCCAGGCCGGTGTGAATGTGCCGGGCGGCTTTGCCACCACGACAACAGCGTACCGGGCGTTTCTTGATGAAAACAGACTTGCCGATCCAATCAATCGAAAGCTGGCGACGCTTGATGTCGATGATATCGATGCGCTGACAGCGGCAGGGCAGACGATACGCAACTGGATTCTGGATGCCGAACTGCCTGCTGCGCTGGTGCAGGAGATTTCCCGCGCTTATGAAAAACTTGTCGTGGACAGTGGCCAGCGGGATACGGTTTCGTTTGCCGTGCGTTCTTCCGCAACTGCCGAAGATCTGGAGAACGCCTCGTTCGCCGGTCAGCAAGAGACGCTGCTGAATATTAGTGGCCTGGAATCGCTGTTGAACGCCGTCAAGGTTGTTTTCGCTTCCTTGTATAACGATC
Source organism: Nitrosomonas sp. (assembly GCA_020852475.1). GTDB lineage: Bacteria > Pseudomonadota > Gammaproteobacteria > Burkholderiales > Nitrosomonadaceae > Nitrosomonas. The sequence goes on from JADZAR010000021.1 coordinate 21,979, forward strand.
GTGCCATCGCGTATCGCGTGCATCAGCATTTTCCGCATGACAAGGTCTATCTGTCCGCCGGTATCCAGAAAATGGCGCGTAGCGATTTGGGCGCAAGCGGCGTCATGTTCACGCTGGACACCGAGTCGGGCTTTCGTGATGCTGTCTTTATCACCGCGGCTTACGGATTGGGCGAGACCATCGTGCAAGGTACTGTCAATCCGGATGAGTTTTATGTGTACAAACGCGGCCTTGAGAAGGGGTGTCCCGCTATTCTTTCCCGGCGGCTTGGCGGCAAAGCGATCGAAATGATTTATGGTGACGCGGCCAACGGTGAAAAGGCCGCCACGGTGACGCGTGAGGTTGAAAGTGCCCGCCGCATGCGGTTCTGCCTGACTGACGATCAGGTTGAAGCGCTTGCGCGGCAGGCGGTGATTATCGAACAACATTATGGACGCCCGATGGATATTGAATGGGCTTTGGACGGCGCGGATGGGCAGCTGTATATTGTGCAGGCGCGTCCGGAGACTGTCGAAAGCCGCAGCAGCGCGGTGCTGGAACGATACAGATTAAACGGTAAGGGCGCGGTGCTGGCCGAAGGCCGGGCGATCGGCCAGAAAATAGGCCAGGGAACGGCGCGGTTGATCAAGGGTATTGACCAGATGCACAAGATCCAGGCGGGCGATGTACTCGTAACCGATATGACCGATCCGGATTGGGAGCCCATCATGAAACGGGCGGCTGCCATTGTCACCAACCGGGGTGGACGAACCTGCCACGCGGCGATTATTGCCCGGGAAATGGGTATTCCTGCGGTCGTGGGTTGCGGCGATGCGACGGAAAAGATCGCCGATGGCGCGCCAGTCACGGTTTCGTGCGCCGAAGGCGATAGCGGGTTTGTGTATGACGGCCTGTTGCCGTTTGAGCATACCACTGCCGCGACGGACAATCTGCCCGAGCTGCCGGTGAAAATCATGATGAACGTGGGTAATCCGTCGTATGCCTTTTCATTTTCGCGCATGCCGAATCAAGGCGTCGGCTTGGCGAGGCTGGAATTCATCATCAGCAACATGATCGGCATTCACCCCAAGGCTCTGCTGGAGTTCGACCGGTTGCCCGAAAACCTGAAGAATCAACTCGCCGGCCCTATCGCGGGTTACAGCAGCCCGGTCGATTTTTACGTCGACAAACTGACCGAGGGCATTGCAACGCTGGCCGCGGCTTTTTATCCCAACCCGGTGATCGTGCGCACGTCCGATTTTAAATCGAACGAATATGCCAATCTGCTTGGCGGCGATCGCTACGAACCGCATGAAGAAAATCCCATGATCGGTTTTCGGGGCGCGTCGCGTTATCTTTCACCGGATTTCCGCGACTGTTTCGAGCTGGAGTGCAAAGCGTTGCGCAAGGTGCGTGATGACATGGGATTGACCAACGTCGAAGTCATGATTCCATTCTGCCGTACGCTTGAAGAAGCGGAGCAGGTCACCGCTTTGCTCGCTGGGCTGGGACTTGAACGCGGCAAGAATGGTCTGCGGCTGATCATGATGTGCGAAATTCCGTCCAATGCGGTGCTGGCGGAGGCGTTTTTACAGTATTTCGACGGCTTTTCAATCGGTTCGAACGATTTGACGCAACTGACGCTGGGTATCGATCGTGATTCCGGACTGGTTTCGCATCTGTTCGACGAGCGCAATCCGGCTGTCAAGCAATTGTTGAAGATGGCGATTGACGCATGCCACAGGCAGAACAAATATATCGGCATATGCGGACAGGGGCCGTCGGATTATCCGGATTTCGCCGCCTGGCTGTTTGAGCAGCGCATCAGCAGTCTGTCGCTCAATCCCGATTCAGTCATACAGACATGGATCAATCTCGCCGATTTGGCCGGGATTCAGCGTTCCGCATGAGCGAACAAAAACGCACGGTCTTCTATTTGTCCGACAGGACCGGTATTACCGCTGAAACGCTGGGTCACAGTCTGTTGACACAGTTTGATAACATCACCTGGGAAACGGTCAATGCGCCGTTTCTCGACAGCGTTGAAAAAGCCGGCGCCGTCAGGGAGCAGATCGATCGGGCGGCTGAACGCGATGGTTGCAGGCCGTTGGTTTTCAGTACATTGCTCAGGCCGGAAATTCTGGAAGTTATTAAACAGGCCGATTGCCGGATTTTTGATTTTTTTGAAACGTTTATCCGTTCCATCGAGGAAGAATTGCACCAGCCTTTTGCCCGCATGGCGGGGCGCTCGCATGGCCTGCAACATCACTTGTCGTATTTCAAACGCATTGCGGCGATTAATTATGTGCTGGCGCATGATGACGGCGTTAATCCGCGCAACTTCGACGCCGCCGAAATCATTCTGACCGGCGTATCGCGCTCCGGCAAAACGCCAACCTGCCTGTATCTTGGGTTGCAGTACGGCATCGCGGCGGCGAATTATCCATTGACGCCGGATGACATGCGCGCAAATCAGGCCGCAACATTGCCCGAAGTGCTGCAACCGGTTAAAGCAAAACTGTTTGGCCTGACGCTGAGCGCGGCGCAGCTTCATTTTATCCGCAGCGAACGCCGCCCCGGCAGCCAGTATGCTTCGCTGGCGCAATGCGCGCAGGAAATTGAATGGCAGGAATCGCTGTTTCAACGTTACTATATCCCGTTTCTCGATACGACGCGCATTTCCATCGAGGAAATCAGCGCGATCATCCTGAATCGCAGTGGCTTGAAACGACGGCTGTATGGATAGTCGTACAACAGACAAAGGATCACAGAATGACGCTTAGAATGTTCGCAATCAGCGCTGTGCTTGGCGCAACCCTGCTGTTGATCACCGGTTGCGCAACCTACCGAACCATTTCCGCTGTAAAGTATGGCGATTCGAGTCCGAGAATTTATAGCGGTACTTCGCTTAACCTTTATGCAATTTCGAATAACCATTCCGCATTGAGCAGGCTGGGCGTGGAACCTCCGGCGTGCCCGATGCTCGACCTGCCCGCGAGTTTCGCGCTGGATACGTTCATACTGCCGGTCACTGTATCTTCGGTGATAACCGAGCGTTTGAGACTTTAAGCTGGTCGAGCTGGAGAAGATTCTGCTTCACAGCGAGCGATTTTTAACTAGCGCAATCACGCATGCCAGTAGAAAGGTATGCTGTGAATTCAAATGATTCAACACATGATCATTAAGCAAAGAATAATTAAGGATTTTCAAGGCGCTGGTTAGTTATCCGGGTTGGGTTTTGGCGTTTATTGATGGCAGCTATGTTGTTGATCCCGGCATTTTGAGGTAAATGCTTTTGCCCGACTAAAGCAGTGGCGACACGATGCGACAAATTGAACAGAAATTCTGAAAGTATGCCAGCCATGGCGTGCGGGTATCTGTAGCTGCCTATGTGAGATGTCAACAATCCTTAACTGTCGTTGATTTTTTCCTGTGCCTTGGTAAATGCATCGAAAAATGTGATCTTGATGCGTGTATCGCGCGCACCCATAAACAATCCGGATAAAACCAAAAATCCTGCGCATGTGATCCAGTGCAAGCTGTTGTGTTCCTGTTTCATAAAATTCTCTTGGCTGAAAGCGGTGCCGCAATCGCGTTTTAAATCACGCA
>JADZAR010000022.1 GCA_020852475.1 Nitrosomonas sp.
GCAAGGCTTGCCGCGCATTGGGGGTTGCCGCCGGAGATCATCGCGGTCATTCGTTATCATCATCAGCCCGACCATCCCGATGCGGCGATCGGTCAACCGCTGGTCAGGCTCATCAACGTGGCGGAAAAAATGTTGCCCGACTATGCCATCAGTGAGCATGTCATCGACGGGATTACAGAACAGGAATGGCTCCAACTCGGTATCGAGACGGCTGAAATTCAATGTATCGCCGAGGAAGTCGCGGGTATCGCAGAGCAGGTGCAGCAACTGGCTAATGCGGCTTGATTGCCGGCATGCCGATCTGAAACAATGGTCGTGGCGCGCTACAGTTATCCCATCGTGTGACTGTGACGTGTCATGGAAGCAGTCCTTAGCGTCATACACAATTCCTTTTTCCCATTACCCGCAGCTTACGCTGTATTCAGCGTAATGCATGCTTGATCACACGTGCGATTGCTGGAAGAATAACCGGAAGGTTACCCCAATACAGCTTTCCATAACTCTGAGGCGCTAAGCCGTGAATGATCAGACAATCAGCAATCCAGCATTGCCGACCGAGCAGGGTGTGTTCGGTTCGCTGAGCGAAGAGGCCGCGCGGAAAATTACCGGCGCGGCAACGCGCCGGACTTTCAGGAGTGGTGAACAGCTGATTCAGCAAGGTGACGTTGGCGACAGCATGTTCATCATCCTGCATGGGCGTGTGCGCATGAGCATACGGCGCGACGACGGCAGCGAAGACGTCGTCAATATCCTCCAGCGCGGTGATCATTTCGGCGAGCTGTCCTTGCTGATCGACGGACGCCGCGCGGCGACGGCGACCGCAATCATGGACACCGCGGTGCTGGAGATTTCCAGACAGGATTTTTTGGCGCTGACCCAGGCGCTGCCCGAATTTTCGATCGCGCTCAGCCGCACCATCGGTAAATGGCTGTTGGGTGCGCAGACCCGGAGAATCGCCCGTCATCGGCAGAGTATTATCGGCGTGGTGCGCACAACCGAATTGACAGCGCAGGCCGCGCCGTCGATTGCGCGTTATTTTGCCGGTAAAAACAAAACCATCGAAATTTTTACCGATCGCGTTTCATTCTGGGAGCTGACCGCGCACAAAGCCATTTTTCCCATCCATGCGCTCAATCACTCAGCCGATGAGTCGGTTTTTTTGCATAGGCTGGCGGCGGCGACAAAGCGTTGCGATCATGTATTCGTCGACCTGTACGCCAGCCGGGCAACCGCCGGGCTGCTACTGCAATGCGAACGCATCTGGTGGCTGGTAGAACAAAACAAACCGGCGGAAGAAGCGTTTACAGCACATGCCGAGACCATTCTGGCGCAGCAATCCGAACTTAAAAACCGCCTGCAGACCGTCTGGATTCAGCCTAAATCCTATAATCTGGCGGACAATCCCGTGTACGCCATTCCCACCCACCTTGACGCGCTGCGCTGTGTTTTCAGCGTCTATCACAATGAACTGCGGCCGGCCGATCTTGCGCGGCTGTATCATATCGCCCGAGGCGTCGAACTCGGTCTGGCGCTGGGCGGCGGGGGTGCACACGGGCTGGCGCATATCGGCGTCATAGCCGCACTCGAAGAGCAGGGGCTTTATTTCGACCGCGTGGCGGGCACCAGCGCGGGCGCGATTATCGCCGTGGGACTCGGCGCCGGTTTCAATCCCAGGCATTTACTCAGCCTGTTCAACAACGAAATGAAGCCGCCGAAAATCGTGACCTGGTTTCCGTGCGCGACGCAGTTGCATTTATGGACGCTGTTTCGTTTCGGCTTGATCGAACAGCGGTTCCGCAAATATCTGAAAAACCTCAAGCTCGAACAACTGCTGTTGCCGGTGCACACGATTGCAGCGGATTTGATCGGCGGTCAGGCGGTTATCCGCTCAAGCGGCGAGGTGGTTGGTTGCGTGCTCGAAAGCATCAATTATCCGGTGTTCGGCAAGCCGATCTGGCGCGACGGTCTCGCGCTGGTTGACGGCGGCGTGCTGATCAATGTGCCGAGTTCCGTATTGCGCAAGCAGCGCACGGATTACATCGTCGCTGTCGATGTCGGCACGAAACTGCATCCCGCATTCGGCAAAAACAACGCCGCAACCCCCGCCGGGGCGATGCGACATGTCGGCTATTTCGCCACACTCAACCGCGTGCTCGAAGTCAGCGCGCACGAACTCGCCAAGCTGCATATGTCGGAAAGCGACTTCCTTATTACACCCGATACCTCGGCATACCCGTTCGCCGACTTCACCCGCGGCGAACAACTCTTCGAAATCGGTTACAATGCCGCGCAAAAAGTCATGCCGGAATTGAAACAGCGTTATGAGGACTTTGTGGAGCAGGGTTGAACAAGCCGGATTACCAGTGTATTCGAAAATAAATGGCTGCGCAGCCATAATTGCGGTAAGTTAACGTCACGAATATTGATGACAGAACCGGAGGTAGACTAATGGTATCCGCACGACCCGTTACAAAAGCTGAACCCGAGGAACGGACGCTGCGTCTGGCCGTATTGATCGATGCGGATAACGCGCAGGCCGCCGTCATCGAGGATCTGCTCGCGGAAATCGCGCGCTACGGTGA
>JADZAR010000023.1 GCA_020852475.1 Nitrosomonas sp.
CGCTGATGTTCACGAAACCCCAGTGCTTCACAAAACCGTTCTTCTATTTCACTCAGCTGGGCATTGGATAATCGCTCGCCTTCCGGGAAGCTCAAGACCAAGTGACAGGTTTTATCGGATCGGGCACGCCTGTTCATTTCCTGGGTGTTCTGAATTTCCAGTAAGGCTGATGTCAGCTCATCGGTATAGCAGTTGGTAATTGAAATCCTTCCTATACGCTCGTTCTTGCCTTGCGGATCGGTTAGATACTTTACCAAGGCAGAGAAATTGCTTTTGCGTAGCGATTTGATGGAGATGATTTTAGCGATCATGGCATTTAAGCAGCTTAAATAATCCGGTTATTCCGAATATTTATTTCCTGAGCTTCACGATTTCCTTGAGCATCACGCTTTGTGTTTCTTGGATGGTGCCCAGGGTCATATAGAGTTGTGACTTGCCGATGTATTTCGTGCGCTCGTCATTGGTCAGCCACAGCTTGATCAGTCCACCAAGCCGACCCAGATCGGCGTTGATTTTGAGCAGCGCATCCACCTGCCGGTTATCGATAATGCTGGGTACGGTATAACCCAGCCCTAAGTTGCGCAGATATTCCGCAACCGCCAATCCTGCCTCACAGGCTTTTGCTTTGATCACCCTCTCCTCCTCCGGCAATACAGGAACCCTGAGCCGCTTGTCGCGTTTGGTTCGTTTCGCGCACTTTGTTCCTTTATTTGTATTCACAGCCTTCCGTTTATCGCCACCTGTTGGACGCCCTGGAACCGTCATTTCGCTTACCTCGTAGAGCAAGATCAACGTTGAGCACAGTTATGTGCGAATAAAGTTTGCGTGGAGGTGGCCATCTCCACATATCTTGCCCTGTTGTGTTAGTTTCTTAAAATATACTACCACTATATTATAGGTTTGCAAACAGATTATTTTCGTTATATTATAATTTCAACTACTCTAAAAATACTTGCAAAAAGCTTCTTTCAAGTAAAAGAAAGTGTTCTTGAAACAAAATGAAACTGAAAGAACGCTATTGCAAGTAAAAGAAACTTGGAGATGGGTAGAAAAATTTTTTAAAAAAAAACAAAAAAATCATTTCAGCCAAAGAATAATTTGATACGGGGAATATTGTGATGACCAAAACCTTATCAGAACGTATCGCGCTATTTACAGACAAGAACAAAAATACCGGCAAACAGTTTTTGCCGGTATTTATCGCATTAAAACCAGATATCGAACAGGCATTACAGGATGGTTGGACGGTGCACCAGGTATGGGACACGTTATATGACGAGGGAAAGATTAAATGTTCGTACCAGTGGTTCAGGACACTGATTAACCGCCATATCGCTGATAACAGAAAACAAGAATTAAATACCTCACCAAAAAAGTCAGCAGCCACTGATCAGGATGGATTTCGTTTTAATTCTGCAACTGAAAAAGAGGAGCTTATCTGATGGCCAAGATACATATGATACTGCAAGGAAAAGGCGGCGTTGGTAAATCGTTTATCTCATCAACACTGGCGCAGCATAGGATCGCCAAAGGTAAAAATCCTTTGTGCATCGATACCGATCCTGTCAATGCCACGTTTTACGGTTTCAAGAAACTCAATGTTAAGCAGATTAATGTCATGAACAACGATGAAATCGATCCAAGAAAATTTGACGACCTGATTGAACTCATCGCCAATACTGAAACCGATGTCATTATCGATAACGGCGCAAGCACTTTTGTGCCGATGTCGCACTACCTGATCAGCAATCAGATTCCGGCTTTGCTGCTGGATATGGGACATGAACTGGTTGTTCATACGGTAATTACCGGCAGTCAGGCTTTACTTGATACGCTCAATGGCTTTGTGCATCTCGTGAAACAGTTTCCGAAGGAAGCATTGTTTGTGGTCTGGCTCAATCCATACTGGGGCGAGATCACCATGAACGGCAAACAGTTTGAGGAAATGAAAGCATACATCGATAACAAAGCCCGTGTTTCGGCAATCATTAGAATTCCGCACTATAAACCGGAAACTTTCGGTAAGGATTTAAGCGAAATTCTGCAGTCGAAATTAACGTTTGACGAAGCACTTAAAAACAGCACGCTACCCGTGATGGTTCGCCAGCGGTTAATCATCATCAGAAGACAGCTGTTTACCAATCTTGAAAACGTGGCTGCGATCTTGTCATGAACAACGACAGGCTGGATGCATTGATCAAACGGATTGCGTCAGAACACGACATTGTTCTTACCAAAGATGATCCGGTATTGATGATGCACACACTGAATGAAGTATTGCTGGAACAAAATAAAAAAGCGCATGCTGAATTGCAGAACAAATATGAAGCGATTCTGCAGGAAAGTTTCAATCAATGGCATTCATATGTCAGCAAAAAAGCGAATGCGCTGATTAATGCACAACATAACAGCTTCAGCAAAAGCAATGACCCGTTGACAGACCAGAGCATGCAGTTAATCGGCGAAAAAATCAGAATCGCGATCAATCATGAAATCCGTGACTTGACCAGAATTTCCAGGCAGGCAGCTATCATGAATTTACTGGCTGCCGTTTTGGTATTGGTTTCAGCGATATTGGTTCTTGTAACCTTGAGTTAACAACAAAAAATTTAATTTAAAAATCATGTGCTGAGAAAACTTTTTACTGGCAGAAACACAGATGACCGGCGCAAACTACGTAACCATTAAAAAATTCTGTGAGGAAACAGGCTATACACCGGATGCGATAAACTCTAAAATTTATCGTGGTGATTGGTTGCGCGGTCACGAATATATTAAAGCGCCAGACGGCAGAATATTAATTAGCATTAGCGGGTATCACAAATGGGCGGAAACAAATATCCAGGTGTCAGAAAATCCAGTGAAACGACAATCGAGATCGATTTCTACTATAAAGGGCAAAGGTGCCGCGAACGTATCCAGCTTAGGCCCACACCCGCTAACTTGAAAAAAGCTGCTCAGCACAGAGCTGCTGTTCTTAATGCCATTGATTCAGGAACATTCGACTACTCATTTACATTCCCTAATTCAAGAAACTCAATAAAGTTCTTACCCACTCAATATACTGTCCAAGCTTATCTCACAGAGTGGCTTACGAATAAGAAACCAACGATTAAGGCCAGCACTTATAACGATTACAGCAAAACCATCAAAAACCTATTAATACCACAATTCGGCACCAAGTTGTTGCCCACACTAACCAGAAACGATGTGCGAAGATGGATAGCAAATCTAAATTGTTCAAATAAACGACTCGCAAACATAATAAGTCCTCTTCGTGCAGCGCTACAGGATGCACATCACGATGATTTGATACCCAACAACCCCCTATTTGGATGGACATACAAAAAAAATGAACCACCATCATCAAAAATCCACATAGACCCATTTAATGAGTCGGAACAAAAGGACATTTTGTCAGCCGCTACTGGACAAATTAGAAATCAATGTGTTGCCTTTTTCTGGACTGGAATGCGTACATCCGAATTAATTGCCTTAGAGTGGATCGACATTGACTGGACAAGAAAGAAAATCATGATTAACAAAGCTATCACGACAGCATCCAAAACAAATGAAACAACAAAAACTTCTTCAGGAACTAGAGAAATAGATATGTTACCCCCGGTTGAACATGCATTAACAAACCAGAAACAGTACACCCTCTTACAAGGTTGCAAAGTCTTTCATAATCCAGCCAATAACTTGCCATGGACTGGTGACCAAGCAATTCGCAAATCATTTTGGATACCGCTTTTAAGAAAAGCCAAAGTTCGTTACAGAAATCCGTATCAGACAAGACACACTTATGCATCAATGATGCTATCTGCTGGAGAGCCATTAGCGTGGGTAAGCAGTCAAATGGGACATTCAAACGTCTTAATAACAGCTAAAACATATGCACGCTGGATTCCCAACAATAACCAACAAGGAAGCAAAGCACTAGAATTGTATGGTCAGCATTTGGTCAACATTGATAATAGATAATTTATAAAACAATCAGTTAACATATAATAACGCGGGTTCGAATCCCGCCTTCTCCGCCAGTTTTCTATCCGCAGCAGTCCGCAACAATCCACAAAACCCAATAAACAAGAGCATTACAAGGCTTTTCTTATCCGTAGTCATCCGTAATAATCCGCAGGAAGCCATGAAAAAAGCGTGGTAGATTACGTGGTAACCTTTTTACCACATAAAGAGTTACCACATTTTTATGACTCCTAAAGACAGACTGACCTCCGTTGACTGCAAGAACGCATCCAGCGACGGCAAGAAAATCAAAAAGCTGCATGATGGACAAGGGCTTTACTTATGGGTTTATGCTGACGGTAAGAAGTACTGGCGGCTTAGATACAAGCTGTTTGGTCAAG
>JADZAR010000024.1 GCA_020852475.1 Nitrosomonas sp.
TGGCGCCCTGGAGACGAATCGAACGTCCGACCTACCCCTTAGGAGGGGGTCGCTCTATCCACTGAGCTACCAAGGCGTGGACGTAATTTTACGCTAGTATTGCAAATTGCTTAAGCTGTAAATCAGTTTTCCGGCAAATTCCTGCATACTGCCCGCTGTCAGCCTGACCTTGAGATTGCCTGCGTTAGTCAGTATAGTTCGGTCATTTATTCAATTTTTATATCGCGATCATGACAACAAGACACTGCCCACTTTTAATTCTTGGTTCCGGTCCGGCCGGTTATACGGCTGCCGTTTATGCGGCGCGCGCCAATCTGAAACCCGTCATTATCACCGGACTGGAACAGGGCGGCCAGTTGATGACGACCACCGATGTCGATAACTGGCCTGCCGATGCCATGGGTGTACAGGGGCCCGAGCTGATGGAACGTTTTCAAAAACATGCCGAACGTTTCGATACTGAAATCATTTTTGACCATATTCACACCGCTCGACTCAAGGAAAAACCGTTTACGCTGACAGGCGATCAGGGTACGTACACCTGCGACGTGCTGATTATCGCTACCGGAGCATCAGCCAAATACCTCGGCCTGCCATCCGAAGAAGCATTCATGGGCCGCGGGGTTTCGGCCTGTGCAACCTGCGACGGTTTTTTCTACAAAGGGCAGGAGGTTGCGGTAATCGGTGGCGGCAACACGGCTGTTGAGGAAGCGCTTTATCTCTCCAATATCGCCAAAAGTGTGACGGTTGTCCATCGGCGGGAACAGTTTCGCTCCGAAAAGATTCTCATCGACAAGATGATGGAAAAGGTCAGAAATGGCAATATCCGGCTGGAACTCAATCACGTGCTTGACGAAGTGCTCGGCGATGACAGCGGCGTGACTGGCATGCGCATTAAAAGCACGCAAAACGATGCGACCAAAACTATCGATCTGCACGGCGTTTTCATTGCTATCGGCCATAAGCCGAATACGGATATTTTTGCCGGTCAGCTCGACATGGAAAACGGTTATATCATCACACACAGCGGTCGTCAGGGTAATGCAACGGCAACCAGCATTCCGGGCGTATTCGCCGCAGGCGACGTGCAGGATCATATTTACCGTCAGGCGGTGACTAGCGCGGCAAGCGGCTGCATGGCGGCGCTGGATGCGGAAAGATATTTCGATCACATGTTATAAGGTTTTCCAGGCTGCCCGAATACCTCAGAAAATAATACCAACAAAGCGATGCCCGATCCGGATGATATGGATATATTCCGCGCCGCCATGCAGGATGTGGTGCCATTGCCGGACAGCAACAAGGCCATTGTCAAACACCCCAAGCCACCTCCCCGGCCGCGACGCAATCACTTTCCAGCCGGAGAAATGGAACAATCCACGGATATTTTTTTGGACATTGAAGCGGACGGAGAGTGGTCGTTTCTGCGCCCCGGGGTTTCCCGACAAACCCTGCGCCGACTCAGGAATGGATACTGGACTGCTCAGGACAATCTGGACCTGCATGGTCTGACGCAGGACATCGCCCGGCAGCAACTCGCTTTATTCTTGGAAAATGCAGTATACAGCGGCCACCGATGCGTGCGGATTGTACACGGCAAGGGATTAAGTTCAGCAGACGGCATTCCGGTGTTAAAGCACAGAACCGGCAGCTGGCTGGCGCAATACAGGGCTGTGCTTGCGTTCTGCCAGGCCAGACCGGGGGACGGCGGAGGCGGCGCAGTGATGGTACTGCTCAAGAAATAATCAGGCCACGATCACAATGATGGCGCGTTTCCAGCTGAATAGAATTTTTCGAATTTGCGCTGACATTCGATACATCGTTGCGCGGAAGGATTCGCAATCAAGCGCTCAAAACCGATTTCCCCGCCACAGTCCACGCAATCGCCGAACTCAAGCTCCATCAGGTATTTCTCGGACATTTCCAGCTCACGCATTTCATTGATCTGCTTATCTATCAGCGCAGTATCAACATCGGCAAGTATGTTATTAATATCATCCGCCCGGCTGACGTCAAATTCTTCACCGGCATTGACCAGTTCGCTGCGGATTTCTTCCTGCAGCTCAAGATAGCGCTTGTGTATTGCTGCCTTGATTTGCTGCAATTGTTCTTCTGTAAAGTTGACCATGTTTCTAACATCCTCTTAACTGAAAAGATGATCTGCTTACGGGTTTTCTTATCGTCGATATATTCTGTCAAATGGATTCCGAAGCTATGAAATAGTTTCCTGCGATAATGACCACACACCACTTCGGCGCGCACTATGATCAAGCGGAATGAGTCGCTTGATCCATCTGTTTGAATTGTTTCAGGTCACTGACCACTTCACTCGCGTTATGGCGCGCACTGGCAGACGCGTAGACTTTGACGATTCTACCATCCGGGTCGATAAGAAAGGTGTTCCGTTTGGCGAATTTGACAATACCCAGATTGATCAGCGATTGATAACGCGCCGCCGTTTCACACGTAGCGTCGGCAAGCAGCGGAAATGGCAGATCGAATTTGCTGGCGAAGCCGGCATGGCTTTGCACCGTATCCACACTGACGCCAATCACCTCCGCATCCAGTGCTTTCAGCTTGTCGAAATCGTCACGAAATGCGCAGGCCTGCCGGGTGCATCCGGGTGTATCATCCTTTGGATAGAAATACAGCGTCAACCATTTACCCCTGAAATCGGCCAGTACATGTATCCGGCCATGCTGATCAGGCAACTTGAAATCCGGCGCCTGTTGCCCGGGTCGCAACGGCTCGCGTCTTGAATAATAAAACCGCGCAGCAATTCCGACGGTAATCACTACCATCGCGATAAACAATCCATCCAGCAATCCATTCATTGCGCAGCACCTTTTACGTCCGCCAAAATTTGAATCATAGGCGAAATCCAGACAAGACGCCAGCGAACAAGATACCAGCTTATCGACCGCCAACCGGTGTTTGAGTAAATACCCGACACACCCTATCCATGCCCACTTTGATTTTAATATAA
>JADZAR010000025.1 GCA_020852475.1 Nitrosomonas sp.
AACATGAAGAAAATCGCTGCACCCCATAAGCCCAGCAACAGTACTATGGATACCACCGTTTTACGGCCTTTCAGTACGGTCATGGTGATATTGTAAATAAATATCAGGAAAGCAATAACCATCAGAATCTTGACCCAGAAAGGCTGCTCCAGAAATTCCCGTCCTTCGTGGACGCCTGAAAGATAACTGCCAACCGCAGCCAGCGCAGCAAAAACAAAAATACCCAATTGCAGCCAAGCCAGTTTAGGACTGTGGATCTCACGTTCGCTTTCTTCCGGAAGCAAAAAATAGCTGGCCCCAAAATAGCCCAGCAGCAACCAGACCAGCAACGCATTGGTATGAATCATGCGAATGATATGAAAAGGCACTGATTCAGACAGAAAGTTAGGAAACACGTAGACAGAGCCTGCCAGGACACCAGCCAATACCTGAATCAGAAACAAGGCAAGCGCCGCGATAAAGTAGGGAAAAGCAAGCGCCTGTGTATGATATTTCATTACTGTACCTCCATTGAAACGTCTTGATCGATGAATTTGCCAGAAACTTGTACTCGTCCGGAAAATATGGACGGCTACCCTGAAATACTCGGAGGCCAGCCAAGCGTATTGATGCGGCTGGTCCATTCAAGAAAATCGATCAGATCATCGAGTTCTTGTTCGGACAAATTGAATTGCGGCATTTGCCGTCGCCCTTCCACGCCAGTTGGCTGGGCGCGCATCCAGGCCTTCAGTCCGGCACGCGCGCCTTCCGGACTTTGGTTGCCACCGTAGCGAACCCAGACATTGCCCAGTTCCGGTGCAAAATACGCCCCTTCGCCCAGCAGCGAATGGCAATTGATGCAGGAATGGCGCTCCCAGACATGCTTGCCACGCACCACGGATTCCGTGAGCGTAGACTCATCGGTCGCCACATTCACCATGTAAAAATGTGTGTGAATGGTTAACCCCGTGAAAACAACCAGAAAGAAAATCGATCCGCCATAAAAAATGTTACGCGCAGCTGATTTGGTAAGATACTCGGCCATGTGCGATGTTCTCCTTAAGTTAACGCTCAAAAAAACCTTTTTGGCACACAGGTATTTTATACATATTAATCATATGGATATGCCACTTTTCTTGAATCTGTAGTAAGTTTAACTTAAACAAGCGAAGATGGAAAGGTACGCCCGGACGAAAGCATGGAAATAAAATTTTTTGGCGTTACACGGATATCGACATGGGTTTACTGGATTACTGACACATGGAGAGCCAGTACTTCTTTTATTTCATGATTAAAATATAAAGTCCGCTTTTTATTCGGCTCCAGCGGCTTCGCCTTGCGGGTTAACCTCGTGGCTGTTCGCCGCCTTTGCTTGCGCCGCCCGTTTCTGCCTCGCCTCGACGGTTACAACCACGTTGCTAACGTCCCGCTCATTGTGCTTGTTATTGGGCAGTCTCATGAAATAGGGTGTTACTGAAGTTTTTTCCCTTGTTGCGAGACATGATCTTGAATTGCTGCTGAGTGTCACCCCCACAGCATACCGCTGAAAATTTGGGGTTTTAAATAAAAACTAAAAACTGATAGTGCGCCACGACCACACGACTCAACGGACAATCCGTCAGGTGAAAAACCGGAAGGCGGTATTTGGAAAACGGATTTCTTCAGATACCATGAAAGTAATCAACGCTGATTAAATTCACGATCAAGGCAGCACTATAGAAAAACAGCCACCGCCATCAATACCATCGTTACTGATAGTAATATAACCCTTTTTTCCGTTATTCTGATGCATTTCTGCAGCTATTTCGGAGAAAAATAAACCTAACCCCGTGCTGTTTGATTTAAAACTGAATCGTTTTTGCGCATTACGCATTGACACACCAAATATTGCGTCAGGATAACCGGGACCATTATCCTTAATTTGCAAAATAAGCGTCTGATTCTCTTCCCAAGCTGCAATCTCTATCTTAGATTGGGCATATATATACAGATTATTCATGATGTTAACCAGCACGCCTTGCATTAGATCGCTGTCGATATACCAGTACAAATCATCACTGCAACAGATGGACACCGTGATATTTTTGTTTATGAACATCGGCATATACGGATCAAGCGTATCGGCAAGAAAATCCCGTATACCGATTTCGCTGATATTCGCGAAATATCGCGCTTGATCGATGCGGTACAGTACCAACAGTTGAACCAGGTGGTTATTGATACGCTTACCTTGATACTGTAGTTGCTCCAGCGCGATTTTGTGTTTACCCTCTCCTAACGCGGCGCTGACTTCAGCGATTCTGTTGATCAAAATACTGAGCGAATTTTTCACATCATGAATACAACCAGCCAGTACAGTTGAAAAATCCAACGATTCTGTGGGCGATTTTCCCTGAAGACTATTACGCCGCTTCATTGCTGAGATCTTCTGTCAATTTTAATAATTGATAATATTTTTGATTGCTGGGATCGACTTTATGGCCTTGCTCCATAAATTTCCGGCACAATCCAAAATACCTACCTGTTTCACGTGATTCCTTCATCTGTCTGATCATTGAATAGGCCGCATTGAAATTAATTGTTGCATTATTCGGCATGCCTTTTGCAGCTTGAATAAAATAACTGATCGATTGTTCCAGTTTGCCCGAACGAACCATTTTGACGCCCTCATTATTAATTCTGATAATTTCCTGTCGCGTGCTTTCTATGATCTCGCTGGCTTCATCCAGCTTGCCCGCTTTGTCGTATAGCGTTTTCACCTGGGTAAGCAGTCTTTCATTCTCCGAATGATCGCTGACAAGCTGTTTTATGATTTTATCGGTCAGCCCAGGATTATCGAGGGTTAAACACGTCTGTGTGATTTCAAGCACAACTTCGGGACTTAAAACACCCGTACGCTTATTTAAATTCTTGAAAACAAGATCGAGATTCTTCTCACATTCGTCAATATTTTTTGTTTTTAAACAAATCATTGACTTACATAGAGGTATATATAAATTCTCATCCGGATTATTTTTATAATCCTGTTGAATATTTTCTATTGCTTCCAATGCTTCAGTGGTTTTTTCCTGACTAATGAGTGACTTGGTAAGCCCAGTCAAGTCGGTCAAGCTGCCAAAACAAGAATTCCGTCCAATTTGAATGGCATCTGCATAAGCTTTTTCGGCAATTTCATAGTCACCATTCTGCAACGCGACAGCACCCAGTTTTCGTTGTCGCACTGAAGATTTAGGCGACAAATCAATTGCGCGCTCAAGAATATATTGGCTGCGTTCCAATTCCCCTTGCACTTCCAACGTTTCCGCCAATCCGTCAAGTGCATGAACATAAGCCGGGTTGTCATTGACCAGCGATTCAAATTGAATTTCTGCTTCAGTATAATTTTTCTTCTGAAAATAAACCTTACCTAACGCTAACCGGGCCCAGGTAATATTTCTGTCTTTCAGTAAATGAATATAATATTGTTCTGCTTCATCAAGCAGCCCAAGCTTGCAGAGCAAGTCGCCTTTAATTTTCTGAACTTCGATCAGGCCGTTTGCTTCCTCCTGAAGTTTTTGATCACACAACCGTAATGCTTTGGAAAAATTACGGTTATTAATGGCTTGCGCGATTCCTTCCAGTTTCGCCTTTCTCTGAAAAGCTCTTTCCAACCGGGTATGGATCTGAGACTGCGTGAAGGGTTTCGAAATGTAGTCATCCGGGAAATAGTCAATTGCACCCATGACCATTTTTGATGTATTTTCCGTCGTAATGATAAAAAATATCGCGGCATGACTTAATAGATTACGATGCCGTGCTTCTTCCAGAACCTGCTGCCCATCTTTCCCATTGCCGAGCTTGTAGTCGCATAACACAATGTCAAAGGCATTTTTCTCAAGTAATGCGATAGCTTCTTTCCCATTTTTACCTACCACTATCCTGGCCGGCTCCAGCGGCA
The DNA here is from genome assembly GCA_020852475.1 of Nitrosomonas sp. Lineage (GTDB taxonomy): Bacteria > Pseudomonadota > Gammaproteobacteria > Burkholderiales > Nitrosomonadaceae > Nitrosomonas. The sequence continues at coordinate 3,917 of JADZAR010000025.1, forward strand.
CAAGCATTTCTCGCAATAACTGACGCATCTTGTCGTAGTCCTCGACAATCAATACGGATTTGTTTTTAAGATTCCAGGGGTTCTTCATACCAGGCCAATTAAATACTTTTAATTAGATAGAACTATAACTGTGACAGTTGTTATCGGTTAGACGCGCATTTTCTTAATCGGGCTGCTTCTTTTTATAACTACTGCAAGGACATATCACCGCGAATAGAATTTCATTGCATTGTCATAAAAGTGCAATATTTGCTGCGTAGTATTCGCACATACGAAAGCCCGTCACGAGGCTTCAGTCTAATCACTGCAAATAAAATCATTCTTATACAGCAATTTATGCGAAACCATCTAAATAAACGCTACGCTCTGCTGGCCGGATTGCTTGTCGCCTCAGGTATCTTCTCAGCACCTCCGGTAAGTGCGAGCAGCCTGGAAAATATGGCGAAATCGCTGGCAAAAATTCGCGGAGAAGTTGAAACACTGCAAACGCAATTGGATATCGAGAAAGAAAAACACGCGAATCAGATTACAGCCTTGTCTTCCCAGCTTGCCGACCTGAGCGTTGAAGAAAGAAGACAGAAAACAGCAATTGAGAAGCTGGAGCATACGCTGGAAAAACTTTCACAGGCTTCCAAGCAGGCCGAACAATCCGGCGAACAGCTAAAGCCGGTACTGCTGAAAGCACTCGCGCATTATAAACAGTATGTTCTGGGTGGTTACCCTTTCAGAATTGAAGACCGGATTAAAGCGATTGAAATGCTCGAAGATAATATTGAGCGTCAGCTGGTTGATCCCAATAAAGCAGTCAATCAGGCATGGGCGTTGATTGAAGACGAAATCCGTTTAAGCAAAGAAAATGGACTGTACCAGCAGGCGATTTCGCTGGATGGCGAGAAGGTTCTCGCGGATATCGCCAAGATTGGCACTGTGTTTCTGTTTTTTCAAACCCGCGACAACCGGGCCGGCATGGCCAAGCCATCCAAAGATGGGCAATGGAAATTCGAAACAGTTGCGACAGCCAATGATACGGAACGCATAGCCAAGCTGTTTGACGCATTAAAGAAACAAATCCGTCAGGGTTACTTTGAATTACCGAATCCATTGAAATAATGAATAAATCACTTCTCATGTTTTTCGCTGCGGCACTTGCCGCTCTAACCGGTATAGCAACCGCTTATGCCGAAGAATCGGTCAGCGTCGAACCGCTATCGCAGAATGCTGCGCCAGCGGCAAATACACAACAGCCTACATCCCCCGCCAGGGAAAAAATCGATCTGGAAACCGCCTACAAGCGTGAATACGCTTTCCTTGAGGTGCAAAAAAGAGAATTGACGGATCGATTGAAAAAGTATCAAGCCAGTACGCACAACGAAATTCGGGAGCTCAACAACAAAATTGCCGTACTGGACCGCGCCTCGGTCGAACGCTCAGCCCGAATCGATCAATTGAATACCTTGCTGGCTGAGGCCGAACGCGGCGAAGCAGCGACGATGGAACGCGGCGATGCACTGGAGATCACCTACGCTCAAGCCGAAGCGACGTTGAAAAATCACGATAAGGAAATGCCTTCAGCACTGATGGAATCGAAAGGCAACGACACCACAAAAGTGGCTTACTTATTTGATCAGGCGCTTGTAGTGCTGCGCGAGCTCGGTGCAATTCAGACAACATCCGGAAACTTTTTTCTGGAAAACGGCAAACAAACGCAAGGTGAAATCATCCGTTTGGGAAATATCGCGGCTTATGGTGTCGGCACCGAAGGCAGTGGCAGTCTGGTGCCTGCAGGCGGCGGTGATTTCAAGATCTGGCGCGAATCCACTGCGGATACCGCCATTGCACTCAGTAAAAATCAGCAGCCCGAGACACTGCAACTGTTCATATTCGAATCCCGGACTCAGGCCGTCGAGGAAGCCGCTGATAAAACCATACTGGAAGTTATTCAATCCGGCGGCGTCATTGGCTGGGTCATTGTGGGACTTGGCGGCCTGACACTCTTGCTGATAGCCATCCGGATATACCTACTGCGATCAAACAGCGCCAATACACAACACATTGCTGACCAGGTCATCCAACAGGTAATCGACGGTGATCTTGAGAATGCCAGAAAAAGTTGCGAAACAGGCGCGTCAGCGATCACGCGTGTTTTATCGAGCACCTTGCGACACCTGAAAGACGACCGCGATCATATGGAAAGCGTGGTGCACGAAGCGATCCTGCGCGAATCCGGCGCCTTAGACCGTTTCGGTTCAGCGATTCTGGTCATTGCCTCGGTATCACCCCTGCTGGGTCTACTCGGCACCGTTACCGGCATGATTGCCACATTTGATGTCATTACCGAATTCGGCACCGGAGATCCCAAGC
>JADZAR010000026.1 GCA_020852475.1 Nitrosomonas sp.
GCTTCAGGAACCTGATAAAAAGTCAGCGACGGACCAAGAATCTTGCCTAATGAACAGCTGTTACCTTCAGCACCACCGATGGAAATCTGATACCATTCCTCGTGATTTTTTTTCTCCACACCAGTTATGCCGATATTCCCGATATGATGCTGTCCACAGGCATTCATGCAGCCAGATATATTTAATGAAATCTCACCAATGTCATACTGAAAATCCAGGTTCTCAAAGCGTTCGGCAATTAACTTGGACAAGGGAATGGAACGCGCATTGGCCAAAGTACAGAATTCAGCGCCAGGGCAACTGATAATATCGGTCAACATACCGATGTTTGGTGAAGCCAGCTCCAGCCTACTCAACTCGTTCCACAGTTCTATCAGGTCAGTCTGCTTGACATCCGCAAAAACCAGATTTTGTTTATGTGTAATTCGCATCTCTCCAAAACTGTAACGATCAGCCAGTTCCGCCACAGCGTCCATTTGCTTATCCGTCATATCGCCGGGCGCATTACCGGGTTTTTTCACTGACAGAACAACAATGGCATAACCAGGCACGCGATGCAGACGCACATTATGTTTCATCCAATTTGAAAAATTGCGGTTATCCGCCACAAATTCCTTAAGATTGGAGTCGTTGCCAACTAACACCTCATACGCCGGATCGATAAAGAAACCCGCCACACGCTCGACTTCTTCGCGGGTTAAAGTACCTGGGCCATCCTTCAGACTAACCCAGTCCTCTTCGACCAAGCGCCTGAATTCGTCAATTCCCAGCGCCTTGACCAGTATCTTGATACGCGCTTTAAATTTATTGTCGCGGCGACCGAACTGATTATATATACGCAGAATCGACTCCACATAAGTCAGCAAATGTTGCCATGGCAAAAACGCACAGATTTCGCTGCCAATGACCGGGGTTCTTCCGAGTCCGCCGCCTACCAGAACACGAAAACCAGTTTCACCCTGGGCATTCTTTGTCACAGACAAACCTATGTCATGCGCAAGAATGGCAGCGCGATCCTCTTTTGCTCCACTAATGGCAATCTTGAATTTACGCGGCAGGTAGGCGAATTCAGGATGGAATGTACTCCACTGACGCAGAATCTCCGCATACGGTCGCGGATCGACAACTTCATCCTGAGCTACGCCGGCAAACTCATCAGACGTAATATTTCGAACACAATTTCCAGAAGTCTGAATAGCATGCATCTGTACGGTTGCCAAGTCGGCAAGTATATCTGGCGTATCCTCCAGTTTCAGCCAATTAAACTGAATATTCTGGCGTGTCGTGAAATGACCGTACCCGCGATCATATTTGCGCGCTATATGCGCAAACATGCGCATCTGCCTTGAAGAAATCAAACCGTAGGGAACAGCAATACGCAACATATAACCATGAATCTGCATATAGAGACCGTTCTGCAGCCTCAACGGCAGAAACTCTGTTTCCGTCAATTCATTGGATAAACGCCTGCGCACCTGATCCCTATACTGAGCAACACGCTCATCGATCATCCGTTGATCATATTCGTCATAACAATACATCTTAAAATCCTCACCCCTCAATCTGCGTCCATCTCATCCCCAAAAACGCAACCCGCCTAATGATTGATTATTATAATTTAAGTTTGACTTTCAGTTTTGGTGTAATACTTGGAAACTGGCAATAATTTTGCAGCATCAAGCGGAAATTTTGCGCCATACTTGATAATATGATCGACATCATCATCTTCATCATGCCTCAGCGCCATTCCAATATAGGCAAAATCACCTTTTTCACCGATCACAATACCAACCCTTCCACCGCAACCGTTAAACCACGTGACCTGTCTCGGTTTATTCTCTTCATTTGTGCTCATAAAATAGTCCTCAGTTTAGCATTCGAAGCGCATCTTAAAGTAATTCACATTTCCAAGAACTGTTAGGATAACGAATCGATCTCCGCTCTCGAACTGCCATTTCAATCTCAAAACAGCTGGCTTTATACAGCTTTAATACGAATTAGTCCAATACTCATATCGAAAACCATAACAACCCGACACTTCCATGCTCCAACAAAGCCGCTGGGTGTATATTAAATAATATAAAACCCATCATAATACGCCAATCTTTCCATTGATCCACCGAAGTTTATTTCTACAAACAGGCTCGTTCGCAACATTAATCCTGCAAGCGGACATCTCACGGCAGCAAGTGTACCCAAGCCAGAATATTCTTCCATAGCTGGCGAGAATTGCGTTTTTACAAATTCACCCTAGCTCCTGGATACAATCAACGCTATTCACCGCAATAATCAACAGTATAAAAAGCTGACCGACCTTGATAGAAAACCAAGAGCAAAATGCACAAACTCAATTGCCCGGAAACTGAACATACTGTCAAACACCGGCTTTTACGCTGTAATTATTATAAAAAGGGCGCATATTAACAAATTTAATATATAATCTGAAATAATATTATATTAATTTGATATATTATAAAATTATTAAAGATAATATTAATGAAACTACAACAATTTCGCTATTTATGTGAAGTAGTCAACCAAAAACTCAATCTATCCAAGGCCGCGCAAAAGCTTCATACTTCACAACCTGCAATTAGCAAGCAAATTCAACTTCTTGAAGAAGAACTCGGTGTATTGATTTTTATTCGTAACGGTAAGCGACTGACACAAATAACTCCTCCGGGGCAAATGGTCATTCAGATTGCAAAAAAAATACTGCAGGAATCCGAGAATCTAAAAAAAGCCGCACAGGATTATGCGTGTGAAACAGGTGGCACGCTCACTATCGCCACGACACACACACAAGCACGTTATGCTTTGCCACCGATAATTAAACACTTTACTGCCCTTCACCCCAAAGTCCGGCTTATCCTGCGCCAAGGCAGCCCGACTCAAATCTCGGCATTGGTTACTTCAGGAGAAGCAGACATTGCCATTGCTACCGAAGCAATAGAACATTTCCAAGAACTGGTCATGCTGCCTTGCTATCAATGGAATCGCTGCATCGTAACACCACCCGATCATACGTTGCTAAAGGAAAAAAAACTGACTCTGGAGGCAATCAGCCGACATCCCATCATCACTTATGATTTTGCTTTTACTGGACGCTCAAAAATAAACCAGGCTTTTGAAAATAAGGGACTCACCCCCAATGTTGTATTAACAGCTATTGATTCGGATGTTATAAAAACTTATGTTGAACTAGGGTTGGGCATCGGCATACTGGCCAAAATGGCATTTGATCCAAAACGCGATGACCAACTCAGGGCCATTGATGCCGATCATTTGTTTGAGCCCAGTACCACACGCATCGGCATCAGCCGCAACAGTTATCTACAGAGCTTCGTATTTGATTTTATAGAAATGTTTGCACCACACCTGGACAAAATCAGTGTTCAGGAAAAATTAAAAAACCCTAGAGCATAATCATTGTCTTATTTTAGTATTTGGAGCAGACTACAATTTTGAAATAAGGCTTTTGGAGAGGATTATGACAATCAACATTACCGACATTTTGAAAGAAGAAAGTGAAACACTCCTCAATCATGTGTGCGAAGGTATTCCCAAAGAGCAATTACATATGCCTGGATCGGATTTCGTAGATCGCGTATCCAGTACCAATAACCGCAAGCCAAGTGTTTTACGTAATCTCCAGGCTCTGTACAATCATGGTCGATTAGCAGGTAGCGGTTATTTATCATTATTACCGGTCGATCAAGGCGTAGAACATTCAGCCGGCGCTTCTTTCGCACCGAATCCATTGTTCTTCGATCCTGAAAATATAGTTCGGCTGGCCATAGAAGGTGGTTGCAACGGCGTTGCCTCGACGTTCGGCGTGCTCAGCAGCGTCGCGCGGAAATATGCGCACAAAATACCTATGATTCTCAAGATTAATCATAATGAATTGCTCACATTTCCCCATCACTATGATCAGACATTATTCGCAAACGTTGACCAAGCTTTTGACATGGGCGCTTGCGCAGTAGGTGCAACAGTTTTTTTCGGCTCACCTGAATCGCGTCGCCAGATCCAGGAAATCAGTGAGGCGTTTGAGCATGCACACGATCTTGGAATGGTCACGATTCTGTGGGCTTACACGCGCAACGCGGCTTTTAAGACAGCCGAAAAAGACTACCATGTCAGCGCCGATTTGACCGGACAGGCCAATCATCTTGCAGCAACGATTGGCGCAGACATCATTAAACAAAAGATGGCGATTAATAATGGCGGATTTACTGCACTTAAATTCGGAAAAACAAGTCCCAAAGTATATGATGAACTGACCACTGACCACCCGATTGATTTGGTTCGTTATCAAGTCGCTAATTGCTATATGGGCCGAATAGGTATGATTAATTCAGGCGGCGAATCCGGCAGTGATGATTTACATCAAGCGGTTCGCACCGCCGTCATTAATAAACGGGCTGGCGGCATGGGACTCATTTCTGGACGAAAAGCTTTCCAGAAGCCATTTAGCGAAGGCATCAAGCTACTCAATGCTATTCAGGATGTTTATATATCCCAAGAAGTCACAATTGCATAATCTCGTTAAAAATGAGATAAGTTATGATTGCAAGAACAAGAGTAATCAACCGAATTCGAGATAGCCTTATTGTGATGGGACAAGTAACAAATAAACAGAAACAGGTTTAACAGTACTTAAGTAACAAGCAGTCTTAATGTTCAATATTGAAACCACACTTCTCATGAAGGAGGTACAAATAAATGAAAGTAATTTTAAAAACCATTTTAGGATTTATGCTTGTCGTTGCAATAATTACTGGATATGCGATAAGTGCAGGCACATACAATATCGCCGCCACCGACAAACATTGGTTAATTACAGAAAAATTAATTGAGTGGATGCGGAACAATTCGATAGCCGCCAGAGCAAATGCACTGGAAGCGCCCATTCTGGAGGAAACCGAATATCTAACCATTGGCGCAACACACTATGATGCAATGTGCACCATTTGTCACCTAGCCCCCGGACAGGCGCTAACCGAGCTTGCGCAAGGTCTGTACCCGCAACCGCCAGTATTTTATCAACGCAAATTACCAGCAAACACAGATGCAATTGAGACTCAAACAAAAGCCTATTTCTGGATCATTAAAAATGGTATAAAAATGACCGGAATGCCTGCATGGGGCCTGACGCATGATGATGAAACGATATGGGCGATGGCGCTTTTTGTTCAGAAACTCGGAAACATGTCAGCCGATCAGTATCAAAAACTTATTAACAAGCACAGTGATAGTGATGACCACGAACACAAACACGAGCACGCTCACAGTCATCAAAAAAATGGATACGACTCTCATCATCAAAACAAAAACATCGACTAATCTCTTCCAGAGAATCCATACAACAATCCGTTCAGAAGAAAAAATTGATGTAATATTCTTGATGAGGAGCGGTAGTACAATAAAAGTCAGATCAGATTCTTGCAGTCCATTCTTCCGGCGTGTAAGTTCTCATTGACAATGCATGAATATCCTGTCCCATTTTTTCACCTAGCGCCTGATATACCAATTGATGCTGTTGAATTGTACGCTTGCCTCTAAATTCGGAACTTACAATAATTGCCTGAAAATGGTATCCATCATCACCCTCTATTTGCACCAACTCACAGGGTAACGAATTCTCGATATATTGCTTTATAGTCTCTGCAGTTATCATTATGTGATTTCTTCATCAGATTAAAATGTACAAAGTAGCGACAGCTCTCCCGAATCAATTCAAATTCGAAAAAATTTCCATTTAATGCTGAGAAATCGAAAACCGGGAGAACAAAACGGAATTTTATAGCTTATTAATGCTTAATCACATCACCACCAGCTATTTCATTTTTTACATTCTTTTGTAGGGCGGTAGGTGGAATCGTCGGAGAATCAGGCCTTGGTTTATGCTCCAGAGCAATATCAAGAACCTGATCAATCCACTTCACGGGCTTGATTAGTAGCTGATTTTTGATATTTTCCGGAATATCGGCAAGATCTTTGACATTTTTATCAGGAATAATCACACACTTAATTCCACCACGATGCGCTGCCAGTAATTTTTCCTTAAGTCCGCCTATAGGCAGTACCTCACCTCTCAAGGTGATTTCACCAGTCATCGCCACATCCGATCTGACAGCTATTCCAGTCAGCACGGAAACCATTGCCACACATATGCCGATTCCAGCGCTTGGCCCATCCTTTGGTGTCGCGCCCTCCGGCAAATGAATATGTATATCATTTTTTTGATAGAAGTCTTCCGCGATTCCTAGTCGATGCGACCGACCTCGCACGACCGACAAAGCTGCCTGTATCGATTCTTGCATGACTTCTCCTAGTTTTCCGGTAGTGATAGTTTTACCTTTACCGGGTAGAACAACAGATTCTATAGTCAACAATTCGCCACCCACTTCAGTCCAAGCCAGTCCCGTAACTTGTCCAATCTGATTTTCCTTCTCAGCAACACCATAAGAAAAACGCCGGACACCAAGAAATTTATCCAGGTTGCGTGCTGTCACGGAGACCTTATCATTATCTTTCTCCAGTAGCAGCATTTTTACCGCCTTCCTGCAAATTTTAGAAATCTCGCGTTCCAGGGCCCGGACACCCGATTCCCGCGTGTAATAGCGAATGGTGTCACGCAAAGCCACATCAGAAAGAATCAGTTCAGATTTTTTCAAACCATGATTTTTCATCTGCTTAGGTAAAAGATACTTTAACGCGATATTGAGCTTTTCATCTTCGGTATATCCGGATAATCGAATTACTTCGAGACGATCGAGAAGCGCAGGTGGAATATTCAGCGAATTTGCAGTTGCGACAAACATTACGTCAGACAGATCGTATTCAACCTCAATATAATGATCCACAAAAGTATGATTCTGCTCAGGATCGAGTACCTCCAATAATGCAGAGGAAGGATCGCCGCGAAAATCCATGCCCATCTTGTCAACTTCATCCAGCAAAAACAAGGGATTCTTAACACCCACCTTTGTCATGTTGTGACAAATTTTTCCAGGCATTGAGCCAATATACGTCTTTCGATGCCCGCGTATTTCTGCTTCATCCCGAACACCACCCAAAGCCATACGAACAAACTTTCTGTTAACCGCGCGCGCAATCGACTGCCCCAGTGATGTTTTACCAACGCCAGGCGGCCCAACCAGACATAGTATCGGTGCCTTCATTTTGTCAACCCGCTGCTGCACAGCGAGATACTCTATGATTCTTTCCTTGACTTTTTCAAGTCCATAATGATCTTCATCTAAAATATTTTTTGCAGCCTCAAGATTCTTACTAATTTTGTTTTTTTTCTTCCACGGCAAACCGACCAGCGCATCAATATAATTGCGAACCACAGTGGCTTCTGCTGACATGGGCGACATCAACCGCAATTTTCTAAGCTCGGTCTCTGCTTTTTCGCGCGCATCTTTCGGCATGTGAGCGGCCTTGATCTTCCGCTCCATCTCCTCCAGATCAGCGCCCTCCTCACCTTCACCCAATTCTTTCTGAATTGCTTTTACCTGTTCATTCAGATAATAATCGCGCTGACTTTTTTCCATTTGCCGTTTAACCCTGCCGCGGATTCGTTTCTCAACTTGGAGAATATCAAGCTCGGTCTCCAATAATCCAAGCAAATGTTCAAGTCTTGTTTGTACATCGAAAATCTCCAACACTTCCTGCTTCTGCTCAAGCTTGAGCGGGAGATATGCTGCAATCGTGTCGGCCAGACGCCCTGCCTCATCAATTCCACCAAGAGAAGTTATGATTTCAGGAGGAATTTTTTTATTAAGCTTTACATACTGATCAAATTGGGTCATTAACGCTCTACGCATAGCCTCAGTTTCTGGAGACTCGCTCTTTTTTTCTTCAATCTGAACGGCTTTCGCATTGAAGTGTGTATCTGCGTCAATGAAGTCGAGAATTCGCGCCCGCTGACTGCCTTCAACCAGCACCTTGACAGTGCCATCAGGAAGTTTCAGCATTTGCAAAATGTTTGCAATGCTGCTTACCGTATACATATCCTGCGGAGCAGGCTCGTCCTTTGAAGCGATTTTCTGCGCCACCAGAAGAATGCTCTTATTAGCTTCCATTGCGAGTTCAAGTGCTTTAATTGATTTTTGCCGTCCGACAAATAGCGGAATCACCATGTGCGGAAACACGACTACATCTCTAAGCGGAAGTAATGGCAGGACCAGCTGTTCGGAATCATCAACGCTAGAATTCATATCTATCCAATGCTTATTTTAAATTAGTTATACTCTTCGAGACCTTTGCAAAACCCTATCTTATAAATTCCGGAATAATAGAAACAGTCGACTAGAAACTTTATATAGGCTTTTGCGAAATTATCTCTTTATTGATCAAACCTTGACTTCCAGTTTCTGCTTAATCAAATAAAAAACCATATGGCGAGAAAGCTTGTTTGTCAGAATCTGATGAAAAATTAATATATAGCCGTTTATTAAAAACTCAAGATGAATATACAGGAATCTGTATTCGATTGGGCAGCAAATTAGATACGTTTCTTATGCTTTATCGATATGCGCAGACCAAAACAGGCTTTCTGGCTTCCACCACAAAAGGTAACACTGAAATTCGGAACAGTAGAATTATGTCGCCATCATGCACAGAAATCATAGGCAGTATGAGATGATTATCAGCGAATAACACCAGTACTGCAGAGACTCTCAAAGCCGTTGTCTATGTTAGTTTAGAATCAACATACTAGATAGAGAGACACTAGCTGGAAGTTTTAGCGACCTTCTGTTGATCAGAGTAAATTAGAATCGGTTTTATGTCTTCACTTGCCAAGTTATAATCAATCACAACTTTAGCGACATTCTCCATTGATGGGAGATCATACATAATATCGAGAAGAATCTCCTCCATAATTGAGCGCAACCCACGAGCCCCGGTTTTACGAGATAACGCTTTTTGGGCGATTGCTCTAAGCGCAGGCTCCCGGAATTCCAGTTCCACGCCACCTTCCATATTGAACATTTTCCAATACTGCTTAACCAGCGCATTCTTAGGTTCAGTCAGAATTTGGATAAGCGCCTCTTCATTTAATTCATCCAACGTTGCAACAACCGGTAAACGACCAACGAATTCAGGTATCAAACCGAACTTCACCAAGTCTTCAGGCTCAACACTCCGCAATACTTTGTTAATATCCTTACGGTTATTGCTTCTGACATCGGCTCCAAAACCAATACCGCCTTTTTCAGTACGAGCAAGAATTACTTTATCAAGGCCATCGAACGCGCCACCACAAATGAATAAGATATTTGTAGTGTCAACTTGAACAAACTCCTGATTAGGATGCTTACGTCCACCTTGAGGAGGAACCATAGCTATTGTTCCTTCTATCAACTTTAATAATGCCTGTTGAACACCCTCACCGGAAACATCACGCGTAATAGAAGGATTATCCGATTTGCGCGATATCTTATCAATTTCATCAATATAAACGATACCGCGCTGCGCTTTCTCGGCATCATAGTTGCATTTTTGCAGCAGCTTCTGAATAATGTTTTCGACGTCCTCACCAACATAACCGGCTTCAGTCAATGCCGTTGCATCCGCCATGATAAAAGGCACATCCAGAAGACGGGCGAGTGTTTGAGCAAGCAATGTTTTACCGGAGCCTGTTGGACCAATTAATAGAATGTTGCTTTTAGATAATTCGATTTCGTCGCCATCAATTCCTTTTGCCAGATTCTTCAAGCGTTTGTAATGATTATAGACAGCAACAGACAGAATCTTTTTAGCCGAATCTTGGCCAATAACATATTGATTTAATGTCTGACGTATTTCATGAGGAACTGGAAGATTGGATTTAACCAGTTTGGTTGCTTCATCTCCCTGCATTTCTTCACGAATGATATCATTGCAAAGCTCAATACACTCGTCGCAAATAAAAACCGAAGGGCCAGCAATCAACTTTCTGACTTCGTGCTGACTCTTACCGCAAAAAGAACAATAAAGCAATTTCTCGCTACTCGTTTTCTCTGGCATATTAATCTATCCTGGCAACATCATACTTAGTGGCGCTAACTTGTAAAAACAGTTTTTTTATATCGTAATACGATAGTTATACAACAAGTCACTTATAATTTTCCTACAATTTCTCTTATTTTTTATCGGTTGTTAAGTCTCGATGCGTCAGAACGGCATCAATCAATCCATACTTAACCGATTCTTCCGCACTCATAAAGTTATCCCGGTCAGTATCTTTCTCTATTTCTGATACAGGCTGTCCGGTATGATGCGCCATAATTCCATTGAGTTTCGATTTTAAATAAAGAATTTCTCTAGCATGAATCTCTATATCAGAGGCTTGACCTTGAAATCCTCCAAGTGGCTGGTGAATCATAACACGCGAATTGGGGAGACAATAACGTTTTCCTTTGGCTCCTGCCGTCAGTAATAACGCCCCCATACTTGCAGCTTGTCCAATGCATAATGTACTGATATCAGGCTTAATGTATTGCATCGTATCATAAATAGCAAGCCCGGAAGAAACCACACCCCCAGGAGAATTGATATACAAATGAATATCTTTCTCAGCATTTTCTGATTCAAGAAACAGCAACTGCGCGACAATAAGATTTGCACTTGTTTCATTAACAGGTCCGACCAGAAAAACCACCCGCTCTTTTAGCAACCGGGAATAGATATCATAAGCCCGCTCGCCACGGCCACTCGACTCAATAACCATTGGAATGAGTCCAAGATTTTTTGGTTCCATCCTGTCGAAAGAATCAGATTCGAATTTCATATCAAGCGATTCCCATCAATTCATCAAAAGTCACAGGCTTTTCAACCACATTAACCTGTCCCAGCACCCACTGCACCACATTTTCTTCCAATGCGAGTGATTCCGCGTCCTGCAATCGCTCTTCGGAAGAATAATGCCACCTAATTACTTCTTCCGGATTATCATACGCCTGCGCAGCCTCTTCAATAACACCACGCACCTGCTCAGCAGTAGCTTTCAGATGATGCACCTTCATCAACTCGGCCAAAATAAGTCCTAGCTTGATGCGATGTTCCGATTTTTCTCTAAACAAATCGGGCTTTAGTTGCATTTCACTTTCCCCCAATCCTCTTGCAACCAGATCTTTACGTGCATTTTCCATCAACCGCACTATCTCCTGATTCACCAGAGTATTAGGTGCATCAATAGGATTAGCATCCATCAGGCAACGCATTACTTGCGTTTTGAGCTTACTTTTAATTTGCCGCGCAACTTCACGTTCAAGATCATGGTGCACTGCATCACGCATTTTATTCAAATCGCCATCGGCTATGCCTAATAATTTGGCAAAATCAGAATTGACTTCTGGAAGCACCGGTAATTCCACAGACTTCAACTTGATCGTAAAAGTTACCATCTTCCCGGCCACATCTTTACCATGATAATCATCAGGAAAAGTGACTTCAAAAGATTTTTCCTCATCAAGAGACATACCGACAATGGCATCTTCAAAATCTTTCATGTACTTACCCTTTCCCACAGTCAGGAGAACATCAGCTGCCCGTCCGCCTTCAAAATCTTTCCCTTCTAGCGTGCCGCGATAATCAATCTTAACGCGATCTCCTTCTATAACCGCCCGATTTACTGTCTGATACTGCATATGTTGTTTGCGTATCATTTCAATAGTTTTATCAACCTCATCGGCGCCAACTGTCGTCACAGGCTTTTCTATATTGATTTGTCCAAGATCACCAAAAACAATTTGTGGAAAAACCTCAAATTTGGCGTTGAATACTAATTCGGTGGAATTCTCATTATCGCTATCGTGTTGCTTGATTTCATAACTTGGAAAACCCACGACCTGCAAATCCTGCTCTTTGATAGCATCGGCAAATTTACTTTGCAGAAGATCTCCGACAACCTCCTGTTGTACTTGCGCACCATATCTTTGTGAAACCAGTTTAAAAGGGACTTTTCCAGGGCGAAATCCGTGCATTTTGGTTTTTTTCGCCAACCCCAGCAGACGCTTATTAACTTCATCTTGAATCTGGTCCTGAGAAATCGAGATCTCTATTCGACGCTCCAATGCACCGAGATTTTCAACATTTGATTGCATTAAATTTCCTGATATCCTGAATAGATTACAATTAAAAACGAGCAAATTAGATAAAAAATTTAGAACGTTCTATGATCATTGAGTCATAGTTTATTTTCAAACTCTTGCTGGTGCGAAAGGGGGGACTCGAACCCCCACACCCTTCGGCGCTAGAACCTAAATCTAGTGCGTCTACCAATTCCGCCACTTTCGCAATAACCGGGCACAATTCACTCATTTGTCATTTTATTCGAAGCCAGCTGATTATACCTTGTTATTCTCTGATAAGCACTTAGCGCGCTGTTTGGCATGCAATGATTTCTCCCTTGATCGCCCTACTATCCGGCCCCATAAGGAACAAGTAGGCCGGCATCAAATCTTCTGGTTGAGACAATGTTTTTTTTATTTCCCCAGGATGGGTTTTAGCACGTTGCGGGGTATTTACTATGCCAGGCATCAGTCCATTGATACGCAAATTAGGTAATTCCTTCCACTCATCCGTCTGAATTTTCACAAAAGCCTCGAGCCCAGCCTTGGCAACCCCAAAACCACCCCAGTAAGCAGTCGGATTATAGCCATGAGTGCTCGTTGTCATAATGACACTAGCATCCGGCGCAGCTTTCAATAAGGAAAAACAAGCCTTGGTTATCGCAAAAGGCGCCACCAGATTAACTTTTAACAAAATCTCCCATTGATCAATAGTTTGTGACGTCAGCGGACTCGGCCCATACAGAAATGCCGCATTATGCAGTATGCCATCCAATCGTCCCAACTGCTGTGCAATAGCTGAAGCAAATACAGAACAATCTTCTTCAGTCACTTTTTCCAAATCTAATGGATAAATAACGGCACTCTCCTTGCCTAAGTCTTCGATTTCATCATAAACCTTCTCCAGTTTTGCGACTTTGCGACCGTGAAGAATGACTACAGCACCATGCTGTGCATAGGCCAATGCAGCCAAGCGGCCCAGTCCTTGGCCAGCTCCCGTCACAAGAATCACGCGACCTTTAAGAAAATCCCGAGAAGGCGAATATTCGCTATATGTATTCATAGATCAGAATGTACCTTTTGTATGATTCATAATCAAAAAAAGAAGACTTATGATAGTGCGATATCCACGCAACGAATTTATCTTTACACTAAAAAAAAGCAACAACCCTCAAAAAAGGGTTGTTGCTGGATGACATCGAACAATCACGTACGGTTTTACGCGATTGCGTTGCGTGAACTGATTACATATCCATACCGCCCATACCACCCATACCACCCATACCGCCCATACCGCCGCCCGCAGCTTCCTCTTTAGGCAACTCGGCAACCATGGCATCGGTTGTCAGCATCAAGCTTGCTACTGACGCCGCATTTTGCAATGCCGAGCGTGTTACTTTGGTCGGATCCAGCACACCACTTTCCACCAGATCACCATATTCACCTGTAGCCGCATTGTAACCAAAGTTACCACTGCCCTCCATAACCCGGTTTACAACGACGGAGGGCTCATCACCACAATTGGTCACAATTTGGCGCAACGGCTCTTCCAGAGCGCGAAGTACAATTTTAATACCTGCATCCTGGTCATGATTGTCGCCTTTCAACTGCTTAACAACCGACACGGTCCGCAACAAAGCAACGCCACCACCCGGAATTACCCCCTCTTCAACGGCCGCGCGCGTTGCATGCAAGGCATCTTCCACACGCGCTTTTTTCTCTTTCATTTCCACTTCCGTCGCAGCACCCACTTTGATCAACGCAACACCACCGGCCAATTTAGCAACGCGTTCTTGCAGTTTTTCCTTGTCATAATCGCTGGTTGCTTCCTCGATCTGCTTCCGGATTTGTTTTACACGACCCTCAATATTTGCAGCATTACCGGCACCATCAATAATCGTCGTATTTTCCTTACCGACTTCAATGCGTTTTGCCTGACCCAGATTATCTAAAGTTACTTTCTCCAGCGTAAGACCGACTTCTTCAGCAATAACCGTGCCACCAGTAAGAATAGCAATATCTTCCAGCATAGCTTTACGACGATCACCGAAGCCTGGGGCTTTAACCGCACAGGTTTTCAGAATGCCGCGAATATTGTTAACCACCAACGTTGCCAGCGCTTCACCTTCTATATCTTCAGCGATAATCAACAACGGTTTGCCGGCCTTGGCAACCTGTTCCAGGACTGGCAACAAATCCCTGATATTGGAGATTTTTTTATCATGCAATAGAATAAATGGATTTTCCAGCAAAGCAATCTGCTTATCGGCGCTGCTCACAAAGTAAGGTGACAAATAACCGCGATCAAATTGCATACCTTCGACAACTTCCAGTTCATTCTGCAGTCCGGAACCATCTTCAACCGTGATAACACCTTCCTTGCCCACTTTGTCCATAGCATCAGCAATAATCTGACCAATCTCGGTATCAGAATTTGCAGAAATACTGCCTACCTGAGCAATTTCTTTTGCGGTTGCACAAGGCTTGGACATTTTTTTAAGTTCATCGACAGTGACACTGACGGCTTTGTCAATACCGCGTTTCAAATCCATCGGATTCATTCCCGCAGCAACATAGCGCATACCTTCTTTAA
This sequence comes from Nitrosomonas sp., assembly GCA_020852475.1. Taxonomy (GTDB): domain Bacteria; phylum Pseudomonadota; class Gammaproteobacteria; order Burkholderiales; family Nitrosomonadaceae; genus Nitrosomonas. Next base: position 14,659 of record JADZAR010000026.1, read on the forward strand.
TAATGGCTTGCGCCAACACAGTTGCCGTCGTCGTTCCATCACCCGCAACATCAGAAGTTTTACTGGACACTTCCTTCAGCATTTGGGCGCCCATATTCTCGAACTTATCTTTCAATTCGATTTCCTTGGCAACCGAAACACCATCCTTCGTAATGGTCGGCGCGCCATATGCGCGCTCGAGAACAACATTACGGCCTTTCGGACCCAGCGTAACTTTCACAGCATCCGCCAGAATATTCACACCGTCCACCATTTTATGGCGCGCCACATCTCCAAATTTAACTTCCTTAGCTGACATAATTTTCTTTCTCCTAATTCTTTACACGATTGTTTAGCAAGTTTGTAGTTTCGACTATCTCGACACTATTAGCTTTCGATTACACCCATAATGTCTTCTTCGCGCATGACCAGAAGCTCTTCGCCTTCAACTTTAACTGTTTGGCCTGAATACTTGCCGAACAATACTTTATCGCCCACTTTGACTTCCAATGCGCGCACACTGCCGTCATCAGCAACCTTACCTTTACCCACCGCGAGTATTTCTCCCTGATCAGGTTTTTCGGCGGCACTGTCTGGTATCACGATACCGGAAGCCGTCTTACGTTCCTCCTCCAGTCGTTTGACAATCACGCGATCATGCAATGGACGAATTTTCATGCTTGTATCTCCTATTTAAAATTTATCGCTGAAAACCAATAATACAATTCTTCATTCTTTTGATAAGTCATACTAAGAAATTCAATGGCATATAGCCATGAATCAGCATTAGCACTCGACCCAAAAGAGTGCTGATAATGATAAGGACTATGTTCATGAATTTCAAGCCCGCTTCGCACATTATTTTTACAGATGTGTAAGCGGGGAGATAAAACCGGAATTTTTACGAAAGCAAAACGGAATTAAATTTTTGATGGTAGAGCAGGCATAAAATCCGGCAACCAGTACCAAATAACGCGCACAATTTAAACGCATGTCTGACAAGATAAATACCGGTACGGAAACCGCGCGGATTATTCAAAAGCAATTAATACGCTTGCCGATCCGTTTGAACTGGGTTAATTACCGTAAATGATGGGTCAGTTATACTGTATGTGATGAATTAGAACCGGGGGCAGCCATGTTTCCCCACATGGCTGTGGACGGTTCTTTTAATGGAAGTTATCCCTACGACAAAATAACTTCCACAATCCAAGGCAAACCATAACGGGCGATCAATCTGGCGGTGAAGAGCATGGAAGTACACTTACCGCCACCATCACAAAGCTAGTCTGCATCTATGGTTTGCCTTTTTCAATGCAGGATTCGGCTAATATGACGGCCACAAAAGACTTTTTATCAGGCTTGTCCTTTTAATTCAGCCTGCTGATGTTTTTGCGTTATTAAGAAGGTTTCTCGCATTTCCGCCCAGGGATTCAAGCTTGCCGATTACCGTGGCTTTTCCTTGTTCCAGGGCTAGAATTTCCTGGGCTGTTTCTCTGATCATTTCCCGCCGTCCTTCCAGGCCTGGGCCGATTTCCTTGGCGGTTATCTTGTCATAGCCGAATTCTTCCGGCTTCATGTTCCCGATGATTTGACGCAGAACCGGTTCTATCTGAACAAAGAGCAGACCGAAAAAGGCTCTGTCGTCAAAATGATAGATTTTGTTCGGACTGATGATCTGGCATGCGGAGAAACCAACTTTGATTCCTTCTATCGCGTCTTCAATTTCCTGGTATGTCAACGTCAGGCCGAATCTCTTCATGCCGGACGATCCCCACAGGTTGTTAAGCGCAAGGTTACTTATGGCCGGGCGTATAATCTCACTTTGATATTCCTGCCCTTTCGCGGCAAGAAATTGAATGATGGATTCTTTCAGGTCATCTATCGGCAGATACGAATTTTGCAGCCAGGAAAGCTTTTTTTGCGCGGCTTCAATCGCAATCATGATTTCCTCAAGCTGTTTTTTTAATTTCGTTTTGACGCCATTGATATTTTCAATGGCGGATAAGGCTTGCTGGTATTCGTCACTCATCGCTTCAGTTCCCCTTGTGGTCAGGTTGAATAATGTTTATTGCGTCATGCCGGTGTTCAATGGCGCAACCGGCTGCGCGGCAAGATGAATTGTTTTTGCGGTTCGGTATCTTCAGCCGTTCCCGCGTCAGTTTTATTGTTATGGCTGGAAACAATGCTTCTGATATAGCGCTCGGTCATTTCATACTTCATGGCTAAATCCCTGTTGCTCATGCCATTCTGATGATCCGCCATGATCGCCTGCTTTCGTTTCTCAATTTCAAGGGTGGATAGCCTGGGTAAATTCAGGCTTTGGCCTCTGTATTGAGCAATCATCTTTTCCGCTAATGTTTCCCCGATAATCGGGGCCAGCCTTTGCCGCGACCGTTCGCTATCGGCGATATACAGGCGCGTACCGCCAAAAACCATGCATAGCCTTGTAAAGGCGTCATCGCCAAGCAGGTTTAGAACGTCCTGGTTTTCATTGCTGTATTCGGGTGGCATAGCGGCTTGTCAGCGTTAGTGGGAAAGAATTCCCCGTTATAGTGCCAAGCGATAGGTGATAAAGGAAGGCGGAACGGCTTCCGCCTGAACGGTGTTTCTTGATTAAAACATTAAGCCGGAGTAAGCTTTTAGTGCGGGTGTGACACGGTGATATTCCCCCGGCCGTAACACGGCAGCAATGCCGGAGTGATATGTGGGGTTGCCGGGAAACCGGATTGGGGGGCCCCACCGCCCGCCCTGATAAGGGGAAGCAAACCGGCGCCGGATTCGAACCGGATCATGATGGCCTTACGACAATCAACCGTTCCCATTGGAAACAACCGGCTTGCTTCTTTTGACGGGCGGGAGGCCGGACGTCCCTCCATCCAGGGGCGCTTTAAAAAGCGCGCAAGCCTGTGGACTCCGAAAATTTCCACAGCTCACCCGTCAAACCGGATTCTATACCCTGAACCGGCTTACTTCAATGCTGCTTCCGCGCGGATACGGAATCATGCTCAGCCTGTTGATTTTCAGCGTCAGGCATTACGTCCAATGCATCAAAGCAGTCCTGCTGAAGCTTATCGCCCAGCATATTCAACAGATACCCAATGCCTTCAAAAGTATGTTCCGACAATCTTTCACGCTGCGCACTGATCATCAAATCCCCCAGGGCTGCAAGGGCGCAACTGGCATCTTCAAAGCTGTTGGCGAATTTACGATAGCTTTCAGGCGTGCCAGCGGTTCTTTCGGGGCATCCGTAAATAACAGATTCATCATGCTTGATTTCCGGGTTACTCACGATTGCCTCCTTTCGCCCTGGCGAGTTTGATCAGTTTGCCGCGCACGGATTGCCAGCTTGGTTCCTTACCGGTTGACTGGCGCAGTTGTTCGGCAATGTCGCCGGCTTCGGTTTCGCCGACCAGGCCGTGACAATAATCCGGCAATGTCAGCACCTGCCCTTTGTTTGATCCTGGGATTTTATAGCCGGTAATCATTGCCGTTCCCCTTGGCCAGCACGGTACGAATCCATGACTTTTTCAGATAAGCCCTCTTCCAAATCACCAGCAATAAAGGCCATGACATCAAGCAAGTATAGCCCTACTGATTCACGTTGCACTGTACTTGGTAATTCACCTCCAGAAAGGATTATGCTGGATGCTACGGACAATGATTTTAGCCAGGCTGTTTTTTGGCGGGCATCAATCAGGATGGGTTTTAATGCGTTACACATGGTGTTACTCCTTGTCTTACGGTTTATCTACCGTCGCCTTGCTTCCAAACAAGGTGGCGGAGCTGTACGGGTTGGAAGACCGGGACAAGGTTCCGGCGAGCGCAAGGCTCCCCGTACAGCCCGCCAAAACTTGGCTTGCATGTGTAAATCAACGGACAAAAAAATGGCCGCTTTATGGCGGCTGTCCGCCTTGTCTTCGGGCTTCCAAACCCGGCGCGGCTTTTGCCGCGACTTGCAGCCACATTAACGCAGTAAAATGAATGCGTCAAGTGGTGTTTTTTGCATGGGTGCGTTAAATTCGATTAAAACGCCCATTAGAGCGATTTTGTTTGATTTTAGCACCCATACCATTCAAAAATATTTTCATGCGAAATTAACTCGGGGTTAACGGTGTTTTTGAGGCATGTTCTGTACTTAAAATTGTGTGCAATTCAGAATTACAAATTTTTTATCAAATTGCGTTGATTTTATGAACCCCAGCATCCCGCATTTGCCGCGCCCAGTTTAAGCAATTTCAAATCAAGTTTTTGCGCGCCTGAGGCATGGGCAATTTTTCGCGCCTCAAAAATAGCGTTATCAAGATAACGCAAACCGCCATCTTGCATACCAATCATTAAACAGAATTCCCTTTCTTTCCGTCCTCCGACACGGCGAGCTTCCATCAATGAGTCAATATCACCTTCCCCAGGAATTTCAACAAAGACGATTGAACCCCTTACGCGTGAGCTGATATGCGCTAATTTTGCATTCTTAAAACTTTTATACCCTTTGGTATTGCCGATGAAGGCAAGTGCAATTTGATGCTCATCTGGAAACACCATCAACTGCGTCATAACTCCCTCACTTATTAACTGGGCATGGTCAAATATAAACAATCCACCTGGTTCTATTTTGCGCAAAATGAATTCCCGTAATTTCTCACCTACAGCCGGAAGACCGCCATACCTCATAGATTCAGCAACTCCGGTTAACAAACCCGTCCAGGTTCTGCGCTCACCGTCAGCCTGCACATAAACCACATTATCATCCATGCGCGAAGCCCATTTTCCCGTAGCGCTTTTTCCGGTTCCTGAAGCGCCGTAAATCATGGCGACACCTCGAGTGCCATCACTTCCTTTAGGTTCTCTGGCCCGTTCAAAGGCGTTAATAAATTGTTCCGCCAACGGACTCATAAAGAAATCACCGTTAAGTTTTTCAATTTCTTCGTCAATATCCGCAAACCAGGAAGATAAAGCGCGTGTGGTTTCCGTTGATCTTTTTCCGGCAATCCAAGCCTCAAGATCATCCTTAGGTACTTTTGACTCTATGGCTATTCGGGATAAATTCATGCCGGAATTACGCACATCAGCAAGCCTTGTTTCAATTGCTTCTGTGCGCATAATTGGCTTATTGTTTTTCTGGATTGGAAAAATCGATGATGTTACAGTCGGCTCACTGAGCTGTTTATGCTCAAGTATTCCCTCTTGATCCATATTCATTTAAAATAACCCTCGCAATTTGTTGTAATTAGTAGTTGTAGGCGCATACAAGTGACCGCTTGCTATGCGCCTTTGCTTTTTGTTACGGCACGCTTTTTGTAACGATCCAAAAGCCCCCGAGATTGTTCTTTCCTGTGTTTTTCAGCCTCCTTCTTAATTTCTTCATGCTCTAATTCTTCAACCGTTTTTTGTCCCGGCATATCAATATTATTTTTAACCATTCCAATAACTTTGGGTTTGGGTAAAGCCTTGGCCGATTCTTGTTCGATATTTTCAGGAAAATTTTCTTCAGCCAGCTTCTTGAGGAATTCCCGGCTTTCAATTGCAGATAAATCTTGAAGTGCTTTAGCCTCTTGTTTTTTGCTTTTAATGTACTTGCGTTGAGCTTTCGTGAATTCTTTTGCGCCCTCCTTGTCATTGAAAGATGTCAATTCCTTTTTGGTAGCTTCACACAACAATTTTTTCCCTTTGTAAACATAAACAGTATCGCTCAGATCACGCGGGTTATAACGTGCATAGTATCCTTTACCCGGTGCAAGTTTTGCCGTTCCATCACTCCAATAAGAAGCGCCAAGAATAGTAAATGTGGCATTTCTACGTATGGTTATGGCAACCGCTGAATAAGCACAAACACGCAACTGAGCTTTGCTGATACGTTTAGCTATGTATCCGGGTTGCTGCATCAATTCGGTATAAACCTGAAGCGGCGTTTTGTTATCCATGTTATCGCCCCGGTGCGGTCTTTGATTGTAATTTGATATTTCCTCTTCAAGGAATTTCTCAAATAACTCAACAGGTACAGCTTTTTCAGCATCCCATTCTTCCGGTCTATTTTGTTTTGAATTGCCGCAATAAGCCCCTCGAAACTCGGGCAAAGTTTCCAGTCTTCCGGATAATGTCCTAAAAAATCTTTCAATTGGTTTTGCTTGGCCATGTGCTACGTTTGCCCAGCCCATAACAATATCAAAGAATGGGAATAACCCTATGATTTCATCATCTTTTACCTTTCCCCTTCGTCTCCAAGGTGCACCGCCGGTTATTTCTTTGGCTGCACCCTCCATGCCGTTATCTGGCTGCATTTCGCGCGGAATAATTCTGTCTGTCGTTTTAAGGGCATCAAGAAAAGCATTGCGAAGAAGATCAGCATCCAAAGAAGGACTTAAGGCGTGACCCAACAAATAACGGCTGCGAATATCCATATACGCGTACATCCAAAGGCGATATTTTTTATTTTTAGCCCCATATTTACCATTACGATCAATAACGAAAACGTCAATTTGTCGTCCATCCATTGACCATGTATCGTTTAGCGGCAAGTCGTAATGTCGAATGGCTGTTGGTGATTTGACTTTTAAGGCAGTGAATTCCCCTCTTAACGCCAATTTCACATCATCGGGAACACTGTTCCAATATGCTTTCGCTGTGTCATAGCCTGGAATTTTGCCCCATCCTTGTTTCGTTGCCTCTCGCCTGGTGCGATCCCATGCGGCTTTAACTTTGCGTCCTGGCGTTGACATTTCCTTCATAAAGAAACGTAATGCAGCCATAGGCCATTCAACGCGCTTAGCATTTTCCCCGCGCCATTTTCCAACTAATAGCGCTGGCCAGTGTTTTGATTCAAAATCTTTAACGATATTAAATTTTTCATATAAGGAGGTCTTTTTCAAACCATATTCATTTTCTATTTCAATCAGCGCATCTTGAAAATTTTTACCTTCTGATTTTATGATTTGCCATGCAAAACAAGCTTCAGCATCACGGTAAGCTTTTTGTTTGAGTTTTTCGGAAGATTCATCAAAAAACAACCATAAATTTTCCTCCTCTTCTTCGGTTAACTCTCGCAAGTTATCAATATTTCCAATATTTTTGCTATCTCTTGCGCACTTTATCCAGTATCGCGCTTGCGCTATTGGCGGAAGGCTTGACAGTGGTATGAGCCACGAACCTGTTTCATCTTTCTGTGAAAATGAATATTTCCCGTCAACACAATTCTCTCGTATGGTGCGACAAGCTTTGTTAACAAGCTCTGAAACCACATCAATACTAAGAAGTGGGTCACTGACAGATGTTTTTTTGGTTGGCACTGTCACCCCCGACGCAATTCGCCATTCTTTAAGCCAAGCTTAACTGCTACATTGTGACTCTTACCAATCCGCCCCATTAACTTGCCACTTAACACGTGACGAACAATAGAAGGCGAAAAACCATTATTTATGGCCCAGCTACGGACGCTAATCCCTTTAGTTACAAATTCATTCAATACTTCTTCGCGCGTTTTTAATTTCTTTTGTTCCATGTCTTCTCCTGTTACTATTTATGAGATCAAACTCAAATAAATGAGCACGAACGAGCATATTGAGTACAAAAACGCACATTGTCAAGAAGTAAATTATGAGTATAGGCTCTCGATTGCGTGAAGAACGCGAGAAACTCAATATGACACAAGAGGACTTTGCTGTTGCGTGTGGCGTGCGCAGACGTGCTCAATCATCTTATGAATCTGATGCCAGATACCCTGATGCTAAATACCTTGAGGCAGCCACGAAAATTGGAGTGGATATTTCTTATGTGATTTATGGGCAAGAAAACACGTTCCAAAATACATTAAGAAATATGGTTATTGAGGATTTATTCTTTCTAACCTGCTGGGAATTTGGTATCTCAGACGAAGATGCTCTACTTTTGATTGAAGAATCAGTCTCAACCGCACAAGAAATTTATAAGAAAAATAAGGAAGTAGATGGGATTGCATCAGACTTAGCCGAACCAGTTCATAATTTCCTTAAAAAGAAAGCAAGAATTACCACACACATTAATGATGATTCGATAGATACTGATTTACTGAAAACCATCATTGAACGACTTGAATTTTTGCTAGAACAGAAAAAAATAAGATTCAAACCTGAGAAAAAAGCTTTAGCAGCAATTACGCTTTACAGATCATTCAAAGCAAGTGGAAAAGTTGATCAACAAATGATCGAAGATTTGATTGATTTGGCATCGCAATCCGCCGAATGAGTTTACTCAAAAAAGCTTTAAGGAATTTCCAAAGAATAAGTAATGATACGGTTTTTAGCGGTGCGGCGGTAAAAATCCATGATTCTCTAAATCCGCCGCATATTATAGTGATTCTGCGGCAGAAAATTTCTAACTTTCCAGGGAAAAGCCCCTAAACTCGTCAGAAGTAAATATAAACATCTGGTTTGATTTTCAAATCTTCACTTTATTTGGGACTTGCTTTTACCAAGCGTTAAATCACGCATCAACATGATTTCAGGCTGGTGTATTTGTTGATAGAAAGCATTTTTTGCTTTAGAGCAACTCGATTAAAGTTCGCAAAATAAAACTTTCCCACAAGTATTTTACTTTTCTATCATTATTCCGCGTTTATATCCTATTTTTTGATAAAAAAGTATCATTTTTTTGCATTTTACAAAATGCCGATTTCATCCATTCTTAACCGTTAACTTTTTATTTTTATTATTCTTTATTATATTTCTCTTATTAACTTCGGAATTCCAGATTCATCACCCCCCTCTCAAGATGTATGTAAACGGGAAGATAAAACCGGAATTTTTACGCAAGCAAAACGGAATTAAAATTAGGCTATGTAACAATTAATTATTGAATTGATTGTTCAATGTGCATCGAGGTTCAGAAATAAAGGTGTACACAATGAAAACAATGGAATTCAAAGCTTGGATGAAATCAATAGAACGCATGAGTCGAAATCAGCGAGACAAACTTCGAAAAAGATTGGAAGGA
>JADZAR010000027.1 GCA_020852475.1 Nitrosomonas sp.
AATGGAATATCATCTTCCATGTCATCAAATCCGGTATTGCTTCTACCTGACGACGATTGCACTGGAGCAGATTCATGTCCCTCTCTATCGGATGCGTCGAAACTGTCACTGCCAGAGCGACTACCCAGCATTTTCATATCGGTAGCAATAATTTCAGTCGTATAGCGATCGACTCCATTTTTATCAGTCCACTTGCGGGTCTCCAGTCGACCTTCAACGTAAACGGGACGTCCTTTTTTAAGATATTCACCGGCTATCTCGGCCAGTTTCCGGTAAAAAGTGACACGGTGCCATTCGGTTTTTTCCTGCTTCTCTCCATTTTTGTCTTTCCAGACTTCGGTCGTAGCCAGGGTGATGTTGGTTACGGCTTCTCCATTCGACATGTAGCGTGTTTCGGGATCCTTGCCGAGATTACCGATCAATATGACTTTATTGACTGATGCCATCTGTTTGCTCCTTATTTTCCTCAAGTAGTCTGTTTACGCTCTCTTCGTCAAATCCTTTCATATCCACTTTCAGATAAGCGACGCTCTCATCCGCAAGCACCAGTGCTTCATGCACTCCCGGTACAGCAGCAAGCTGCAGGGATAAGTCTCGTGATTGCTGGAAATCCATTTTGCGGACATGATAGGCTTTTGATCGCACAGCCGCGGGTGCTTTCATGGTGCTGGCCAAAATCAGCCATATCAGCAGCAATCCGCCGCAGAAAGCGAAAAGCGCGGAACTGCCGTAGTTTTCCATTAAGTACCCGCCAATTGCCGCACCGGCGAATGCGCCTAAAAACTGAGTGCTGCTGTAGATGCCTATCGCAGTACCTTTGGCGCCCACTGGCGCGGTTTTGGAAATCAACGAAGGCAGACTGGCTTCCAGCAGATTGAATGCCGTGAAAAAAATCAGCAGCGCCAGCGTTATACCGATAACTGATCCGGCAGTCAGCGCAAGAGCAATCTGTCCGCACAGCAACAAAGCGATCGCCGCTACAAAAATCTGTTTCAGTTTGGCTTTCTTTTCACCGTAAATGATAGCCGGAATAATCAGCAACATGGAAAAAAACAATACTGGCAAGTAAATCTGCCAGTGGTCATCGGCGGCAATCCCTGCTTCGCGTAATGTCAGCGGTACAAACAGCCATAACGCCATGAGCGTGGCATGCAGTGCAAAAATACCATAATCCAGACGAAGTAATTGCCTGTTACGCAGTACGCTGGCAAAACTTTCAGGAGAAGCTTCGGTATCACTGTGAAACAGACTGATCCGTGGATCAGGGATAAATTGCTTGACGATCAGAATGGCAAATAGCGCCAGTATACCCGTCATTGCAAAAATGCCGGGTACGCCAATCCATTGATTCAACGCCGGCGCAACCGCCAGCGATAGCGCAAATACCAGTCCGATTGTCATTCCGATTACGGCCATCGCCTTGGTACGGTGTTCCTCGCGCGTCAAATCGGCGGCCAAAGCCATGACTGCGGCTGAGATGGCGCCAGCACCCTGGATAACGCGCCCGATAATCACCCAGTAGATATCTGCTGCAAAAGCGGCGATAAAACTGCCCACCGCGAACAGAATTAGTCCTGTATAAATAACCGGTTTGCGTCCGATTCGATCAGACAGCCAGCCCATCGGGATCTGTAGAAGCGCCTGCGTTAATCCATAGGCGCCGAGCGCGATGCCAATCAATGTGTAATTGCTGCCACCGGGAAGGTGTTCGGCATAAAAGGCAAAAACCGGAAGGATAATGAACAATCCAAACATGCGCAGCCCATAAACACCGGCCAGTCCGATCGTTGCGCGTTTTTCTGTTTGGTTCATTTTTTCAGATGAAATTGAAACAGACATGAATCAGGTTATGTATTTTCTGGAAAGTTGGGTATATTATCAGGTTGACTCGTACATAGATAGCCAATGGAATTGATAAGAATCCGTGGTGCGCGCACCCATAACCTGAAAAATATTAGTCTTGAACTCCCGCGTAACAGGTTGGTTGTCATAACCGGGCTTTCCGGTTCGGGAAAGTCGTCGCTTGCTTTTGATACGCTTTATGCCGAAGGGCAGCGCCGTTATGTGGAATCCCTTTCCGCCTACGCCAGACAGTTCCTGCAGTTAATGGAAAAGCCGGATGTTGATTCCATTGAAGGCCTGTCGCCGGCAATCGCGATTGAGCAGAAGGCGACTTCACACAATCCTCGCTCAACCGTTGGCACAGTGACAGAGATTCACGATTACCTGCGTCTGCTTTTTGCCCGGGTGGGTGATCCGCAATGCCCCGAACATCACATCACGCTGGCGGCGCAAAGCGTTTCGCAGATGGTTGATCATGTGCTGGCATTGCCGGAAGGAACACGGTTGATGATTCTGTCGCCCCTGGTTGTTGAACGCAAAGGAGAGCAGGCGGATTTATTTGATGAATTGCGTGCGCAAGGTTTTGTCCGTCTTCGCATCGACGGCGAAGTTTATGACATTGATGCTCTGCCGAAACTGGAAAAGAATAAAAAGCATACCGTCGAAGTTGTCATTGACCGCCTGAAAGTATCGTCCGATGCCAAGCAGCGCATAGCGGAATCCTTCGAGGTCGCCCTGCGACACGCGGATGGCCGTGCATTGGCGGTTGAAATGGATAGTGGGCGGGAGCATCTCTTTTCGGCAAAATTCAGTTGTCCGGTATGCAGTTACTCGCTTTCCGAATTGGAGCCGCGTTTGTTTTCGTTCAACAATCCACTCGGTGCTTGCCAGCGGTGCGACGGCTTGGGGCAGATCACTTTTTTTGATCCGGCGCGTGTCGTGGCTTTTCCGCATTTGTCGCTGGCTTCGGGCGCGGTAAAGAACTGGGACAAAAGAAATCAATTTTATTTCCAGATATTGAGCAGCCTTGCAAAGCACTACGATTTCGACATCGAAACGCCATTCGAGGCGCTCAGCGCCGAAATTCAGCAGATCATTCTGCATGGATCGGGACAGGAAAAGATTCTGTTTACCTATCTCAACGACAGCGGTAAAAAGAGTCAGCAAAAACATGTTTTTGAGGGCATCATCCCTAATCTGACGCGCCGTTACCGCGAAACCGAGTCCCAAACCGTGCGTGAAGAACTCGGGAAATATCTGAATGCGACAGTTTGTCCGGACTGTCAAGGCACTCGGTTATGCACGGCGGCCCGGCACGTGTTTGTGGGCGATAGAACAATATACGAAATCAGCGCATTCCCGCTCAAGCAGGCCAAAGCTTTCTTTGACCAGCTGGTTCTGCCCGGGCACAGACAATCGATCGCTGAACGGATTGTCAAGGAAATCTCCAGCCGACTTCAGTTTCTGAATAATGTCGGGCTGGATTATCTGTCGCTCGATCGTTCCGCTGACACATTGTCCGGCGGTGAGTCGCAGCGCATACGATTGGCCAGCCAGATCGGTTCCGGATTGACCGGTGTTATGTATGTGCTGGATGAGCCGTCCATTGGATTGCATCAACGTGACAACGATCGCCTGCTGAACACCCTCAAGCATCTGCGCGATCTAGGCAATAGCGTGATTGTCGTGGAGCATGATGAAGATGCGATACAAATCGCGGATTATGTCGTCGATATGGGGCCGGGGGCTGGCGAACATGGTGGAATGGTCGTGGCGCACGGCAAACCGGAGGAAATTCGGGCGGACCCTGATTCCCTGACGGGTGCCTATCTTTCAGGCAGATTGTCCATCCGGATACCCGAGCAGCGCGCTGCGCCAAACCCGGACAGAATGCTGCGCATAACGGGTGCATCGGGTAATAATCTGAAACGGATACAGCTGAATTTGCCAGTCGGATTATTCGTCTGCATAACCGGTGTTTCCGGCTCCGGCAAGTCAACGCTGATTAACGAGACGCTTTATCGCGCTGTCGCACAGCATCTTTATGCCAGCAATGCTGAACCGGCGCCATTCGAGGAGATTGAAGGCCTGGCGTTTTTCGATAAAGTCATCAATATGGATCAAAGTCCCATCGGACGTACGCCGCGTTCCAATCCAGCCACCTATACCGGTCTTTTTACGCCGATCCGGGAATTGTTCGCCGGTGTGCCGCAGGCGCGTGAGCGGGGATACGCGCCCGGACGTTTTTCATTCAATGTGAAAGGCGGACGCTGCGAGGCTTGTCAGGGTGACGGTGTCATCAAGGTCGAGATGCATTTTCTCCCTGATATTTACGTGACCTGCGATGTTTGTCATGGCAGGCGTTACAATCGTGAAACGCTTGAAATTCAGTACAAAGGCAAAAATATCACAGAAATCCTGCGAATGACGGTGGAGAATGCCGCTGAATTTTTCAGTCCGGTGCCCGTGGTTGCCCGAAAACTGCAAACATTGCTCGATGTCGGGTTGGGTTATATCACGCTGGGACAATCGGCGACAACCTTGTCGGGTGGAGAAGCGCAGCGCGTCAAGCTTTCGCTGGAACTTTCCAAACGCGATACGGGAAGAACCCTTTATATACTCGATGAACCGACTACAGGTTTGCATTTTCAGGATATCGATCTGTTACTGACTGTGCTGCACAGGCTCCGTGATCACGGGAATACTGTTGTCGTTATTGAGCATAATCTTGATGTTATAAAAACCGCAGACTGGATTATCGATCTGGGTCCGGAGGGTGGGGACGGCGGCGGACATATTGTGGCGGAAGGTGCGCCCGAAGCTGTTGCTGCGAATCCGAAAAGCTTTACGGGAAAATATTTACAGAATATGCTGAAAAGATGAGTCCACGCACCTGGCTGCTGGACAGTTTCGAAGCAGCGGTGAAAGCAGCCGGTCCGGCGCGGATTGTGCCGGAATTTTTACCCCATCTGTCTGATTTGCCCGTGCCGCCCAAGGGGCGTGTTCTCGTCGTCGGTGCAGGCAAAGCATCTGCGGCCATGGCGGTGGCGGTGGAGAATAGCTGGCATGAATATTATGCGCTGGAAGGCATCGTAGTAACACGGTATGGTCACGCTATGCCGACACGGCGTATCAAAATTATCGAAGCGGGACATCCGATTCCCGATGAAAACGGCATGCAGGCAGCGCAAGATATTCTGCAGCGTGTCATGCAGCTGACGCAGGACGATCTATTACTTTGCCTGTTCAGTGGGGGTGGGTCCAGCGTGTTGGCGTTGCCATCCGAGGGCGTTGCGTTGGCCGATCTTCAGCAGGTGACACAACAGCTTTTGCGTTGCGGCGCCAGCATCCAGGAAATCAATACCGTGCGAAAACATGTTTCCAGAATACAGGGCGGGCGGCTTGCCGCCGCCTGTCAAGCGCCGATACATGCGTTGATTATTTCGGATGTTACCGGCGATGATCCCGCGCATATTGCATCGGGGCCATGTGCACCCGATTCGACCTGTTTTTTGGATGCGCTGACTGTGCTCGAACGTTATGCTATTGATGTGCCGCCAAGTATTAAGAAAGTTCTGAACGCAGGCAACCGACATCTGTTGGACGAGACCCCCAAGCCGGGATCACCCATTTTCAAGCATGTCAGGAATCTGATTATCGCCAGTGCGCGCCAGAGTTTGCGTGCAGCAAAACACTTTTTTGAACAATGCGGGATCAATGCATTAATTCTGGGGGATACGGTTACCGGTGAGGCGCGTGACGTCGCCAAGACTTATGCTGCCTTGATTCGGGAAATCCGTTTGTATCCGGATATGTTGAAGGCACCGATTGCGCTGCTTTCCGGCGGAGAAACAACGGTTACTGTGCATGGAAGTGGGCGGGGTGGACGGAATACAACGTTTTTATTGGCATTGCTGATCGCCTTGGATGGTCTGGACAGGGTTTATGCGCTCGCCTGTGATACGGATGGCATTGACGGATCCGGGCACAACGCGGGCGCATTGATCACGCCCGATTCTTTGTTGCGTGCCAGAGAAGCTGGAATGCATGCGGATTTCTATCTGGCCAATAACGACACGTTCAGTTTTTTCAGCAAACTGGGCGATCTGGTAATCACCGGTCCGACTTATACCAACGTCAATGACTATCGGGTAATTCTTGTTCTGTAAGGACTTGATTTGCGTTTTTTTTAACGCTGACTTCTTCGATCGATTTGAATTGATGTCACGCTGTAACCGGCTTGAAGCCAGCGATTAATGACATAATCATAGAACGCTTCATTTCTGACGATTCTGATGTTGGCTGCAAGCGTTTTACCGTATTCGGTCAGAATAACTTGGCCAAGATCAAGCTGATTGTGCATCGCGTCGGGAAAACCAATCTTGATCGGCTCTCCACAGTAAAACAGACGAGTATGCTTGCCCAGCCCTTTTTTAACAAAACCACTTGGTTCAAAATGGATTAATCCGCAGAGCTCCAGTTGTCGCAGGGTTTCGTGAGTAATGGATTGCGCCGTGTAGATTTTTTCATTCAGATCAAGGATCAGCGGTAACGGTTTTCCCTGAATCCAGATGAACTGACACAGTGCTTCGAATAACCGCTGGTTTTCCGCACTCAATAAGTCGTTTGCCGAATTGTGTGCCTGGTTTTTTTCTGGCTCTGCCGCGAAATAATCATCATCTATCACCAAAAAATTTCCTACACCTGATTGATTTTAATCTCAGTGATCTGAAATACCTTATTTCTGATGATTTTCTTCGTTGCTGTGACTGCCGGATTCTGCCGGAGCAACCGCGACGGTCCCATTTTTATTGTCCTTGTCTTTGTCGCTGTTACTTTTAGCTTTGTTTTTAGCTGAATTTTTTTCGCGCCTTTTTAGTTCGCTATTGATTTCGAAGAGAAAATTCTGGTTATCTTTGCGCTGTTTTTCACTTTTATACCAGGCAAGACAGGTAATCGATCCCATAACGATCAATAAAACATTCAGTAAGTCCACGCCATCAAAAAAAATGAATGCGATGCCTGTCGATACAGCAAATGCACCGAGGAATGCGGTGAGATGCCACATGGTGTTGCTTGATTTTTTCTGACGCGCACCTAATGCTTCCAATTTATCCCGCGTTGAAATCAGTTCTTCGTCCGTCCATTTTTTCATGCTCATGGCGAGTAATTCTCCTTGAATAATTTTTTTTATAAAGCGCCTGGATCTGATAAATAGCGCTGATAGTTCGTTATGCTTGTCGTGCCATCATAATATGGCGCTCATCTCTTCTTGTGCCGGAAAAAACGGACTGTGAATGATAAAACACCGAGCTTTGAAGTACGTCAGGCATATTCTAACAGGTTGACGATACTACGCGCGCTTGTCATCAGAAAACGATGCCAAGCTAAAAGAGACAGCAAACAAAAAAGGCACCCGAAGGTGCCTTTTTTGTTTGCTAAAGTAATGCTTAGAAATTGTGACGCATACCTACGGTATAAACGTTGCTATCTCTCATTACGTTGTTTCTGTCGTCAACCATATTGCGTTGATAACCGCCGAACAGGCTAGTGCGTTGGCTCAGATTGTGAATCGCACCGACTGTAAAGCTGCTGACATCGCGTTTATCCGCGAAAGTCGTACGGTTAGCTTGAGACATGCCGCCTTGTGCGATCAGGCGCGTGCTGCCCAGAGCATATTCACCGCTGACGAACCACAGGTGGCCATCGCCATTGACATTCATTGCTGAGTTACATTGAGCGCGAGGATCACCGTTTGAACCGAGTTGCGCTGCGCTGGTACAGGAAGCGGCGCCATTGATGGTTGCATCATTGATGTTTTCATATTGACCCGCAATGCGGAAGTCTCTGAAATTCCATGACGCGCCACCTCGCCAGACTTGTTCGTCATCTGCGCCAGGACCGAAGCTTGCGCTTTGGAATGTGCGTTGACTTGAGCTGATATTATCTCTTGAATAACCGCCAAATACACCAAGATTATGCTCGTTGGCAACGGTTGCTTCATACTTACCGGTAACCTGGAAATCCCATTCACCATCTTCACCACCGGCGTTATTTGGGTTAACACTGCCACCAAAAACAGGGTCAAGTCTGTTTGAATCACCCGGCATCAACAATGCGGCAAAAGAAAAGCCTTCTACCTTGGGTGAGTCGTAACGAACCGCGCTGTTGACAAAGCTTTGTGCGCCAGAACCGTAACCGTTTGCAGACGCAGTCATGGTGCCGCCGCTACCTGCAGCTTGCAGTGTGGTATAGGCAAACGGATCGATTGTCTGACCACCGGCAAAATCCTTGAATGGTGATTGAACGCGGCCGAATTTAACTTCACCCCATTGATCATTGGCCAAAGCAACCCAACGTTCACGTGCAAAACCTAAGTCACTGCTTCCGGTGTTAAAACCGAATTCAAGGTGCGCTTTAGCTTTTAATCCGCCGCCAAGCTGTTCGACGACATGCACACCCCATCTTGAACGACCGGTATCATCACCAATCAGCGCCTGGCTGGTAAAGCCATTATAATCAACGGTTGCATATTCTGCCTGTGCGCTACCAAACATGGTTACACTGGTTCCTTGTGCTGATACAACCATCGGCGTTGCAAGTGCACCGGCTACTGCTAACGAAATAAGTTTCTTTTTCATAGGGAAGTTCTCCTGTAATGTTAAAACGACTGGGGGTCGCTTGTTAACCCATCTATGCTCCGGTGGAATGTACCCCACTGTTTTTTTTGACCATCCACTGCGGAAGGTTTGATCAGATTGTGCCCAACGCGAAGCATTCCTGCAAGGAAAACAACTCTTTTTATAACAATATTGGCATCCAAATGTTGTTTCTGCGCAACAATATTGTTGTTTTTTAGTCTACCGCTGGTTATAGGCCGATATGAGTTGCATGTCATGAATACAGTGCTTTAATGCCAAATTCTGAAATGCGATGTGTATTTGTTTTGATATTGCCTTTCCGGATTTAAAGCGATGAGGCGCCTGTGGCTGTTAATTCGCATGGCGTAATATGTTGATCAGATGGTCGCCGTATTTATCCAGTTTATGGGCGCCGATGCCGGTTATCCGGCTTAATTCTTCCATTGTCCGGGGGCAAGCGTGCACCAGTTCTTTTAATGTTGCGTCATGAAAAATCACGTAGGCAGGCACGCCGTGTTCGATGGCGGTTTCTGAACGCCACGCGCGCAGCTGTTCCCATAAGTGCTGTTCAGCTGAGCTGAATAAAGGCTCAACCGCAGGTTCCATTTTTCGGAAAATCTTCTTGTCCACATCGGGTTGTCGCAGAAAAATATTTTGTTGTCCTTTTAATGCCGGTCGACTGGCCTCGGTCAGCCATAATGCGCCATGCCCCTCGCTATCAGTTGTCAGTAAACCGCGTGCGATCATTTGCCTGAATATGGCGCGCCATGTTTTAACCGGCAGGTCGCTGCCGATGCCGAATGTACTGATTTGATCGTGTCCCCAGTGCTTGACACGCGCTGTGCAGTTGCCGCGTAATACATCGATCAAGTATCCAGCGCCGAATTGCTGTCCGGTACGATAAACACAGGACAAGGCTTTCTGTACTTCGATGGTGGCATCCCATGTTTTTGGCGGATTCAGGCAGACGTCGCAATTTCCGCAAAATTGCGGAACAGCAGTTTCTCCCAAATAGTGCAACAAATGCATGCGGCGGCAAGTTATCGTTTCGCAATATGCCAGCATGGATTCCAGCTTTCGTGTTGCGATCTGCTTGAACTGCTGGAGCGCATCGGATTCTTCTATCATGCGCCGTTGCTGAATAACATCATTCAGACCATACGCCATCCAGGCGTTGGCTTTTAGTCCGTCGCGCCCCGCGCGTCCGGTTTCCTGATAATAGGCTTCGATGCTTCTGGGCATATCCAGGTGGGCGACAAATCGCACATCCGGCTTATCGATGCCCATGCCAAAGGCAATGGTGGCTACCATGACGATATTGTCTTCGCGCAGGAACGTTTCCTGGTTTGATGCGCGTTGTTGCGGACTCATTCCGGCGTGATAAGGCAAGGCGTTGATATCGTGAAAATTCAGCCATGCCGTGATTTCTTCAACTTTCTTGCGCGCGAGGCAATAAACGATTCCTGCGTTTCCGGAATGTTCCGTCTGGATAAAGGTGAGTAACTGCTGCTTGCTGTTGATTTTGTCAACAATATGATAACGAATATTAGGACGATCAAAACTCGAAACAAAAATTTTTGCTTCGTGCAACGCCAGACGTTCAATGATTTCCTGGCGCGTGACAGGATCAGCCGTGGCGGTCAGGGCAATACGCGGGACAGCAGGAAAACGTTCATGCAATACCGATAGCTGGCTGTATTCCGGACGGAAGTCATGGCCCCATTGCGACACGCAATGCGCCTCATCGATTGCAAACAAGGCTAAAGGTATCCGGCTGATCAGATCGAGAAAATGTCGCGTTAATAACCGCTCCGGGGCGACATAAAGCAAATCGTATTCACACGCTAGCAGTTTTTGTTCCACGCGCTGTGCTTCTTCATGCGGCAAGGTGGAATTGAGAACGGCGGCGTGCACGCCGGCTTCATGCAGCGCTGCGACCTGATTCTGCATCAGGGCAATCAAAGGCGAAACCACGATAGCCACGCCTTCGCGCATCAGCGCCGGTATTTGGTAGCAAAGTGATTTGCCGCCTCCTGTGGGCATCAGCACCAGGCAATCATTGCCGTTTGCGAGATGGCTGATAATATCAGCCTGCTGGCCGCGAAATGCCGGATAACCAAAAACGCTGCTGAGAATATTGCGTGCGGCCGGTATGCAATCCGATACTTTCTGTACTGTATTCAGGCGGTTTGTCACAGTCTGCTTATCCGAATATCCAGGGTATCAACGCATAGGACAAGCCTGTTACAACGACAATGGCAACCAGATTCAATTTGAAACCAGCATTTGCCATTTGTGCGATGGTCACTTGTCCGGTGGAATAAACCACTGCATTGGGCGCTGTAGCAACCGGCAGCATGAAAGCGCAGCTGGCCGCCAAAGCGGTTGGTGCAAAAAGGAGCATGGGATCTATATCGCCTGATGCAGCCAGAACGGCGAGAATGGGGAGCAAGGTTGCGGTAGTTGCGGTGTTGCTGGTTAACTCGGTGAGAAAAACAACCAATGCTACCAATGTAAACAGCATCAGAATCAGGTCGAGATGTGGCAAACCTGAGAGCCCGGCGCCAATCCATGCGCCCAGTCCGGTGTTTTTGATCGCATCGGCAAGACTGAGGCCGCCGCCAAATAATAACAACACGCCCCAGGGTATTTTGCAGGCAGTGTCCCAATCCATGAGTGCGGCTTGTCTTTCCTGCGCGGATTGTCGGGCTGGCTGCATTTGTCCGGCGGGGATGATAAACATCAATACGGCGCCGCCTACTGCGATCATCGCGTCATCGAGCCACAGCAGAATCGCAAAGTGCTCCTGAACCGGTACGCGCAGTATCCATGCTGCTGCAATCAGCATGAATACGCCAGCGAGCCGTTTCTCGGGTTGTGTTAATGGCCCGAGTTTTTCAAGTTCGTCAATAATTACTCTTTTGGAGATGCGATTACCCGGAAGATCGAATGAAAAAGCCCACCGGGTGAGCACCAGCCAGGCTAATGCCGTCATTACCACAACGACCGGTACGCCGAAAATCATCCAGTCGACAAAACTGATGTCAACGCCATAGTGCTGTTTCATGAAACTGACGACAAACAGATTGGGCGGTGTGCCGATAATTGTACCCAGTCCGCCGATGCTGGCTGAGTAGGCTATACCAAGAATCATGCACAGAATGAATTTCCGGCTCTGTTCGCTGGTGTCTCTAGCCATTTCTCCTGCCAGAGAGAGCGCGATCGGAATCATCATCAGCGTACTCGCGGTATTGCTTATCCACATGGAGATCAATGCGGTGGCGCTCATAAACCCGGCAATTAAGGCCGCTGGACTGTCACCAACGCGAATCAGAATATTTAATGCAAGACGGCGATGCAGATTCCATCTGGATAGACCCGAGGCGATAATAAATCCGCCCAAAAGCAGAAAAATTGCCGGAGCGGCATACGGCGCCGTACTTTCCTGCACGGACATAATGCCCAAAGCTGGAAACAGCAAAATGGGTAGCAGCGATGTGGCTGGAATCGGAACGACTTCTGTTGCCCACCAGATCGCCAGCAGCAATGCAACGCCTGCGCTGCGCCAGGCGGCCTCCGGCATATCCGGCGGCGGCGGCGTCAGGATTGTTATGCTCAGTAAGCTAATGCCGGTAATCAGGCCGATTTTCTGCGATTTAGAGAGAAACACGTCCGTATCTCCATGGGCGAATCCAAAACTTTGTTCTTTGGTTCTGATAATCGATGCATATTATCGCAGAACTTTTGTCATACAATCGTTTTCTGTGCAATCCGGTTTCGGATTATTCATTGATTTGTACTGGTATAATTGCATTTTTTGATCATTTTGTTTGTCTGATAACCCTTGTTGCCTGGAGAGTAAAATGTCGGTAGCTGATGTTTTGAAACTGATTCAAGACAAAGAAGTTAAATTTGTGGATTTGCGTTTTACCGATACCAACGGTAAAGAACAGCATGTCACGATTCCATCCCATAGTTTTGATGCCGACAAATTTGAGGATGGTCATCCATTTGATGGCTCGTCAATTGACGGATGGAAGAGCATACAATCATCCGACATGCTGCTGCTGCCTGATCCTGAGACTGCCAATCTGGATCCGTTTACCGATGATTCCACACTCATTATGACATGCGATGTGGTGGAGCCCGCTGACGGCAAGGGTTATAGCCGTGATCCGCGTTCATTGGCCAAGCGCGCCGAAATTTATCTGCAATCAACCGGTATTGGTGATATTGCGTATTTCGGTCCTGAACCCGAATTTTTCATTTTTGACGCAGTATATTGGCATACCGATATGTCCGGCTGCTCTGTCAAGATAGAGTCTGAAGAGGCGGCATGGAGTTCTATTATCAAGTATGACAGCGGTAATATGGGGCACCGCCCGGCAATCAAAGGCGGCTACTTTCCTGTTCCTCCTGTCGATTCACTGCACAATATACGTTCGGCAATGTGCCTGACGCTGGAGCAGCTCGGCATTCCGGTAGAAGTGCATCATCATGAAGTGGCCACCGCGGGACAGTGCGAAATCGGGACGCGCTTCAACAGTCTGGTCAAACGCGCGGACTGGAATCAGTTGCTCAAATATGTGGTGCATAATGTGGCGCATTCCTATGGCAAGACGGCAACCTTCATGCCCAAGCCGATTGTCGGTGATAATGGTTCAGGTATGCATGTTCATCAATCTATCTGGAAAAACGGAGAGAATCTCTTTTCCGGAAATGGCTACGCAGGTTTGTCCGAAATGGCACTGTATTACATTGGCGGTATTCTCAAGCATGCCAAGGCGCTTAATGCAATAGCTAATCCAGGCACAAACTCCTACAAAAGACTTGTCGCCGGTTATGAAGCGCCGGTAAATCTGGCGTATTCAGCAAGTAATCGCTCTGCGGCCATCCGTATTCCACATACCAGCAGTCCAAAAGGACGTCGAATCGAGGTGCGTTTCCCCGATCCATGCGCCAATCCGTATCTGGTTTTTTCGGCATTGATGATGGCGGGGCTTGACGGCATCCAGAACAAAATCCATCCAGGCGATCCCATGGACAAAAATCTCTACGATCTGCCTCCGGAAGAAGCAGCCAAAGTACCGAATACCTGTGCATCATTGGATGAAGCCTTGAATTGCCTGGACAAGGATCGTGATTTTCTGACGCGGGGAGGGGTGTTCAGCAATGATATGATTGATGCCTATATTGCGCTCAAAATGGAGGAAGTAACGCTGTTACGTACAACTACTCACCCCGTCGAGTTTGATATGTATTACAGTCTCTAGCAGATTTTTGAGAAATTATTTGCGTTGCCGTCGCGAATTATAGACAGGTTCAAAATGTGCATTGCGTAAACTCCGCTTCTTGCCGGGCGTCTGTCGGATACAAGACTAATTTACTGCACCAATGGGATAGCGGCGCATATTTCCTCAATTTTTCGTTACATAGTTTTGCCATGCGCGTCAAAATTGAGAAATCTGTGTTCGCGCCCTCACTTAGCGCGCTGCGATTACTCAAGTAAGACAGACTCCTGGGCGCTAATGCCTTGCGAGACAAGCTTATGACTGTGTGCTGCCTGCGTCGCCTGTTTTGCTTTAGCTGTCCTGATCAGATTGTTTGACAGTCTGCCAACTTAAGAGATAGGCGCTGGTCGAGGCGTCATCAATCGACTTCTATCATAAATTGCGTAAAAAAACGGTATAAATTTCACCTTTTTCCAGCTTTCCCTTGAGGAGATAGTTGATAGACTGTAAATGTCAATTCAACTTAATTTGCTGTTTTCGGCATTTGTGTTCGAGAGCCAATCGTGAATTATGAATATACCAATACCATTTTTACTAATCGTTATAGTTTTTTTGAGTACGGATCTGACGTCGGTTGTACACGCGGGATCAACGATTTATAAACATGTAGACGCAGATGGCAGCATCACTTTTACCAATCGTCCAATCAAGGGGGCGCAGACCATTCAGTCGACGTTAAACAGCCCTAGATCTCAAACTGTAGCCGCAGTGAGGCCGGCGCACTTTCCAAAAGCCAGTGTTCACGCACAACAAAAACGCGATGTGCAGCGTCGCCAAATTCTCGAAAATGAACTGGCCGAGGAAATGAAATTGTTTTCTGAAACCAGACGATTTATCGTGCAGCTGAGTAATGGCGAGGAAGCGCAACAGCAAAACGATAGGATGAGACGCCTGCATAATAAATTGCAGCGACATGAAAGCAATATCGCGTCATTGAAAAAAGAGCTGGAAAGATTATAACGTTTGCAGGTTAAATTTTTGCCATGAAAATACAGAACTTTCTGTTAATAGTCGCCTTGTCCGTTTGCACGAATTCTGTGCTTTCCGGTGTTTATAAGCATATAGACGAGCATGGTAACGTGACGTATTCAAATGTCCGCTCAACCGCCGTCGCGGAAGAAGTGGATCTGCCCCCTCTGGTTGTAGTGCCTTCGGTTGACGCTGAAGGTATTGATGACAGGATAAGGCAGCGGCGGGAAAACAATATTATTAGAGAACAGCGGAAAGATATCGAGCGCCGTATTGCCGAAGAAACCGCGCAATTGGACATGGTCCGAGTTGAATATAAAGGCGGCAAACCGGATCGTCTGGGGGGTGAGCGTAATTATCAGCGTTATCTTGACCGTGTTGAGCGCTTGAAAAATGAAATCAATGCCCGCGAAATGAGTCTTCAAACTTTGCAGCGCGAACTGGAAAATGTACCGGAAATCAAATAGCGGGTGTTTCTGGAAAGCGCGCAATCCGATATGTGGATGCGCGCAAATAAGAATTCTCAGGAATTCCCTTCGGATAGTAGCGCAATAACGGGAGCATGATCGGACGGGCGATCCTGTTTTCGCGCCACTTTATCGATCTGACAGGCGGTGCAGCTATCCGCCAGGGTTTTACTCAGCAGAATGTGATCGATACGCAGTCCCCGGTTGCGCCTGAATGCCAGCATGCGATAATCCCACCAGCTATACGATTTTTCCGGTTGTTCGAACAGACGGAAGCTGTCAACGAAACCAATATTCAATAATTCATCAAACGCGTTACGCTCAGGCTGGCTGCATAATACTTTTCCGTTCCAGAGCTCCGGGTCGTATACATCTCTGTCATCCGGAGCGATATTGTAGTCGCCCATGACGGCCAGTCGGGGGTATTTTTTTAATTCTTCGCGCAGCCAGGTTGTCAAGGCGGGCAGCCATCTCATTTTATAAGCATATTTTCCTGAATCCACCGTTTCGCCGTTGGGTACATAAACAGAAACGACGCGCAGATTTCCATAGGTTGCTGCAATGACTCTTTTCTGTTCGTCCTCAAAATCAGGAATGGCGGTGACAGCTTCCCTACCTTGTGATCTGCTGAGTATGGCTACACCGTTATAGGTCTTTTGACCGGTGTAGATGGACTGGTAGCCGGCATCGGTGATTTCATCTTGCGGAAAGTTTTCATCCGATAATTTGGTTTCCTGGAGACAGAGTACATCCGGTTGATGCGTTTGCAGCCATTCGATCACCTGGGGTAACCGAACTTTGAGGGAATTGACGTTCCATGTCGCCAGTTTCATATTTTTGAGCCAGATAATAAGAGTTACAAAGAATTAAAGATCCGAGCTACCTTGGAAAATAATTTGCTGTAACCACTGATCGATATCGTCGATTTCCTGGTTGCAGACGGAATGTTCCATCGAGTACTCATGCCAATCCACGGTGTAATGAGCTTGAAGCAGCTTTTCTTTTGATGACGTGGCGAGTGTAATCGGAACAATCGCATCATACGTGCCATGCGCCATAAAAATGGGCGTCGCAGTGTTGGTTGCTTGCGCTTCATGATGAAGGGAGGCGGATAAAGGCAGATAACATGACAATGCCATAATGCCGCCCAATTTGTTCTTTTGCCGCAGTCCCGCTTGAAGCGCCATGGCACCGCCCTGTGAAAAACCGGCCAGAACGATATGCGTTGATGCAATGCCTCTTCGCAGCTCATTTTCAATCAATGCATCAATTGTTTTTTGCGAAGCGCGAATGCCGGCTTCATCTTCGGATGCGTCAATATTTGCGCCATAAATATCATACCAGGCGCGCATCATATAACCGCCGTTTATGGTTACCGGTCTTTCGGGAGCGTGTGGAAAAATAAAGCGGATCGGTATTTTTGAGGATACTGTCAATTCATTGATAATCGGCACGAAATCATTTCCATCGGCACCCAGGCCGTGCATCCATAAGATGGTGTGCGCAGGGCTGGAGCCGGTTTCGATTTCAACGGCGGATAACAGTTCTGATTCAGACATAAATAGGCATCATGGAACATTGACTTAAGTAAGCGATAGGATAAAATTCGCCATGCAAAAACAAGCAGCGGATTGATTCGATTTTTCCATTTATCCTGACATAAATTTCAACAGAGAAGAGGCTATGAAACGCAGAGATTTTATCAAAATTATTGGGGCGGGCGCACTTTTAAATCCAATAACGTCAATTCCATTGTTTGCCGATAGCAGGAGACTGGATTTTGAAAAATGGAACAGCTTCCGACTGACTTATCAGATCGATTTGCCAGCAACCGGAAAGCACGCGCGCCTCTGGCTGCCGTTACCCAATTCCATGTCCCCAGCTTATCAATATACGCAGGGCAATAACTGGTCAGGAACTGCGAAGACAGCCAAATTCGATACTTGCGGCAAAGAAAAATTTCCTGTTTTTACAGCAGAATGGCAAGGTAACGGACCGCGTCATGCCACAATCCACAGTATTATCAAAACATCGAATCACTCGGTCAATCTTGAATATTACCGTCCGGATACTGCATCCCTTCCGCCTCATCTCAAGCCCTATCTTGAGTCCACGAATTTAATTCCTATCGATAAACTGGTTAAAGATGTCGCGCACTCAATCACGTACGACAAAGGAAATACGCCGCTGGAGAAGGCGCGCGCCATCTATGACTGGCTCATCGATCACTTCCGTCATGATGAAACGACGCGCGGCCGCGGCAGGGGTGATGTGAAATTCATGCTGGAAAATAATCAGCTAAAGGGAAAGTGCGTAGACGCGCATTCGCTTTTCGTTGGATTGGCGCGCGCGCTTGGCATTCCCGCACGGATGCAATATGGCATACGCATGACGGAGTCGGAATTGCATTCGAGTTTGGGCAGGCCAGCCGATATCAGCACCGCGCAACACAGCCGGGCGGAATTTTATCTGAATAATTATGGCTGGATTCCGGTTAACCCCGCCGATGTATGCAAAGTTGCCAAACTCGAAAACCTGAATCTGGATGATCCGCAGATTGAACGTCTGCGAGAAGACTTCTTCGGCGCCTGGGAAATGAACTGGATTACATTCAACCATGAACAGGACATTCCGCTGCCGAACAGCCGCGTCGGAAAGTTACCTTTCTTTTTGTTTCCGCACGCGGAGATTGATAATCAACCGCTGGATAGCATGGACCCGGAAAATTTCGGTTATAAAATCATCACAGCTGAACTGGTTGGAACAGGTGCTAAATTTTAATTTTCGTTTTTTAATGCCATTATCTGCAACGTGATATACAAAATAAGAGCAAAATCGCTGTTTATAGTGCGGGGGGCGGAATTGCCAAGGTAATGGCGATTTAAAAGTACATTAATCAGCGAAATCACTATTTAAAAATAGTTGACACGAGACTGTATAACAGGTTGTAATACACGGTTTTATTGATCAAGCATAGAGAGAGAAAGTATGAAACGTACATATCAGCCGTCTGTTATTAAAAGGAAAAGAACACATGGTTTTCGCGTTCGCATGAAAACGCGTGGTGGCAGGGCTGTCATTCGGGCGCGTCGGGCAAAAGGGCGCAAAAAATTGAGTGTATAAACACCACACGATCAATAATCAGACAAACTGAGTAACAGCATTAGTCATGTAAAAATATATTCCTTGCCGAGAAGTCGTCGGCTGTGTAACGCGGAGGCCTTTGCAGCGGTTTTTCGCTTTAAGCGTCAGGCGAGCAGTTTGCATTTACAAATATATGCCAAACCTAATGAGCTGTTCTACTCCAGAATAGGGTTGATTGTTTCAAAAAAAATTGAGCGCCGGGCGGTGAAGCGCAACAAAATAAAGCGATTACTGCGAGAAACATTTCGTACATTCGAGAAAAAAGACGCCATGGGTATGGACTGGATAATGCGTTTGAGGCGTCCGATTTCTCGGGGAGAGGGAGCGCAGGTTGTTGCTGAAATCAAGTTATTGATGCACGAATTACAACAATGTCACGACTAGTCATCGCGCTGATAAGGCTTTATCAATATTGCATCAGTCCTATGATGCCGCCTTCATGCCGCTTTACTCCCACCTGCTCTCAGTATGCGTGCGAGGCATTAGCTAAACACGGTTTTTTTTGCGGCATGCGGCTGAGTATCTGGCGCATTTTGCGCTGTAATCCATGGTGTAAAGGCGGCTATGAGCCTGTCCCCTGAAGCACCGGATAATCGCTCAACAGGGTAACCGTGCAAATGAATGATCGCATAACGATCAAAACTGGTTGACACACGACGACACGCTGCAATAACGCATGCAATGCACGAGCAGGCGTCATCATAAAAATTAATCTGACTCGATAGAATGGAAACAAGAAAACTTATACTGATCATTATCTTGTCAACTTCCCTGTTGCTTTTGTGGGAATCATGGCAGAAAGAAATGCAACCTCCGGTTACTCAGGTAACTCCCGGGACAATGGCTGAAGGAAGTAATCAGCGGCATGATCCATTGCCTGTTCCCGGAGATGAGCTCGCCAGCGCAGGTGGACTGAGCAATGCCGAGGGCATCGAAGGTGTTTCGCCGGGCATAACGCCTAATTTATTCGAAAGCGGCGAAAAAATTCAAGTCACTACGGATTTGATTGTCGCCGAAATCGATACTGCGGGTGGCGATATCAGAAAACTGGGTTTGTTGATGCATCCGGCCCGGGAAGATAAAACTAAGCCCTATGAATTACTACTGGATCAGGCGGCGCGCTTTCAAGTTTCGCAATCCGGATTGATCGGCGACGGTCTGCCGAGCCATAAAACGCGATATACCATTGATTCCAACGTCTACACTTACGAACTGAAACCCGGCGAAGACCGGGTCAGCGTTCGATTGCTGGCTCCCGAAGAAAACGGTCTGCAAATCGCAAAAATCTACACCTTTCACCGCGGCACGTATGTCATTGATGTCGAGTTCGAGATTGTCAACAACAGTCAGAACACGATCATGCCTTTTGCATACTTCCAGA
>JADZAR010000028.1 GCA_020852475.1 Nitrosomonas sp.
AGCCGTGCAAAGGTCTCATTATGAGTAACCGGCTGGAAAATGGCAGTGTCCCGCGGGACATTTCTCATGATATTTGGGCCAAAGTCTGTTCAACGCATTAGCGCAGTAGATTAGTCGTATGTCTGACAGGTTCCTGGACCAGCAAGCATGTTAAGAACGCGCTGCAAAAAGCCGGTTCGCGAAACAAACACGATTGTCCTTCCTGTCAGATACTGGCTGTATCGCTATTTTTGCGGTGTTGTTTGCTGAAACGTTGAAAGAAAATACGCTTGGTGAGTTCGGATACCATGATATACAGTACAGTGATCCCCAGAATGGCAATCAATACCGGTCCAGGTAAGGGCACAAAACCGAACGCCGCGCCCAGGGGCAGATAAGGCAGGATTACCGTGAGCAACACCATGCCGGTTGTACTCCAAACAAGGAAACGGCCTGGAATACTTTTATAGAAAGGTTGATGCGTGCGAATAACCAGCAAGATGAGCAACTCCGTCATCAGCGATTCCATAAACCATCCGGTACGAAACACTTCGACAGCTTCGCCAGCAAGGTATAACAACACTGCAAAAGTCAGCAAGTCGAAGACCACGCTGACCAAACCGAAGGTAATCATGAAATTGCGAATCAGCTTGATATCCCAGCGGTGCGGCGTACGCTCCCAGTCACGGTCCACGTTGTCTCCGGCGATGCCCATGGCCGGGATATCGGAGAGTAAATTGTTGAGCAGGATCTGCTTCGCAAGCAGCGGCAGAAAGGGCAAAAACAAGGAAGCCAGCGCCATGCTGATCATATTGCCGAAATTGGCGCTGGTAGTGATAAAAATATACTTGAGTGTATTGGCGAAAGTGCGGCGTCCTTCGTCGATACCTTTGCGCAGGACTTCCAGATCATGTTTCATCAGCACCAGATCCGACGCCTCTTTGGCCACGTCTACTGCCTGATCAACTGAAATACCGATATCGGCCGCATGCAGCGCAGGCGCATCGTTGATGCCATCTCCGAGATAACCCACTACATGCCCGGTCTTCTGTAGTGCGGTGATAATACGCTCCTTCTGGTTTGGGTCGACCTCGGCAAATAGATTGACATGTGGCGCCAGATGCCAGAGGGCCTCATCCCTCATATTTGTCAGATCTGCACCGGTGATGATGCGCTTTGCCTGAATGCCCACGGCTTCCGCAACATGCCGGGCGACATGCCGGTTGTCGCCGGTGATGATCTTGACCCGCACACCAAGACGATGCAGCGCATTCAAGGTCTTGCGCACACCTTCTTCAGGCGGATCAAAGAACAGCAGGAAACCGGCAAACACCATGCCGTGCTCATCATTGCGCGTGTAGACGTTGGATGATTCACAGGTTTTATGCGCAACACCCAGGACGCGGTAACCCTCCGCGCTCCAGGCATTAAAATGTTGCTGGATGATCTGGCGGTATTCATCCGCGAGCAGCATCACACCGGTTCCGGTTTGTATCTTGTCGCAGATTTCCAGGACATTCTGCAGAGCGCCTTTGGTAATCATCTGCGCCGTCGTTTCGTCAGTGCGCGAGACGACAATACTCAAGCGCTTGCGAACGAAGTCATACGGAATTTCATCCCGCTTTTGATAGTCACCCACATTCAACCCGTTCTGCTTTGCCGCCGCAGTCACGGCTTCATCCAGGGGATTGGCGAGGCCGGTCTCGAAATGAGAATTAAGATACGCCAAACGCAATACCGCCTCGCTGGTTTGGCCGGTGATATCCAGGGCTTTATCCAATTGCACCACGCCCTTGGTCAGGGTGCCGGTCTTGTCGGTGCAGAGTATATCCATGCTGCCAAGGTTCTCAATGGCATTCAGGCGCTTGACAATGACACCGTGCCCGGCCATGGTTCTCGCACCGCGCGACAGAGTAATAGTCAGTATGGCGGGCAGCAATTCCGGCGACAAACCCACCGCCAGAGCCATGGCAAACATCACCGTTTCGATGGTCGGATGATGCAAGGCGATATGAATCGCCAGAATAATGAACACGATGATCATCATGATCTGCACCAGCAGTACACCGAAGTGACGCAGGCCGCGCTCGAATTCCGTCTCCGGCGGTCGCAGGGCGAGCGTGTCGGCAATCTGACCAAACTGCGTCGCCCGTCCGGTATGCACGATTAAGGCGGTGGCGGTGCCACTGCGCACCGATGTTCCCATAAAAATGCAATTAGTACGTTCAACAAGGCTGGCGTCATCTGGTGATGTACCCGGTTGTTTTTCCACCGGATAAGTCTCACCGGTCAGCAACGCCTGATTCACGTGAAAATCCTTCGTCTCGAGCAGGACACCGTCACCGGGAATCAGGTTTCCGGCCGTGAGCAGCACGATGTCGCCGGGCACCACTTCTTCGGCGGGAATGGCCAGACTCTGGCCATCGCGTAACACCGTTGCCTTGACCGTAACCTGTTTGCGTAACTGTTCCACCGCTCGAGTGGCGCGGTACTCCTGTATAAAACCGAGCACCACAGTAACGAATACAATGCCAAGCACAATCAAGGCATCCAGCCAGTCGTGCATAAGCATCGCAACGACGGCGGCAAAGATCAGAATCAGCACCAGGGGGTTGCGGAAGCGTTCCAGGAACAGTTGTACGGTCCGGGTAGCGCCATGATCGACCGCCAGTGTATTGTGGCCGTATTGGTGAATCCGCTGTTGCGCCGTTGCACTGTCAAGTCCCTGGTAATTGCTGTTCAGGGTCTGCAACAACGCATCAACGGATTTACTCCAGTAGTTTACTGTTTTATCCATGGGCATCGCTAAAAATCCAGATTTTGTCACAACACTTCGTTGCGCACAAAAAATGCTTCCCTACCTATTAATCCTATGTTGCGTCAGCATTTTTTGCTCGCGCCGCGTTTTGCGCATTTTCTGTTTAAAAACTTTGAGTTTTAGAGACGCCCTTGGAGACTGTCCGAGAATAGACTGATCTACTGCGGACAGTTTCCTTGGGTTGCTTTATTGCGGTGCGCTGATAAACTCGCCGGTCAGTGTGTTTCTGATCCAGACTTCACCGGTAAACGCATCAAAAATGGCTGAAGCGTCGGTGGCAAAACAGTCATCCACGATGCCATTCGTTGCGGTGCTTTTCAGATGGTAATTGACCGGTGGTGTGACGGTAATGCCGTCAATCGGCGGGAAGCTTGACATCAGTGTAGTAATATCAAAACAGAGATCGGTATTCAACACCAGGTCGGCCATGTTTGCCGGCGCGTTGATCGTGCAGTATTTGACATTCGCGGTTGCCGCGAGAATCGATTCGAAGGGATTGTTCAGGGTGCTGGTCGTAATGCCGTCTATCGTGGCTGACGTGACGGTGTTGCTGCTCAGTATCGAGATGCCGCTTGCCGTCGTCTGCGGTGGTGTCCGGCAGAGATTCCCGCTGGCCGGATCAGACAGATCGGGTGCCGGAATGCACTGGCCGTTCGTGTTGATGGATACAACATTGCCGCTTTGGCTAAAGGAAACACCGCCCGGACTGCTATCGGTGTTGCAACTGCTGATGCCGCTGTTGCCACCCGAGCCTAGCGTCAGATTGACGACTTCCGGTAATGTGCCGATGAATGTCACGTTGTTGCCCCAAGGCCCGCCGAGGACATAAACGCCATGGTCATCCTGATTGACGCCGGCGTAAATGCCGGTTTCCCGGTAGAAGCGAAAGAGCCAGGGATTAATGTTTTGTGTTGCCTGATGTGACGGGAATAACGCCGGATAGGTGTTTTCAGCCCAGTTGAGTACGGTTTCCGCATCGCTGGCGGTGTCTGCTTTTACGAGGCCAAAGTAGCCGATCAGCATCAACGCAAAAATGGACAGTAATGGTTTCTGGAAATGTAGTTTCATGATGGATGTGTCTCCTGTGTTAAAAAAGTGCTGGTGAAAAGGTTTTTAGGCTTATCTGTCAAAAGTGTTTTCTCCTTGTCGCTGAATCATCAAAACAGCGTGACAGCCAGACTCAACAACTTCGAGCTGAGTCCCAGTTCAGCGTTGAGCGCAGCGCGCTGGTTGATTTCAAAAACGACTCTGCCGGCATCCGACAGGCCCATGTTGATGATGACGCCGCGAGCCGCCGCGCCCGGGCTGTCGGCGATGGTCAGCATCGGTCTGCTGCCGATTTTATCGAGCAGGCTGGGCAATACCTCGGTGCTTGACCGCGGAAAGAAAACCACCTGACAGGATTCGAATTGCATGCTATTGCCGATGCGCATGATATTGATTTTGCGGCCATTCGAGATTTTGTCCTGCAAAGCGTTGAATTCACCGCCAAAAGGATCCTGGCCATGAATGCAGAGATTCAATGTTTCGGGTGTTCCTTCCGGCCATTTGGTAAAAGAAATAAAGTTATAAATAAAGGCGACCTTGACCTGGTGCTGCGTTGGATTGTCGGCCAGTGCTGCCGGATGAAAAAACGGATTCAAATACCCGATCCACAGGACACAAAGGCATTTGATCATGACGCTTCGCGTAAAAGCGGCGAGTCTCCGGGTTTGTTGGTGGAAATAATGCATTGCCGTGAGCGTGGACTGGTTCAGAATTGCCAGCGTGCGCCGGCATAAATCCCCCGCGGTATGAATCCTGGCAATGCGGGAATGGTATCGGAGACAAACTCACGGTGATTCTGGCTGAACAGGTTCTGTCCGACGAGGAACAATTCAACACCCTTTGAGGGTTTGAATGCAAGTCTGGCATCCATCGTGACGTAGTCGGGGATATCGTAGAAAGCGATATTACTGACATAGCGCAACCAGAGATCCAGTTGCAGCCTTTCGGAAAAGTCGTAATTCGAACGGGCGGACAGGCGATGTTGCGGAGCGACTTTATCCGCGCCGCCGGTTGTCGGATCGAATCGCTTGGCCAGTTCACTGGCTTTAATATCCATGTTCAGATAGCTGTAACTGGCCTGCAAGCGCCATTGGCTGGTCGGCCGTATGTCAGCGGATACCTCAACCCCATAGGTGAGCGCGGCGGCATTATTATTTAACATTATCGGTACCATCAGTTGTCCGGGCAATCCTGCGCCTGATGTTAGCGCGCCAAAGCTGAAGTCTCTTAAACTGCTGTAATCGTTGATAAAACCAGAAACATCGAGCGATGCCTGTGACGTGAGTTGAGTGCGGTAGCCTAATTCATAGGCAATCAACTTTTCCGAATCAAAGCTATCGGAGCCCTGCATGGTTGCCAGAAGAGGGATGGGCAGGACGGGAAATCCGGGTAATTCCTGAATTTGTCTGACGACAGTCGTGACATCCCGTTCGCCGCGTGAAGGAAGGCGTACGGCACGTGAAATCGACAGCCAGATAGTATTAGATGCGTTGGGTGTCAACATGAGGCGCGCGTTGGGCTGTACTTCCAGTCCGGTAAAATGATGATGATCCAGACGTGTGCCTAGCGTAAATAACAGCCGCTCGGGGATCAGCGTAATATCATCACGGATAAAACCGCTGAACTGATGAAGCGTTTGCTCGCTGGGCGTGAATTGAGTGAGCTCGGTATGGAAAACTTTATTATGATAAAGCCGGTAATTCCCGCCCCAGGTCAAGCTGTGTCTGTCGAACAGCGTAAAACGATGCTGAAAATCGATATCGAAGCTTCGGGTTTTTGAGTGGCCAAAAAAAGAAAAATCGTCGAAGCTTTGATCGTAGTACATTTGCAGCATCAAAGCGGATTGATCGGAATAAACCCGATCCCAGCGTGCGCGAATGTTGCCGCCGCCGTTATTGCCGCGCGCGCTGTCCGCTGGAATGCTGGACAGATTAAGCTGGCTTCTATCCAGCGTACCGCCATTTGAGTTGTAAAAAATATCGCCTTGCAGCGTAAACTGGTCGATGCCCCGAGTATGATCCAATCTGAATCCGCCGCGCGCGGAGTGCCATTGATTGTCAAGATTGGCGCCGGTTAGAGAGGTCGTGTTACCGCGCGTGAATCCTTTGGCGTAAAGACGGAAAGGCGTGGTTTCGTTAATGGCGCCACCGTAGCGTGCGCCGAGGAATCCATGTTCGAAACTGCCGCCCCCGGCGGTAACCAGCGTACCTTGCGTATCAGCCGCTTTTTTGGTGATGATGTTGATGACGCCATTGACAGCGTTGGCGCCCCATACGGCGGCAGCCGGTCCGCGGATGACTTCGATGCGTTCGATATCTTCGAGCAAAGTGTCGTGTTGTTCCCACTGAACGCCCGCAAATAAGGGATTGTAGATGCTGCGGCCATCCATGAGGACTTGCAGCTTGTTGGCGTACACGCCATTAAAGCCGCGAATGCTGACAGCCCATTTATCCGTGGAAGACCGTTCGACCTGTACGCCGGGCGCCATGCGCAAGGCTTCGGGAATACTGGTTGCGCCAGATCTCCGGATATCTTCGCCAGTGATAACAAATACGGCTGAAGGGACTTGATTGAGTTTTTGCGACTGCCTGGATGCGGTAACCACGGTGATCTGCATCAATTCTTCGATGCTGAGGTTAAGCAAGGGATCACCGGCAACCTTTCCGGTCGAGGCTGCGAGTCCTGGGATACATAAAACAACGATCAGAGTTAAAAATTTAAGCGGTGATAAAATCATCAGGTTGTCAGTGGTGATGTATTTTCTTGTGTAATGCTTTGGCAGAGTGCTCTGCCTGAGTGACTTTGATGCTGTGCCTGAGTGTTCTGGTCAGCGGTTATGCGGGCATATTAGACCTGATGGCCGTTGCTTGAATGCGGAAATAAGCAAAACTAGACAGTCTATTTCGGGCATTCTGAAACCGGAATGACCAGGGTGCTTGATTGGATAATGTGTGCGAGGCAGCCGGTTGCCCGGGAAAAACCGGTGACACAAGTAAAACGCGGATAACGGTCAACTGAGGTTTCTCGGATAGTCTTGGGTTCAATACCTTGTCAGAATCGCCATTCAGCGCCGGCGTAAATGCCGCGGGGAACATAAGCGGGGACGAGCGGAATGAAGTCGGACACCGATTCCTGATGACTGTTCTGGAACAGGTTTTGTCCGACCAGATATAACTCGACGTTACGAACAGGCCTGAAGGATAGCTTGCTGTCCATGGTGATATAACCGGGGATGTTGTAAAAATCGACGCTGCTGACATAGCGTAGCCAGAAATTGAATTGCAGCCGTTCCGAAAAATCATGCAGCGAACGTAAAGAGATATGATGATGCGGGTTTGCCCTGGCCGCACTGCCTGAAGTTGAATCAAGCGTGCTGAGCGGCGAAGTTGACCGGATATGCATATTGAGATAGCTGTAACTGAGTTGCAGGCGCCAGGTTTCCAGTGGGCGGGAGTCCGCCGAAATTTCTACGCCATAGGTATAACCCGATGCCTGGTTGGTTAATGCAACCGGTAATATCAGATGTTGTGGAAAGTTGTTCTGAAAGATGGGTACTCCAGCGGATAAGTCGCGTAACTGGCTATAATCATTAAAGAATGCGGCAATATCAATGGAGGCCTGAAACGTGAACTGATGCCGGTAACCCAGTTCATAGGCCAGTAATTTTTCCGCGTTGAAACTGGGCGTGCCTTGTACCTGGCTTAAAACCGGGAACGGTAAGGGATTGACCAGACCCGGTAACGCATTCGTGATTTGAGTATTGAGCCGGATGTCATGTTCCGCCCTGGATGGTGTCCGGACAGCGCGTGAAACAGCAGCCCAGACTGAATTTTTTGCGTCCGGCATCCACATCAGGCGCGCGTTCGGCTGAATTTCCCAGCCGGAAAAATCGTTGTGGTCGAATCGCGAACCGATGGTAAACAACAGCTGGTCTGGAATCAGAGTGATTTCGTCACGAACATAAATACCGCCAAGGTGATTGATTTGACCGCGCGGATTGAAGGCGATGGTTTCGGTATCGTTGATTTTGTTGTGATAGAGCCGGTAATTGGCGCCCCAGGTGATGTCGTGGCGTTCGAACAGGGGGAAACGATGCTGGAAATCAATGTCGAAACTTTCCGTCAGCACGTTTGCCCACGTCAATATGCGATAGTCGCTGATGTCGTAATAGGATTGCAGCATGATCGATGATTTTTCCGACAATTTGCGGTCCCAGCGCAGGCGAAGATTACCCCCTTTACTGTCGCCTCTCGCGTTGCCGACCTGAATGATTGGCGAGGCGAGCAGGGTCTTGTCGAGTCTGTCGCCGTGCGCGTTGTAATAAAAATCACCTTGCAGGGTAAATTGATCGATCCCGCGCGCATGATCCAGGCGGAAACCACCTTTCGCGCTGTGCCAGGCGTCATTGGCGTTGCCGTCCGTGGTTGTCCGGAACGAGTCGCGGGTAAATGCTTTTGCGTACAGGCGGAAAGGCGTGTCATCATTGATTTTCCCACCATGACGCGCACTGATGAAACCCTGCTCAAAACTGCCGCCGCCAGCGCTGAGCAGTGTGCCTTGGGTATCCGCGGCTTTTTTGGTAATAATATTGATTACACCGTTGACTGCATTGACACCCCACATGGCTGCTCCGGGGCCGCGTATGATTTCAATCCGTTCGATATCTTCCATGAGCGTGTCCTGCTGATCCCACAGAATACCTGCAAACAGGGGATTATAGACACTGCGGCCATCCATCAATACCTGCAATTTATTGGCAAACCGGCCATTAAATCCGCGTATGCTGATTGACCACTTGTCCGCGTTGATGCGGGATACTTCAACACCCGGCGCCATTCTCAATGCATCGGGTATGCTGGTTGCGCCAGAACGCCGGATATCTTCCTGAGTGATCACAAAAACGGC
>JADZAR010000029.1 GCA_020852475.1 Nitrosomonas sp.
CGATTACCGGTGCAATCGCAGGCAAGATCACCGGCAAGGTCATCGCCAAAGGCGCGATCAGTCTCGGCGCCAAAGCACTGGTCAAAGTCGCCGCAGGCAAAGCCGCCAGCGTTCTCGGCGGCGCTGCAGCAGGCGCAGCCAGCGGTGCGGCCATCGGTTCCATCTTTCCGGGCATCGGAACCGCCATCGGCGCAGCCCTAGGTGGCGTTATCGGCGGCCTGACCGTGGGGCTTGGCGTCGAGCACCTGCTGTTGAAACTTGAAGAACACTACTCCCGCGATGAATTCAAGCAGCAGATTCTCGAAGCCATCGAGGAAGCCCGACTGGAGTTTGAACAATCGCTGGAACTGAACGGCAGATAAACAGTTTGTATCGCCTTATCCACAAAATCTGTGGATAAGCTTGTGGATAGCATTGACAGATATAGCAGGCAAAAGGGTTTGTGCTCCTGTGTTAAAAAACAGGCGGTTTGTGTATGGCAATAAATTCCGGCAAGTAACATCATTCAAGTTGCTTTTTTGGGTGTTGAGGGTGTTGATTAGTGTCTGGGTTATGCGCGGATCATTTGGTTCTTGTGTGTGAAAGTTATCTATTAGCTTGCCGACACCGCGCAACAGTTTTACAAAATGCTTGCGGTCGCTTGAAAATACGGTTCAAGTAACCAGTATTGCAATGGCTAATCATAAACGCGCAATAATCCGAATATCCCTTCCAATCATCCGCATATCCATCATTCGGAGCGCGATTTTCTGTTCTAGGCTGGTGAATTCGGACCATTGGAACATGTCTCTGGCGCTGCCGCCCAGCAGGCTGGGCGCCATGTAGATGATCAGTTCATCAACGAGTCCGGCGCGGATCAGCGCGCCGCTGAGTGCACTACCTGCCTCGACGAGGACTTCGTTGCATTCCAGTTGCGCCAGCGTGGTCATGACGCTGGTCAGATTGACTTGCTCCTGACCGGTTTGCTCGGTTGGAATCACATGTGCTCCTATTCTCTCCAGTCGGGCGATTTTTGCGGTATTTCCGGCTGAAGTGGTAAAAATGCAGGTATTGCCTTCTTTCAAGATATCAGCGTCAATGGGGATGGCCAGGTGGTTGTCGATGATAATTTTTCTGGGTTGCCTGGATGTGGAAACGTGGCGCACGGTCAGGTGTGGATTGTCGGCGCGGATGGTGCCGATGCCGGTCATGATGGCGCAGGAACGCGCGCGCCAGTGGTGACCGTCGCGGCGTGCGGCTTCGCCGGTGATCCATTGGCTCTGGCCATTGTTCAGCGCGGTTTTGCCGTCCAGGCTGATGGCCATTTTCACACGTACCCACGGTTTTTTCTGTTGCATGCGTTTGATGAAGCCGGCGTTTAATGCTGCAGCCGAATCCTGCATCAATCCGCTCTGCACGGCTATGCCGGCCTGTTTCAATGCGGCAATTCCGCCGCCTTGCACCTGTGGGTTTGGGTCTTGCATGGCGATGACGGCGCGGGCGATGCCGGCTCGAATCAGCGCATCCGCGCAGGGTGGCGTGCGGCCGTGATGGCTGCATGGCTCCAGCGTAATATAGGCGGTTGCGCCCTGCGCCGCTGCGCCGGCCATGGTGAGTGCGTTGATTTCCGCGTGCGGTTGTCCGGCTTTTTCATGCCAGCCGCTACCGACTATTTCGTTATTCCGTGTAATCACGCAACCGACGCGCGGATTGGGTGTCGTGGTGTAGAGCCCTTTTTTCGCCAGTTGCAGGGCTTTGGACATGAAGGCATGATCAGCCGGTTTAAACATTGAGGTCGGTGACATCAATTCAAAAAAACATGGGCCTAGGTTACGATCTTTTCGGGGTTATGATTTTTGGGGGCTGTCTATTTCTTTGCTTGCCTGCATTTCACCGGTTTCATTGACTTTATTGACTTCGCGAATTGCATCGCGGAAATCATCGACGTCCTGAAAGCTTTTGTAAACGGAGGCAAAGCGGATGTAAGCTACTTTATCGAGTTTGTACAGTTCGTTCATCACGCTTTCCCCGATGCTGCGCGAAGAGACTTCCCGTTCCCCGAGGCTGAGCAGGTGTTGCGTGATACGGTCTATCGCAGCTTCGACAGCATCCGCTGATACCGGGCGTTTATGCAGTGCACGTTTAAACCCGGTCAGCAGTTTGTTGCGGTCAAACTCGGCGCGCGTGCCATCATGCTTGACGACCTGGGGCAGCCGGAGTTCGACGGTTTCATAGGTTGTGAAACGTTTGTCACACGACGGGCAGCGCCGTCTGCGGCGTATCCGGTTGCCTTCTTCACTCACGCGCGAATCGATAACGTTGGTGTCTTCCGCATTACAGAATGGACATTTCATAGGCGATGGCCGCGCGTGGGTTTCAGTGTATTTAACCGGATGAAAGCATGAGTATGCCGCTTATCCGTACACCGGGAATTTTTTACACAATGCTTTCGCTTCGTCGGCGATACGTGAAATGACGGACGGATCTTCCGGCGCTTCGAGTACATCGGCAATCATGTTCGCCAGTCGTTCTGCTTCAAGTTCTTTAAAGCCGCGTGTCGTCATCGCCGGGGAGCCGATGCGGATGCCGCTGGTAACAAACGGTTTTTGCGGATCGTTCGGAATGGCGTTTTTATTCACGGTGATATGCGCATGTTCCAGCGCGGCTTCAGCAGCCTTTCCGGTCAGGTTGATCGCCTGCAGATCGACAAGAAACATATGGCAATCGGTTTTGCCGGATACGATACGTAGTCCGCGCTGTTGCAGCACTTTTGCCATGACCCGCGCGTTTTCAATCACCTGTTCCTGATATTTTTTGAATTCGCTGGTTGACGCTTCCTTAAAGGCGACGGCTTTTGCGGCGATGACATGCATCAACGGGCCGCCCTGGGTTTGCGGGAAGATGGCTGAATTCAGTGCTTTCTCATGCTCGGGTTTGGCCATGATGATGCCGCCGCGCGGTCCGCGCAGGGTTTTGTGTGTCGTGCTGGTTACAAAATCGGCAATGCCGACCGGATTCGGATAAAAGCCCGCGGCAATCAGACCTGCATAATGCGCCATGTCGACAAACAGATAGGCGCCGACCGAATCGGCAATTTTACGGAAACGTTTCCAGTCAATGATGCGCGCATAGGCCGATGCACCGGCAACAATCATTTTGGGTTTATGCTCATGCGCCAGCCTTTCGACCTGATCGTAGTCCAGTTCTTCGGTTTCAGGATGTAGTCCGTAGGAGACCGAATTAAAGATCTTGCCGCTCATGCTCACTGTTGCACCATGCGTCAAATGTCCGCCATGTGCAAGGGACATACCGAGCAAAGTGTCGCCCGGTTTTAGGACGGAAAGATAGACGGCGGCATTGGCCTGTGAACCGGAGTGCGGCTGCACGTTGACATATTCAGCATCGAACAGTGATTTCAAGCGATCAATCGCAAGTTGTTCCACGGTGTCGACAAAATTACAGCCGCCATAATAGCGTTTGCCGGGATAACCCTCGGCGTACTTGTTGGTAAGTACTGAGCCTTGCGCCTGCATGACCGCAGGACTGGCATAATTTTCGGATGCGATGAGCTCAATGTATTCTTCCTGACGTTGCAGCTCGCCTTTCATGGCTTGCCACAAATCGGGATCAACATTATCTATCGTGTGATTTTGCGCAAACATGGTGTTATCAGACCTTTAAAATTTAAAAACCAAGAAACTGTATATATTACCATTAATAATCCTGCATAAAGCATCTATGAATCTCGATGCGAATCAGCGCAATGCAATGTTACAAATGGGGGTGAGTGGCTGGATTGTTGTTGTGCCCAGTCCAAAATTATCTTGGCCGAGTATTGTTCATATTAGTGATTCTGGGCAATTATATTGCTGTTCCTGTTGTTCCGAGAAAAGCGCGCTGAATATCAATAAATTTCCGGTCAGGTGGTGATTTTCCGGCAATTTTATTGAAGTGATGCAGTAAGTATCGGCGGTGCTTATCAATGCGATTGTCATGGATGTAACTGTGCCCGGCAGCTGCTGTTTGATGCTGCTAATTTAGCAGTCTGTCAAGTGAGTACGACTTCTTCTTCGTAATTGAGCAGTACTTTATCGTGCTCGTCGATATCGACAGTTACTTTGCCGCCGTTTGCCAAACGACCAAATAAAAGCTCGTCAGCCAGCGCACGGCGAATGGTATCCTGGATCAGGCGTTCCATGGGACGCGCACCCATTAGCGGATCAAAGCCGTTTTTGGCCAGATATCTGCGCAATTTCTCGGTGAAAACTGCTTCCACTTTTCTTTCCTGCAATTGCGCTTCAAGCTGCATGAGGAATTTGTCGGTGACGCGCAGAATGATTTCTTCATTGAGCATGGCGAATGAAATGATCGCATCAAGACGATTTCTGAATTCTGGCGTGAACAGGCGTTTGATATCCGTCATTTCATCACCGGCCTGATTCGATTTGGTAAAGCCGATGGTTGATTTTGTCAATGAATCGGCGCCTGCGTTGGTCGTCATGATGATGATGACATTGCGGAAATCGGCTTTACGTCCATTGTTATCCGTTAGTGTGCCGTAGTCCATAACTTGTAGCAGGATATTGAAAATATCGGTATGCGCTTTTTCAATTTCATCCAGCAGCAATACAGAGTAGGGATGTTTGACAATCGTTTCCGTCAACAATCCGCCCTGATCAAATCCGACATAACCGGGCGGTGCGCCGATGAGACGGGAAACCGCATGCCGTTCCATGTATTCAGACATATCGAAGCGATGCAGCTGGACGCCGAGCGCGTAAGCAAGCTGTCGAGCGACTTCTGTCTTGCCAACCCCGGTAGGGCCGGAAAACAGAAACGATCCTACGGGTTTGCGCGGATTTCCCAGTCCGCTTCTTGACATTTTGATCGCCGAGCATAAGGCGTCGATGGCCTTGTCCTGTCCAAATACCACAGCTTTCATATCGCGTTCCAGCGTTTTCAAGCGGTTTCTGTCGTTGCTCGTGATATTTTGTGGTGGAATGCGAGCAATTTTGGCGACGATGGTTTCTATTTCCGTCTTGCCGATAATTTTCCGTTTTCTGGATTTCGGCAAAATACGCTGAGCCGCGCCAGCTTCGTCAATTACGTCAATCGCCTTGTCGGGTAAATGCCTGTCGTTAATAAAGCGATCGGCCAGTTCGGCGGCGGAATGTAGCGCGGCCACTGTGTATTTGACTTTGTGATGTGCTTCGTAGCGTGATTTCAACCCTTGCAGGATGGCTACCGTTTCGTTCACGCTGGGCTCTTGTACATCGATCTGCTGGAATCGTCTCGACAGCGCGTGATCTTTTTCAAAGATGCCGCGGTATTCGGCATAGGTTGTTGCACCGATGCAGCGCAGCTGTCCTGAGCTCAACACCGGTTTCAGCAGATTCGATGCGTCCAGCACGCCGCCGGAGGCCGCGCCTGCACCGATCAACGTGTGTATTTCATCGATAAACAGGATTGTTTCGTGACTGTCTGTTAACTGCTTGAGCACTGCTTTCAAGCGCTGTTCAAAATCACCGCGGTATTTCGTGCCAGCCAGCAGCGCACCCATGTCCAAGGCATAGACCTGGTGGTTTAAAAGAATGTCCGGTACTTGGCCATCAACAATGCGTTTTGCAAGACCTTCAGCAATGGCTGTTTTACCAACACCGGCTTCACCGACCAGCAGTGGATTGTTTTTGCGTCTGCGGCATAATGTCTGAATGACGCGTTCAATTTCTTCTTCGCGCCCGATCAAGGGATCAATTTTGTTTGTTAATGCAAGTACATTGAGATTGACAGTATAGTTTTCCAGCGTGTTATTGCCTGGCGTGCTCTGTTCCTGCTGGCCCTGTTCCTGTTCGTTATCAGTATTGGATTTGATTTCATTGTCCGGTGACACCTTGCGGATATTGTGTGAAATGTAATTCACGACATCCAGTCGTGTTACTCCCTTTTGTTGAAGGAAATAAACGGCATGTGAATCTTTCTCGCCGAATATGGCCACCAGAATATTTGCGCCGGTTACTTCTTTTTTACCCGATGATTGCACATGCAGAATAGCGCGTTGAATGACGCGTTGAAACCCCAATGTTGGCTGCGTATCGACTTCGGAATCATTACTGATAATCGGTGTATGGCGGGAAATATGGTCCAACAGCGTCGCGCGTAAATCTTCCAGATCTACCAAACAAGCGTTGAGCACTTCGGCGGCGCTGGCATTGTCGAGCATGGCCAGCAACAGGTG
Source organism: Nitrosomonas sp. (assembly GCA_020852475.1). Classification (GTDB taxonomy): domain Bacteria; phylum Pseudomonadota; class Gammaproteobacteria; order Burkholderiales; family Nitrosomonadaceae; genus Nitrosomonas. Next base: position 6,215 of record JADZAR010000029.1, read on the forward strand.
CTCAACTGTAATAAATTCGTGGCGTTTCTGTCTGGATTCAACAAAAGCCATGTGCAGACTTACTTCCAAATCCGGAGCAATCATTTTAATTCTCCTCCATAACGCATCTGAGTGGATGCTGATTGCTTCTAGCAAATTCAACAACTTGATGAACTTTTGTGCTGGCAATATCACTGGGATAAACGCCGCAAACAGCAGCACCTTCGGTATGAACTTTTAACATGACCTGAGTCGCCTGCTCCTGGTTCATTGCAAAAAATATTTTTAATACGTCGACCACAAAATCCATGGGAGTAAAATCATCGTTTAACAGGAGTATTTTATACAATGGAGGTACTTTCAGTTCGCTCTTTTCATTGATAAGAGTAACGGTATCTGAATCCTTTTCCGCCATATTATGCATTCAACAATTTTAGTCAGTAAAAGTAAAATAGCCAATTTTTTTAAATCAAAACAGTTCTGACATAGTTGACGATTACGACAATTTTTTCAAGTGTATTAATCATAAAAATCCAACAATTTTTTTGTAATTATTTGCGAATCATAGAGTAGCAGCTTGACTTTGACGCTGGATTTGCGTAAAACTTCATCTGGCGTTTGGCTTCAAGTTCTCTGCGGTACCATGGTTAGCCGTTTGTGTCCTTGAAATTCAAATAGTATCAGGGTGTCCGGCCCAGTTTTAAATTATAGGAAGTAGAAATGGCAACAGGTACAGTAAAATGGTTTAACGATGCGAAAGGTTTTGGTTTTATTACACCCGATGATGGCAGCGAGGATTTATTCGCGCACTTCTCTGCAATCAATATGTCCGGGTTTAAAACCCTTAAAGAGGGTCAGAAGGTCAGCTTTGACGTAACTCAGGGTCCTAAGGGAAAACAAGCCTCAAACATTCAGTCCGCTTAACCAAAGACTATATCCGTTTTTTAATCAGGAAAAACTGGCGAGAAATGCGGCAGCATTGCCAGATTTTCGATTGAAACTACAGGCATGAAACTTTCACTCTCCGCCTGCTTGCGCGGAGAGTGAAAGCATCTTGAAACCAGTTCCAGCAGTACCATTGGTTGGATAGGCAGGCTTTTCGATTTTACGGCGTAAGCCCATTCTACGTCGCGGATCATGCTGACAGCTTTTTTCTTAACGCATCCGGGCGATCAAAGCTTCGCCAAATCCGGAGCACGATACTTTCTGCGCGTCCGGCATTAAGCGGGCGAAATCATAAGTGACGATTTTATCCTGAATCGTTGTTTCCATGGCGCGGATAATCATGTCCGCTGCTTCCGTCCAGCCTAAATGCCGCAGCATCATCTCCGCGGACAGGATAATGGAGCCCGGATTGACCTGATCCTTACCGGCATATTTGGGTGCAGTGCCATGCGTGGCTTCGAAAATGGCGACAGAATCACTCAAATTGGCCCCGGGAGCTATACCAATACCGCCAACCTGCGCAGCCAAAGCGTCAGAAATATAATCTCCGTTCAGATTCATCGTAGTGACGACATCGTATTCTTCCGGGCGTAGCAGGATTTGCTGCAAAAAAGCATCGGCGATCACATCCTTAATGATAATGCCGCCTTTGTCTTCCGGCAGTTTCATCCATGGTCCGTTATCCAGCAAAGTTGCGCCGAATTCGCTGGCAGCGAGCGCATAACCCCAGTTTTTAAAAGCGCCTTCGGTGAATTTCATAATATTGCCTTTATGCACCAGGGTTACGCTTTTCTGTCTGTTGTCAATGGCGTATTGGATGGCTTTGCGAACGAGGCGTTCCGTACCCTCCCTGGAAATCGGCTTGATACCGATGCCTGAAGTTTCAGGAAAGCGAATTTTTTTGACGCCCATTTCTTTCATGAGAAAATCAATAACCTTCCTGGATTCGGGCGAACCTGCTTCCCATTCGACGCCTGCATAGATATCTTCCGAATTTTCACGGAAAATGACCATCTCTGTTTTTTCAGGATTTTTCAGCGGACTGGGTACGCCTTTAAAATAGCGCACCGGACGCAGACAGACGTAGAGATCCAGCTCCTGGCGCAAGGCCACGTTGATGGAGCGGATTCCGCCGCCGACGGGTGTGGTCAG
>JADZAR010000030.1 GCA_020852475.1 Nitrosomonas sp.
AGCTGGAATCAGAAAATCTTCCCGCAATATTTCGCCGGGATGAACGGCGCGCATGCGGTTAACGAGTTTAGTCATGACGATACCTCAGTGATAATCAACAATCTCAACATTAACAGGGCCGAATTCAGTCCATATAAAGCATATCCGCCATTGCGCATTAATGCGGATGCTCCATTGCCCCGCACGGTTGCCAAACAGTTTCTCCAGCCGATTTCCCGGAGGAGAGCGCAGAAATTCAATGGTTTGAGCGGCATCCAATTGAGTTAGCTTGCGTTCAGCAACAGTCCGGATCGCACGAAAACATTGCGGACATTCTCCCTCAAACAAGGCTTGTGTATTTCTGCAACAAAACGACTGAATCATATGAGCAAGTTTATTACGTCAAACGTAATACGTCAAACGAAGAGCAAGATGCAGGAAATAGAAAATAATTTAAGGTGTGACGCAACCCGGCTCAATTCCAACCGTCCTTGCGAACACCGTAGGTGTGAAGCAACCCAGTAATGACAGTGGCAAAGGCACTGGATCGCCACGCTGCTGCGCAGCTCGCGAAGACGGAATTGGGTGTAGATGACGAAAATGCTGTAATTGCAAAGTGATGTGTCCTTGCGAACACCGCAGGTGTGAAGCAACCCAGTCCTCTTGCAGTCACTGGCTGGATTATTCAGGTGTTCGCAAGGATAATAATGGTTTGCCCGGCCTTTCCCTGAACAAGAACCCGGGAGGTTTTTCAGAAACACAGCGTTATCGTTAATTTTTGTTAACTCCCAGAAGAGCATCGGTCTATACTGCCAACATGAGCCAGCCCAAACCCGACTTCCTTAACCTTTCCGTGGCCGAGCGAATCCAGCTTGCCGAGGACATTTGGGACAGTATTGCGGCCGAGAACCCTGAGGCAGCAGCCCTTACGTCCGCCCAGCTTCAAGAGCTTAAGACCCGCCTCGATGCCCATGAGAAGGACCCATCCTCGGCCGTGCCGTGGGAACAAGTTCGTTCCGAGCTCTTTCAGCACAACCACTGATGCGCGTCCTCTTTCGGCCTCAAGCCCGGATTGAGGTCGTGGAGGCACAAGCCTGGTACGAGGCACGCGCATCTGGTCTTGGTCTTGAGTTCGCCCGATCGGTTGATGCTGCTGTTGCCTCTGCAGTGCACGATCCCGAGGCATTCGCCCCCATTTTCAATGACTGTTGCAGGGTCTTGCTGCGGCGAATTCCTGGTTGTGGCCGTGTTTCATCATCGTCGTGACCCGCGCAAATTGATTCGTCGCGCAGTGGGCTAATTCCATTTCCAAATCAAAAATGATACGAAGATGGGCCGCAGACAGTATAAATAACACGGTAAGACAAGTCGGCAAAGTCAGTCTTATTTAGAAATGGAATAACAATGCGTTTAAGCCGAAGCTGCCTGGCTCTACTATGCAGCTCAGCTTAACCTGGGCGATATAAAAATAGAATCGGTGGTTATCAATAGTCTCAACGCGGGCAAAATTAATCCCGCATCAATCAGAAAAATGCTGAATAAATTACGGCTCCTTATTGCAAATGTATTCATCCTCAGCTATAAAGCCACAGGCCGTGGCGACAAACAATCTACTACAACGCAAATATCACCCTGAAACGCTGCCAACGCATTTTTGTAGTCACATAAAGTACTGCACACCCCACAGCATCACATACAGCATACACATCGAAATTTTGGATAACCTTTTCAGCAATAATCCGCTTGCATGAGCGATAAAGACACTATGAATCAGGAGCGGGATGACATCGCTATCCGAGTCAGCAATCTTTCCAAGTGCTACCAGATCTACGACACCCCGCGAGACCGGCTCAAGCAGTTCATCTTACCCCGAATACAACACGCTGTTGGCAGACAACCCACGCAATACTTCAGAGAATTTTGGGCACTTAAGGATGTTTCCTTTGAAGTCAAGAAAGGCGAGACTGTTGGCATCATCGGCCGCAACGGCAGCGGCAAATCCACGCTGTTGCAAATGATCTGCGGCACACTTAACCCCACTACCGGCAGCATTACCACTCATGGCCGTATTGCCGCCTTGCTGGAGCTGGGCTCCGGCTTCAACCCGGAATTTACCGGGCGTGAGAATGTTTACATGAATGCCTCGGTGCTGGGGTTAAGCAAGGAAGAAATCGATCACTGTTTCGATGATATTGCCGCCTTTGCCGAGATTGATGATTTTATGGAACAACCGGTTAGGATTTATTCTAGTGGAATGTATGCTCGACTAGCCTTCTCAATTGCCATTTTTGTAGATCCCAAAATTCTGGTGGTCGATGAAGCGTTGGCTGTCGGTGATTCCCGTTTTGTAGCCAAATGCATGCGGAGAATCAAAGATATGCAGGGGCAGGGAATGACTATCCTGTTTGTTAGCCATGATGTTAGTTCTGTACGTACGCTTTGTCAGCAGGCGATCTGGCTAAATAAGGGGCAAATCGTTGAGAATGGTGAAGTATTTCCAGTTACCGGGAAATATGTGGAATTTATGTTTAAAGATGAGTTACTGGAAGAAAATGAAATAAAAGAAAAATATATTATAGATCATAGTGACGCAAATATGAGTAAAAACTCAGAAGGAGATCAGTTAACAATTTCTGATTTGTTATTGACAGAGAACCAATTAGATATTCGACCAGTAATACATTGGGGATCGCATAAAGGAATAATCCTAGGTGCGTCGGTCTGTGATGAGAAAGGTATACGTAAAGATGTAGTTGAATGGAGTAAATCTATAAAAATTATAGTTGATCTTCTCGTGCCTCTTGATATTCCACGAGAGTATTTGAGTGTCGCTTTTTCAATAAAAGATCTTAAGGGAACCGATCTTATCGTTTCCACTACCAATGACTACGCAAAAATTATCCTGCCAGAACAAGAACGCTTCAGCGTTAGTTTCCATATGATTAATCCACTTGTAACCGGAAAATATTTACTCGTGGTTGCCGTAGAGAATCGCCAATATAGGGACATTCATTATTACGAATACTTTGAGGGCGCCCATTATTTTATGTCATTAGCTAATGAGCGTTTCTTTGGAATTTTTCAACCCGCAATTGAACAATATGTAACAACGGTCTGATAAATGTCAGAAATATCACCTGTTAATTCGTCAATTTATTGGGACGGTCGTTTTTCAGATAACTGGGAAGCATGTGACGGACCTCAACAATCCCGGTTTTTTACTAAGCTGGCTATAGAGAATCTGCCTTCGTGGCTGATTGAGCAAATAAGGCGTCAATCCCTAACTCTGGCTGATTGGGGGTGTGCACAAGGTGATGGAACTGATATGTGGGCAAGTTATTTGCCCGAAAATTTGCTGACAGGTATCGATTTCTCGGCAGTAGCAATCGAACAAGCATCAAAGCGTTATCCCGCTATAAAATTTATAAATGAAAATTGGCTCGCACCAGCACCAGCGAAAACTAATTCCTTTGATATTGTATTTTCTTCCAACACGCTCGAACATTTTCACAAGCCATATGAAGCGCTGGAGGCTTTGAGCTCACGAGCTGACAAAGCCATTATTCTGGCATTGCCTTATTGCGAATTTGATCGTATTAGTGAGCATTTTTATACATTTCTCACAAATAATATTCCTATTACATTGAGTAACGGTTTTCACCTGATTTGGTCCAGGGTAATTGATTGCTCTGCGATTCCGGGAACACAGTGGCCTGGTTACCAGATATTCTTGGTGTATGCAGAAAATTCATGGATTGAATCCCTTAAATTGACGTTAGAGGATTGCAAGATTGAGCAGCATGATAATGCGTCTACGTTTAATCATCTCAATCAAGCAATAGCAGAGCGCGACTGGCAGATCGCTAATCTTGATCAGACGATAATCGAACGAAATGGGCAGATAGCTAGCCTTAACCAGGTAGTAGCGGAACGGGATGAGCAGATCGCAAATTTGAATTGTCGATTGCGTGATGAAGAGCAAAAAGTTCGCAATCTATTACTATCTACGTCATGGCGTATTACAGGCCCTTTACGGTTTACAAAAAAATTACTGCAGAGCGTGAATTCTGCTGAGGTTAGATATAGAACATTAAAATCACTTTACTGGCGTCTGCCCGAATGGCTTCGCGCTTTACTTAATAAATATCGGTACCGATATGTGATGAAATATCGTCATATACTCGGGTCGCAATCCGCCTCTATTATCTCTGTTTCAAATTCTCAATCTCATTTATCCATCGACTGGATTAACAAGCTAAATAAGGCTACTAAAGTTATTCTTATTGCCTGTGGATTTGAATTTGATGAACTAATAAATCAGCGACCTATTAATGCTGCTAAATATTTTTCGAATAATGGATTTGTAGTTTTGTTCATAGCGTGGCAGTGGTCTCCATCCGAACAGCTGTTGAAGGGGATGGGAGAAGTTTATCCGAATATCATTCAGGTTCCTTTGTTTGATTTTATTGCTCATCATGAAACTATTAATCTTACAGAAAAGGTGGGCTATTACATATTGACGATGCCAGTAGAACAGTTGGTTCAGACAATGAGCACGTGGAGGCAAAAGGGAGGTTGCCTTATTTACGACATTATGGATGATTGGCATCAGTTTTACAGAACTGGGCAGGCGCCGTGGTATGAGAAAGCATTAGAGGAACATTTAGTACTAAATGCAGATCTTGTTACGGTCGTGTCTCCTGCGTTGCGTGAAAAGTTCTTAGGAATTCGATCTGATATTCATATAATTGGTAATGGTTATTCGCCGGAAATATTGGGAATTGAGTATCAGAATGTTGCACGAAGAGAAGCTGGTAATAAAAAAATTATTGGGTATTTTGGGCATTTAACTGATGCATGGTTTGACTGGCAACTCATATTCGAGATTGCTGTAAAAATGCCGGATGTGATTTTTGAGCTTATTGGATATGGTGAACCAGATTGGGTGCGAGAGAAAATTATCGAATTTAAGAATATCTATCTTATAGGTAAGGTTTACCCAAGTAATTTACATATATATGTTGCGCGATGGTCCGTCGGAATAATTCCATTTGTTGAATCTGATTTATCCCATGCAGTAGATCCAATAAAAATTTATGAATACCTATACTTCGGTTTGCCTGTTGTGGTAACTGGAATAACTCACTTGAAAGATTATCCGTGTACTTATGTTGCTAATAGAAATAATATTTTTAATTTTCTTGATGTAGCGTTCGAAGAAGCAGGTGAGTTAGATCATCTTAGCCCGTTCTTGAAAAATACTACGTGGCATGCTCGTTTTGAGCGCCTTTCTGTATTGATTCAAAGTCATCGAACCATTGGAACGTTGTATAAATGACAAAACTGTGTTTTGCCTATCCATGGGCTACATTAGGTGGTTGTGAGCGCGTTTTCATAAATCGTGCATTAGCATTTAGCAAATTCTTTCCCGGTACTGAACTTGATTTTTTATTTTTATCAGATTCTGGTGGCTTAAGTGGGTTTCTATCGGCTATTGAAAGGTATTCGCTAACAAATACCACCCAGGTTGTTGAGTCGATTGAAAAGAAGTATGACTTGGTATCGCTTGTAGATTGTCCACAGCTTTTAGGTGAGATCGGTTCCGGCGATCAACGCTATATGGTTGAGTGCCATACAGGTTATGCACAAAACAGGAGGTATCTTGCAAATTTACCGAGAACCTGCAATGTGGTTGCGGCGCCGTCTAAGAATTTTGCTGATTTGATCCGGCGTGAATTTCCGAGAATACGTATACCAATTGTTGAATTAAGAAATTTTGTGCCATGGGATATTGTACCCACGCAAACACACCGAGATATTACTTTACCTACTTGGAATCGACGTCCAATATTTTTCTTGGGCAGATTGGATAAATTGAAAGATCCTTTGGCAATGCTTGATGCTTTTTGTTTATTAGAGCGTCGTCGTACAGGTGAGTTTATGTTGTTAATATGTGGTCCTCAATCAGAAGAAATAGATATTAATCACGAAATTTCCGTAAGAAACTTGCACTCCTATTGCGCACTTTTTCCACCTGTACCATTTCATTCAGTGGATATATTAATGCGTGCCGTTGCACGAGCTGGCGGAATCTTCGTTTCTACTTCTCATGCTGAGTCGTTCGGATTATCTGCGGCTGAAGCTATTTCCTCTCTTATCCCCGTCGTGTTGTCGGATATCGAAGCACATCGGACTCTGGTTGCTGGATATGAAGATACTATGACCTACCAAATTGGTGATGTGGAAACTCTTGCTGAACGTATAGAGTATGTACATGATTCTTACTCAGACATGGTTTCTTGTTTAGGCAAATTGAGAGAAAAACTCTCAGCTAGCACTTTTATTGGAGATTGGAATCGTATTGTTCCAATGACTATGAGATGAATTTATGAGAAAACTGCTCGTGGCTATTGGTACTCGCCCTGAAGCCATCAAAATGGCGCCAGTAATTCTGGCGCTGAAAAAGGAACTGTGGGCGAATGTGCGTGTTCTTGCAACAGCCCAACACAGGCACATGCTGGACCAAGTCAACCAGTTTTTTGGCATTAATCCGGATATTGACTTGAACATCATGCGGCCCAATCAAGCGCTCACGGCGTTGACTGCTCGGTTGCTGCTTGAACTTGATGATGTCTTGCTAGTAGAGAAACCAGATGCTGTATTGGTGCAAGGCGACACCACCACGGTCATGACCATGGCCTTGGCGTGCTTTTATCACCGCATCCCGATTGGGCACGTCGAGGCCGGACTGCGCACCTGGGATATGCAGAACCCATTCCCAGAGGAGGCCAATCGGGTTATCGCAGGAAAGCTGGCACGCTGGCACTTTGCACCGACTGAGGGCTCAAGGCAGAATTTGCTCAAGGAAGGAGTGCCGGATACTAAAATTATGGCTATGTTGTAATTAATTGTTGAAACTGCCTTGTTTTCCCAAGAGATGCGAGGAAACAAAGCGTTGGCGTAATATTTTGGCCGAGACGGTCAATCATTCTGTGCCAACCGAGATAATTCCCAAGA
>JADZAR010000031.1 GCA_020852475.1 Nitrosomonas sp.
GGCAAGCGCAGCGAAATAGGCCAGATTAACGGTCGCCGCTGTTTTCCCGACACCCCCCTTGATATTGTAGCAAGCGATTACCTTCATACTGTTCTGCCTCGGGATTGATTGTGCAAGCTAAATGTATCCATAAATGCAACTCGGTTATCCGGTTGCGCGAATGCTTCGAAGCAATGTTCAAACTCAGCTCGAATCACTGCCTTGCGCACATTCAGTTTTTCCACAAGAACCCCCATCGCCATGATTGTTTTGGCATCAGCCAGTTCCTCCTGTTGCATCTGCTCCGCAAAATCACATAATTGTGTTGTTTGTACGCATAAATCCTGAAACTCACCCAAGTGATCCTGGAGCTGTTTAAGTATTTTCAGCAGACCTATGACGACACTTTCAGAATAAAAATCATGGAAGAACTCGACCAGATAGCGAAATTTTTTACAGGTTTTGCGTAGCTCATGTAAGTCTTCATCCCGCGATTCCGGTGTAATCAAACTTCCCTCCTGAAGTATCTGCTTGTATAACTTTACTATACATTTGCCGGCAACCTGTCTGACAGGCTTAGCGGCATTTATCGTTTCCTGCGACGCAGCAGCATGTGACTGGATATTTTCGTTATCCAGCATAGCGCGGCATGCCTTGATCAGCTGTTGATATCGCTTTGACTCAAGCTTGCGGCAAAGCCTGGTATGTTCAATTTTCCGGTGACGTTCAAGGAACACATGAAAGGGCGTAATATGTTCCTGCATTGCTCTAGGTAACGCTTGCCTGTACGCATCAAATGTAAGTAAATAAACATCAAGATCACGCATGGGACCGGTTATCTGGCCCAGCCAATAAAATTCGCGCTTAAAATACGCCAATTGCCCGGCAGGAAAAACATGTTTAATCTGACTCAATAGGGATCGTATGCGTCTGATCGCCACCCGATAATCATGCAGAAATTCCGAATCAACCGCATCGCGCAGGCCAGGTTCGTTGATTTGCATTACCCGGAATAAATGCCGTAACACTAACCGGGCCGCTTCCCATGTATTAAGTGAATCATCAAGCTTGCAGACACCCACATTCACATAAAGATCGGGCACTTTGCCAATCGCAGCAAGAATCTCGTCGAATAGTGCAATTTGTTCGCAAGGCAACCGCAGCTGTCCGGAAATATAGCGCCTGAGCCGTTCGAATATTTTTTGATACCCCTTGACCGGCGAAACAATTAATCGCCCGGCAAGAAATGTATTTTCCATGTCTTTCACCTGTGCGTGACTTTCCATTCGAACTGCCGCCACCGTTTTGTTTTCCTTATTCAGGATATCGAATCGCCTGCTTCTGACGGCAACTATCACTACTGGCATTAACGCTCTGATGTCGAGCAAGTCGCTCAGAATCCTGCGGCATGTCTGATGTACAATGTCGTTGGGGAAACGGGGAATTCGATTGGTCGTAAATTCGCAGATACTGTTACTGGTTTTCTTGTCTCGAATAAAAAACACGCCCGTGCTTATTTTTCCCTCGCTTCCATCCGGCATGTCCCATCCGCATACCCGATTATTCCTGTATAACCGCCAGTCAAAAGAATCCAGGTAATACCTCTCCAGCTGGGTGTCGGAAACTTCGCGTACAGGATATTGCCGGCACAACAATTCAAACAGCGACTCAATGTCAGCGCCCTGCTCTAACAGGAATACTGTGCTCTGCGAAGATCTCATTTCGTCGATTGCAGCCATGCCGCCCCATTAATCAAGAAACAGAAGATTCGATGCAAGCAGGCACATCACTGCCAAAATCAACGAATCACATAACACATTGTAATACAATCTTCTTTCAAATCCGGACGAAAAACCCAACAGAAGTCTTTTCTGCACCCAAATACCGCGTATCATTGTTCCCATAACCACCTTTGTCAAAGGGAGCTTTTTAAATGCTGGAATCATCATGGCGCATCGGCTCGATAGCGGGTATCCGAATCGGCATTCATTATTCATGGTTTATCGTTTTTTTCCTGCTCAGCAGCGCACTGACCACTTTCTTCAGAGAAACGCATACCGAGTGGCAAATGGACACTGTTGTATTGACCGCCGTGCTTACAACATTAATGTACTTTATCAGCATAGTCCTGCACGAACTGGGACACAGTCTGGTCGCGATAGCTCGCGGTGTTCAGGTTCGCGCAATCACACTGTTTATCTTCGGCGGCATTGCGCAGGCGGAAAAAGATGCCGATACGGCGGCAACCGAGTTTTATATTGCCATTGCCGGGCCGCTGGTCAGTTTTGCGCTGGCTGCGTTGTTTCATATTTTATCCATTGGATCTTCGTCATACAGCGACACGGTTACCGAAGCTTTCAACTGGCTCGCTACGATAAATCTTGTGTTGGCGATATTCAATTTAGTGCCGGGGTATCCTCTTGATGGCGGTCGTGTCTTTCGTGCGCTGATCTGGCGGTTAACAGGCAATGCCGACAAAGGAACCCGCTGGGCCGTACTGGGCGGGAAGATTATTGCGTTTGGTTTGATGTTTTCAGGCGCGTTGATCGGATTGTTGCCCGGCATGCTGATCAACGGACTATGGCTTATCGCGATAGGCTGGTTTCTGTTTGCCGCAGCCGAAGGCAGTCGGCGCGCCTATTTTACTGAACGTCTGACGGCACATGTTAAGGTCGGTGATGTCATGAAAAAAACGGTGCCCATGGTGGCCGCCAACACGCCTATCGTGCAGTGGATAGACGAACAAATGCTGTTCACCGGTCAGCGTTCGGCACTGGTTGTTGA
>JADZAR010000032.1 GCA_020852475.1 Nitrosomonas sp.
CTACTACGCGGCACGATAATTGCGTTAAAAATTTGCGAAAAATGCTCATTTACCCCGTGTAAACTCCGCTTTTTCGCAAATTTTTGCCTTATTCTCGTACCGCTCATGACGCCGTGCAAAGGTCTCTATCCGTGTTGCCGTTGCGGCGTTAAAAACGGGCTCGAAAAGTGTATTGATCTCCTATGAATTCCGCTTCTCCGTCTGTTTTTTCATGCAGTCGGCTGCTTCTTGCGTTATTCAACACCCGGCTATAGCGTTTCATGACGACCGCCGCATGGCGCCGCTTTCTTCGGTGCTTGCATCGCCTTTACTGATCGGTTCGATCAGTGCCGCCGGTACGGGCAGTTTCAGCAGATGGTAAAGATTCGCCAGATTATCCCGGAAGAGCTGATCAAACCGGATCACTGTAATGGCCTGATTATAGTCGCCAAACCACCAGAACCAGTCGGAGCTTTCGCATGAGGCGAGTTGCAGTTCCGCTTCGGTTTTTTCGTCCTCGGTCAACCGTCCGCTTTGCATGACCAGATCATAACTGTGCTTGGCCGCGCAAAGCAGATCCCACGCGCGGTTTTTTTCCATGTCGCCAATCCAGGTCGAAAAGGATCCGTACACCCAACTGCCTGCCGTCAGTACGGGCAACGGTGCAATATCCGTACGCGCTACCGCGGCGAGGTAGTCGCTGTAGGTTGTGGTGCCGATGTCGGTGTGATTTTCCAGCAGTGTGTATAAGTCATCGAGAAAGAAAAAACCATTATAGGGATAATATTCCCAGGCATTTTCACCGTCCAGAATAACACTGACGATGTTGTTTTCGGGCCCGGCTTGCGCGGCCGCCTGCTCGAGCAGGTCGACAAAATGCTCGGCCGCATCCCGTCCATACCACTTGGCGTATTCAAAGCCGATGAGATCGGACAGCGTTTCATCGCGGAAAAAACAGACGACATCACCCGTTTTGGCCGGAATGCGATAAGGGCGGTACAGATAGTGATTGCGGGCAGGTAATGCGCCATCCGGGGTGGCGTTGCGCAGACTGTTGGCAAGAACGCCCTCACTGCTGGCGCACCACTGGCAGCCATATTCGGCCAGAATGGATATCAGCGCGGCGGAGACGGCGCCTTCGGCAGGCCAGATGCCGGCGGGTTTTGCGGCAAAGCGCCGGGCGTGACTGGTCACCGCTTTATCCAGATGAAACGCCACGCGGCTGCGCCCGCCGGGATAAGTCTCGCTGGCCGGCAGACTGGCATCGGCAATGCTTTCACGTGCAGAAGCAAAATCGATCAATAACGGCGAGAGCGGATGATAATGCGGTGTCGTTGACAGTTCGATCTGTTTCTTCTCGGCGAGTCTGCGATAGCGGGGGATCAGGTCCTTGAGCAATGCGCCGATCAGCTTGAAAAGCTGCATTCTGTCGGCATGACTGAAGTCTTCGCTTTTTGTCATTAAACGCATAATGGTTTCGTTGTTGCGTCGCACGCTCTCGCCTGTCCAGGCGAGGTGATACCAGACCAGTAAATCGGCAAGATAGCGCGCTGAAAAATGAACCAGACCTGCCGCATTTTTTTGTTGCAGCGTATCGTACAGATCGTGCAAACGTGCATAAGCCGGGTAGGGCTTGAGCATGGTGTTGTGGTTGGCTTTGAAGCAGTTGGTCAGGATGCGTTCCTGATCCTCGCCGGAAATGCTTTCCAGATCCGGTTCTGCCAGCAGACGCAGCAACGGATCGCGTATCTGTCCCGAAGAAAATTGATCGACATAATCTTCCAGCTGATCGAGTAGCACCGGAACGAAATTGACGACTGCTTTGATGCCGGGATGCGATTCCAGGTGATAGGCCATATCGGCATAGTCTTTAATGGCATGCAGATATACCCAGGGCATTTCAAATTCCCGGCTATCGTAGTGGCGATAATCGGGTTGGTGCATGTGCCATAACAGGACAAGCTGAATTTTTTTCATGCGATAACGCTACCCCATGTAATGTATTTTTTGCCCGAGCATTTCGGGTGTAATCAGTGTGATACCTTTGTCGGTGACATAGAATTGTTTGCTGTCCTCATCCCGATTGAAGCCGACCCTGAGTCCTTCCGGGATTTTGCAGTTTTTTTCCACCACGACGCGGTTCAAGTGTGCATGCCGTCCGATATCCACGTTGGGCAGAATGACCGAGTCGTCGACCCTGCTGTAGCTGCGCACCTGCACATTGGAAAACAGTAGTGAGCGGCGCACTGTGCCGCCACTGATGATGCATCCTCCCGATACCATGGAATCAAGCGCCTGACCGCGCCGGTCTTCATCGTCAAAAACAAATTTTGCTGACGGCAATTGTTCCTGGTATGTCCAGATAGGCCAGCTATCGTCATACAGGTTCAGTTCCGGGGTTACCGTCGTTAAGTCGATATTCGCCTCCCAATACGCGTCTACCGTACCGACATCGCGCCAATAGGGCACTCCGGCAACCATGTTGACGCAACTGTCACGGAAACGGTGCGCGAAGACGCGATAACGCGGTACCAGATAGGGAATCAGATCCTTGCCGAAATCATGCGACGAGGCTTCGGTTTCATGGTCACGGATCAGTTGTTCAAATAAGAATGCTGTATTGAAAACATAGATACCCATGCTGACCAGCGCCTTGTCCGGATGACCGGGCATGGGCTCCGGGTTTTCCGGTTTCTCGGTAAAACTGGTTACGCGCCAGTCATCGTCAACCCCCATAATACCGAATGCGCTGGCTTCTTCCAGTGGCACTTCGATACAGGCGACGGTAAGGTCGGCTTTTTTTTCGATATGCTCGGTCAGCAGTTTGCCATAGTCCATTTTGTAGATATGATCGCCGCCGAGAATCAGAACATAATCGGTATTGTGATGATGCAGAATGCTGAGATTCTGAAATACCGCGTCCGCTGTTCCCTGGTACCAGGATTCCTTGATCTGCTGCTGCGCCGGCACCAGCTCGACAAACTCATTGAAGCGTCCATCCAGAAAGCTCCATCCGCGTTGAATATGCTGGATCAGACTTTGCGCCTTGTATTGCGTCAAGACACTGATCTGCCGTACGCCGGAATTGACGCAGTTTGACAGCGGAAAATCGATGATGCGGAATTTGCCGCCAAAGGGAACGGCAGGTTTGGCGCGCCAGTCGGTCATCTGCTTCAGGCGCGTGCCGCGGCCGCCGGCCAGTATCAGCGCGATGGTGTTACAGGTGATTTTGTTACGGACAGGGTTTAGCGCGTACTGCTGTTCCATTGATGACCTCCTGATCAAATTAGGGTAAATGCTTAACCGGCCCCGGTTCGGCGCAGATCGTAAGGCAATACAGTGCTATGATAGCAGTAATCAGGCAAATCCTAGAGTGGTAATATAATCTCCCATGTCTTCCATGATCTTGAAATATCCATTACCGGCAGCTTCGCATGATCCACTTCAGAGTGCGCTTCTTGACGCGCGCTTGCATGATCCTCTCGCTTATCTAGGCGTGCACAAGGTAGCTGCGGATGCCTACCGGGCGCGTGTTTTTCAGCCGCATGCCCATGCAGTCTGGATTAAAACGGCACAGGATTTTGAGCCCATGGCGTGCATTCATGCCGGCGGTATTTATGAATGGCGCGGCCTGGAATCGCCGCCAATGCCGCTACGGCTGCGTATTGAGACGCAGCATTCCACGATGCAGTCAAAGCAGGTTTATGAGGTTTACGATGCCTATTCATTTTCATTGCAGATGACTGAGCATGATCTTTATCTGTTTAACGAAGGCAAGCTGAATCAGGCGTATCGCATGCTGGGCGCGCATCGTGTGCGCAATGCCGGGGTGGAAGGCGTGCGTTTTGCGGTGTGGGCGCCGAATGCCGAGCGTGTCAGCGTAGTCGGTGATTTTAACCGCTGGGATGGCCGCATGCATCCGATGTGTGTACATCACAGCAGCGGTGTATGGGAGCTGTTCATTCCGGAACTGCCGTCCGGCGCACTGTACAAATTCGAAATACGCAACCGGCACAGCGGTGAAGTGCTGCTGAAGACCGATCCTTATGCGACGCGTTTTGAATTGCGTCCCCATACGGCGGCGCTGACACCTGCGAATCATGCCTATCGATGGTCTGATGCGGCATGGATGGAACAGCGCGCGGGCTGGGACTGGTTGCATGCGCCGCTGAATATTCTGGAAATCCACCCCGGTTCATGGAAACGGCATCCCGACGGCCGCTTTTATAATTACCGTGAAATCGCTCAACACCTGATTCCCTATGTGCTGGAAATGGGGTATACCCACCTCGAACTGCTGCCGGTTTCGGAACATCCGCTTGACGAATCGTGGGGCTACCAGACGACCGGTTATTTTGCCGTAACCAGCCGCTACGGTTCTCCTGATGACTTCAAGTATTTCGTTGATGCTTGTCATCAGGCGCGGATCGGCGTGATTCTTGACTGGGTACCGGGTCATTTTCCGCTGGATGCGTTTGCACTGGCGCGCTTTGACGGTACCGCGCTGTACGAACATGAAGACCCGCGCCTGGGCTATCATCAGGACTGGGGCACGTATATCTTCAATTACGGGCGCAACGAAGTGAAATCTTTTCTGCTATCCAGCGCGCATTTCTGGCTGGCCGAGTTTCATCTTGACGGACTGCGGGTCGATGCGGTCGCATCCATGCTTTATCTGGATTATTCGCGCAAAGAAGGCGAATGGCTGCCCAATCCGTTCGGCGGACGGGAAAATCTGGATGCCATCGCGTTTCTGCGTGAATTGAATATCATGGTGCATGACGAATTTCCAGGCGCGTTGACGCTGGCGGAAGAATCCACCGCCTGGCCGGCGGTATCGCGGCCAACGTATCTGGGCGGACTGGGTTTTTCGATGAAGTGGAATATGGGCTGGATGCACGATACGCTGGTGTATATGCAGCAGGATCCCATCTACCGGCGCTATCATCATGATCAGCTTACCTTCAGTCAGCTGTATGCCTATACCGAAAATTTTGTGCTGCCTTTTTCGCATGACGAAGTTGTGCACGGTAAAGGCGCGTTGATCAATAAGATGCCCGGTGACGACTGGCAGAAATTCGCCAATCTGCGTCTGTTATTCACTTATCAGTTGACGTATCCGGGCAAGAAACTGAATTTCATGGGTAATGAATTCGGACAGTCGCGCGAATGGAATGTCGGTCGGGAACTCGACTGGCCATTGCTTGCAAACAAGGTCAACGCAGGTGTGCAGGCTGCGCTGAAAGACCTGAATCACTTGTATAAAGATACGCCCGCGTTGTACCAGCTCGATTTTTCCGGCGAAGGTTTTTCCTGGGTTGATTGTCACGATTCCGATCAGTCGATTATCAGCTACATGCGTAAATCGGGTGATGGCCGGTTTATTATCGTGGCGCTTAATTTTACCCCGGTACCACGCGAAAACTATCGGATCGGTGTGCCGGAAAAAGGCATTTATCTGGAAAGATTCAACAGCGATTCATTTTATTACGGCGGCAGCAACATGGGTAATGCCGGACATCTCAGCGCCAGCAGTGAATCGTGGATGGGGCTGCCGTACTCGCTGGTCATCACACTGCCGCCGCTGGCGGGCGTTATTTTTTCATTGCAGGATTAAGCCTGAAAACCTCGGTTGACCGTTATTTGCAATGACTAACGGTATTTAGTTAACGCCGTCACTCTGGCTGGATACATCATAGCGTTGACGATAGTTTTTCAGATAAATCAACCAGGCGAGTAATTTTTCTTTAGGACCTTTTGTTTTTTTATAGAGCGGGAATTTGTAAACTGACCGCACATTGTCCATTGTCAGTTGAGTACCGAGGAAATCATTTATTTTTGCTATTGTTTTTTCTGGCGTCAGTTGTAAGTCTTCAAACATGAATTCGATGTAATCCTGGTGGTTTTCACTCAGAAATTTTTTCAAGCCATCAGTAATGGCCGCATTATAGTGGCGGGTAAATGCAGGGCTCTCTATATGCCGGCGCAGATTGGCGGTAATCCAGGATTGTTCGTTATCACGCGTCAGAATGATAAATGCAACTTCATCCAGTGGCAGGAGCTTTGCCCATATTCGTATCGTCAAAACGAGCCTTGGATCTTTCCAGATCCAGGGTTTGTTTTGCTGGCAGTTTTCGATGAATTCCCGGTAAGGACTGAGATCGATTGAAGCGGCTTTTTGTGCCAGTTCCTCTAATGTCTGGAGTGAAATAATTTCGTGTTCGCGATTGCCAGTGTAATTTAACTCGGACAAGAGTCTCTTGTTTAACTCAATCAACTTGAAATTCTCATAGGTATCATAATCCGGTTTTTTAAAGGTATCACTGCCATACCAATAACCAGCTTCACCCAATAGGGCGGTAAATACGGAACTGCCTGTCCATCCATGTGTAAGAATAATTACATTTTTTTTCATGTGCTATACCCAATTTTCAGTAGTTTCAGTGAATCGAGGCGTCAAGATAACCATGAGTCGATCC
>JADZAR010000033.1 GCA_020852475.1 Nitrosomonas sp.
CGTCGAACTGCGCCCGGTCAAGGCCAGCATGTGGTACGACACTGACTGGCTGATTGAAAGCGGCGTCAGTCCGGGTGAACAGGTCATGGTCGCAGGTTTTCACCGCGTTCAGCCGGGCGTGCAGGTTGCGGTCACTACGAACACCGCTGCCGAGACCCGTTCAGGTCAGCAGGAAATGCCATGAATCCGCGTTTTTTTATTGAACGTCCGGTTTTCGCATCGGTATTATCCATCCTCATCGTTATCGCCGGACTGGTCTCCTTGCAGAAACTGCCCGTGGCGCAATTTCCGCAGATCGCGCCGCCGATGATACAGATCGAAGCGGACTATCCGGGAGCAAGCGCGGAAGTTGTCGCCGAATCGGTCGCGCGCCCGATCGAAGTACAGCTGCCGGGGATCGACAATCTGCTCTATTACGACTCGACCAGCACAAACGACGGTCATATGGTGATGCGGCTGACTTTCGAAATCGGAACGGACGTGGATATCGCACAGGTTCAGACACAGAACCGGCAGAAACTGGCCGAGCCGCAACTCCCCGATGAAGTGATCCGCCAAGGCATTACGGTCAAAAAAATGTCGCCCAACCTGCTTGCAGTCGTCGCGCTCAATTCGACTGATCCGAAGCATGATCCTGTATTTATTTCCAATTACGCCCTGATTCAGGTGCTCGACAATATCAAACGGATACCAGGCGTGGGCGATGCGGTGGTCTATGGCGCGCAGAATTACGCCATGCGGCTGATCCTGGATCCCGTGCGCATGGCGCAGCTCAATATCACGCCGACTGAAATCGCGAATGTTGTGCGCGAACAGAACCGGGATTTCCCGGCGGGCAGAATCGGACGCGAACCGACCGCAAAAAGGACTGAATTGACGATTCCGGTGATTACCCGCGGCCGCATGAGTGAAGTCGGGGAATTCGAGGACATGATTATCCGCGCCTACCCGGACGGCTCCATGGTGCGCATGCGCGATGTCGCACGCGTTGAACTCGGCGCGCAATCGTATGATCTGGAAGGACGCTGGAACGGCATTACCAACACCTTTCTGCTGACCTTTCTGGCGCCCGGCGCCAATGCGCTTGAAACCGTCAAGCATGTGCGCGAAGAAATGGCCAGACTGGCCAGCGGATTTCCGACAGGCATGTCGTACGACGTACCCTATGATACGACGCAATTTATCGAGGTATCGATCAGCGAAGTGTTTAAAACACTGATCGAAGCATCCATTCTCGTTATCCTGGTGGTATTCCTGTTTCTGCAAAGCTGGCGCGCGACGCTGATACCGGCGGTCGCCGTGCCCATTTCGCTGATCGGCGCGCTGGCGGGGATGCATGCGCTGGGATTCTCGATCAACACACTGACGCTGTTCGGCATGGTGCTCGCCATCGGCATTGTCGTGGACGACGCCATTATCGTCGTCGAGAATGTTGAGCGTAACATCACCAAAGGCGGACTGTCGCCGAAAGACGCCGCGATCAAGGCGATGAACGAGGTGACCGGCGCGATCATCGCCTCGGTGCTGGTGCTGGCCGCAGTCTTTGTCCCCGTCACTTTTCTGGAAGGCATCACCGGACAGCTGTATCAGCAATTTGCCGCCACGATAGCCATTTCGGTCGCCATTTCCGGTTTTGTCGCGCTGACGTTGAGCCCCGCGCTGTGCGCGCTGGTGCTTAAACCCGGCCATGGCGCGCCGAAAGGCTTCTGGAAACTGTTTGACCGCTTTTTTGACTGGACGCAGATGCGTTACGTCGGTGCGGTCGATGTCATCATCAGGCGATGGCTTCTGGCGCTTGCCATTTTCGCGCTGCTGATCGTCATTGCGGCGGGGTTGTTCAAAACCATTCCGAAAAGTTTTCTGCCTGAGGAAGATCAGGGTTATTTCATTACCATCTTTCATCTGCCCGAAGGCGCGTCAAAATCCAGAACCATCGAAGTTGTCGAAAAAATTGAAAGCTATTTCCAGGCCAATTCCGCAGTCCATTCCACCGATGTGCTGGCCGGTCAGAATTTTGTGTTCAATACGCGCGGCTCGAATCAGGCGACCATGTTTGTGCCATTACATCACTGGGATGAGCGGCAGCATCCGGATCAACAGGCTCCCGGACTGATCGCCGCGGCATTCGGGGAATTTGCGAAAATTCCCGATGCACTGATTCTCGCGTTCAATCCGCCCGCAATACCGGGTCTGGGCGCTACCGGCGGATTCTCATTACAACTGCTGGATCCGACCGGACGTGACTTCGCTGAATTCGCCGCTGCGGCACAGGCATTTGCAGCCAGGGCAACCGAACATCCCGCAATTGCCAAAGCCAGCACCAATTTCCATATCAACACACCGCGGCTTTACGCGCAGATCGATCGCGAGCGGGCCAAGTCTCTGGGCGTGCCGATTTCCGAGGTTTTCGATACCATGCAGGCTTATTTCGGCAATATGTATATCAACGATTTTGTCAAATTCGGCCGGGTTTACCGCGTACAGACCGAAGCGCCGCCGGAATTCCGTTCCAGTCCTGAAGACATCAGCAAGATTTTCGTGCGCACCCGGAACAATCCCGAACAAACGATGATTCCGCTGGACACCATTGTTTCCACCTATTTCAGTAGCGGCCCCGATCCGGTCACGCATTTTAACGGATTCAACGCCGCGCTTGTGCTCGGCGCAGCCGCGCCCGGCTACAGTTCGGGTCAAGCCATCGAAGCTCTCGAACAGCTGGCCGATGAACTACTCAGGCCGCATGGCTATACCATTGGCTGGGACGGTATATCACTGCAGGAAAAAAAAGCCGGCGGGCAATCGGTGGTCATTTTTGCGTTTGCACTGCTGATGGTTTTTCTGGTGCTGGCCGCGCTGTATGAAAACTGGTCGGTGCCGATGGCGGTGATTCTGATCATACCGTTCGGCGTACTCGGCGCGCTGCTGGCGATCTGGACGCGGGAACTGACCAATGACATCTATTTCCAGATCGGATTGATTACGCTGATCGGGCTGTCGGCAAAAAACGCCATACTGATCGTGGAATTCGCCAATCAGCGTTACGCCGCGGGCATGCCGCTGGTAAAAGCTACGCTTGAAGCCGCACGTCTGCGCTTTCGGCCGATTATCATGACGTCGATGGCGTTCATCCTCGGCGTGCTGCCGCTGGTGCTGGCTTCCGGCGCAGGTGCAGCCAGCCGGCATTCGATCGGCACCGGTGTATTCGGCGGCATGCTGGCGGCCACATTCCTGGCGATTTTTTTCGTACCGCTGTTTTTTGTCATCTCCGCACGGCTGTCACGTAAAGCAAAAAGTAGCGGCTGATTCACTGCATCCTATATGATTGTCCGTATAGAACACTCACGAGTAACGCTATGGATCTTCTGATTTACAGTCTTTCAACGATGCTGGGGCTGGTCATTATCGGCATGATCGTTTTCTGGTTCATCCAGGACATCACCCAGAAAAAACACTCCGTGTTGCGCAATTACCCCGTGATCGGTCGTTTGCGTTTCTTTTTCGAACAACAGGGGAAATATTTCCGGCAGTATTTTTTTTCCGATGACCGTGATGAAATGCCGTTCAACCGGGCCACGCGCAACTGGATTTACCGGCATTCAAAAAACAAGGGCGGACTGGTCGGGTTTGGCTCCACGATGGATTTGCGCGAGCCGGGCTCGATTATTTTTGTCAACGCCGCTTTTCCGATACTCGAAGAAGACC
>JADZAR010000034.1 GCA_020852475.1 Nitrosomonas sp.
CATTACGCATGATCCAGGATTTTGACACACGACGCTCGCTGCAGACCATGGAACTCAATGGTTATCTGGCGGCGGACATAGAATACTCGGACAATCACCGCATTTTTTCGCGCACCATGTTTTTGCGTCAGGCGGTTGATGAAACACGGGTCAGCCAAGGATTTACCGATGCTGAAATCACCGATGTGCGCCGCACCCGATTACGGTTCTTCTCAAACCAGTTATTCATGCAGCAAGTCGGCGGTGATCACCGCTTCAACTGGGCCAAGGATCTATCCATACACTGGCTGTACACCAACGCAACCGCCAATCGAGACGAACCGAAAACGCGCGATTATCGTTTCGATGAACTCAGCAGTGGCGGCTTCGCGCTATCGCGTCGCGCGGACAGCAATCAGACCTCGTTTTCCGATCTCGTCGATAAAGATCAGAGCTGGCGCATGGATGCCAAACTACCGCTGGAATTTTCACCCGATTACAAAATGACATTGAACAGTGGATTCATAACGCAGGACAAAACCCGTGATTCAAGCATCCGGCGTTTCAATTTTACTCCGGCTGGCGCTGCCGCCACGGATCCTGCCGTCCTCGGACAAGCGTCACTGGAATCCATATTCCAGCCGTCGAATATCGGACCCAACGGCTTCCAGCTGCGCGACACCACGCGCCCCACCGACAGCTACAATGCATCACAAAAACTGTTGTCCTATTACGGCAGAATGGATCTGGCGCTCTATGACCGGGTTAATATTACCGGCGGTGTCCGTTGGGAAAGAAATGATCAATTCGTCGAAACATTTCAGAATGTGGCCAACACCAATCAATCGGTCACCAGCACGATAAACCGCACTGACATGCTGCCTTCCGTAACCGGTACACTTTTCCTCACGGACAAGCAGCAACTGCGCGCGGGCTTCAGTCAGACCATCTCGCGGCCTGATTTCAGAGAATTATCACCCGCGCCCTTTACCGATCTAAATACTAATCAGGAAACCACGGGTAATCCGAACCTGAAGCAGACGGATATCACCAATCTGGACATGCGCTGGGAGTATTATCTGTCACCGAATGAAAACCTGATGGCAAGCTTCTTCTGGAAAGATCTCACGCAACCGATAGAACTTGTTACCCTGCCGGGAACCGCTGGTCTGCAAACTTTCCAGAATGCCGACAAAGCACGGGTATACGGGTTTGAAGTCGAAATGCTCAAAGGCCTGGGCTTTGTTCACCCCTGGCTGGAGAATTTTTACGCAGGCGGCAACTATACCTGGTCGGATTCCAATGTAAAACTGAATGCCGGAAATCTCGGCGCGCAGACCACCAATAACCGGGCGCTGCAGGGACATTCCGCACACATCTTCAACTTCCAGATCGGTTATGAAAACCCTGGCTGGGGCACTCAAGCCACCCTGCTCTACAACATCGCCAGCAAACGCATTGTCTCCGCCGGCTTGCTTGGTGCGCCGGACAAATACGAACAACCGTTTCATCAGTTGGATTTTGTGTACAGTCAGACCATCAACAAATGGTTGTCAGTCCGCCTGAATATGCAGAACCTGCTTGACGACGATGTGCTAGTGCTGCAAGGCGGTGAGCTCACACGCCAGTTCCGCAGAGGGCGGCAATTCAATCTCGGCGTGAAAATCAATTTTTAAAGGACTGCCAAACATAGGATTGTCGTAGCGATTATTAAAATCGCAGGCAACGAACAGGCAAGAAAAGTCTTGGAGTTCGATCATTATTCCTATATCCTTCATCCAGCCGTAGTTAAACTGGATTGATTATGATTCTAATTTGTAGAATGCATGCATCTGCTTTAACAGTTAAATACTTTGTAAAAAAATTTAATCAAGAGGCAAAAAGTATGAAAATAAATTTTAGTCTTACACTGTTTATCGGTGCACTGACTTTATCACTCGCTTCAACCTCAGCACTGGCCAGAACGGGCTATGCCGTTCATTACAGCGACTTCTATCATGGAAAAAGAACAGCAAGCAGTGAAATTTTTGATCAAAACAAACTCACTGCGGCACATCACAAAATTAAATTCGGCAGCCGGGTCAAAGTCACTAATCTGGAAAACAATCGCAGTGTAGTCGTCACAATTAATGACCGAATGGCCAAATCAAGTAAACATATCATCGACGTCAGTAAAAGCGCAGCGGCAAGACTGGGATTTGTCGAACAAGGCAGAACCAATGTAAGTCTTGAAATCCTGGATTGATTGCAGCCTGTTTATCAACAGGTGCTATTAATCGATTATTGCTTGTAACCCTTTACTATCTCCTGATAAATCGTGTTCATGACGGCATTGTTGTATGCTTGAACAATGATCTGGGATTTGAATAGCGCGAAAAGCTCAACCACGCTGATAGCCACGATGAGCAGAACGCCCAGAACAAACAGTGGCGTAAACAGCATAATCACCCCTATCAGAAAAACAGAAAGATTAATCAGGCCGCGCAACCAGTTTCCCAGATAAAAATGATGTAAACCAGCGACAAAAAGATAGTTCAACGTCGCATAGGTATCCGGATCTTTCAGTTGTTGCTCGGTTCTTTGAAAAAAAACAAACCGTTTATCATCCGGTAATTGCCGTACGCGCTGGCGAATGCGTTCTTCCTCTTCGTTGACTTCGACAGCTGACAACATCTCATGACTCCAGAGTAGCTGCTCACCGGCCGAGCGTGATAATAACTGCCTCACGCTTCCAGAACAGCATAAAACGCTTTTGTTCGACCAGCTGAAACACAAGCTGCCAACCATCAGCGGCTTCTTTATTCAATATCGATTCGAGTTTCTTTAATGGTAATCCTGATGCCCCCAGAAAAATCGTACCCAATCCACCTTCGGTAACATGCAAAATTTTATATTCCGTAAAGGCCATATGATAATTCTCCCATTCAACAAAATTGATATTGCATACTTTAGCGCACTTCAAAATCAGACAGACATCAAATACCAGTGGCCTGTATTTACAGGTTACCGCCTCGTTCCCATCAAACCCGCCACTGCGTTAATAAATTTCTAACGCCCTTCCCTGACCCAATTCGCGGCATAGCGAATCAGTTCGGCACTGTCTTTCAGATTCAACTTGGCGCGAATGTTAAAACGATGCGTTTCTATCGTCTTGATGCTGCGATTTAATAATGTGGCAATTTCCTGACTGCTGTGACCTGATCCGATTAAATTCAAAACCTCAAATTCACTCGGCGTTAAACTGTTAATCGTCTGTTCCGGTTCAGAATGTCCAGTTGCCATTCTATTCAATAGTTTGGCTTGCATTTTGGCGCTTAAATAAACATTACCTTTCAAAACTTCGCGTATGGCGGACACTACAACCTCGCCCGGTTCCTGCTTCATGACATAACCCCGCGCACCGGCGCGCAGAGCGCGCTCAGCATAAACCGCTTCATCATGCATCGAGACAAAAAGTACCGGCAACATCGGATTAAAGAGATGTATATTTTTAATGACTTCAAAACCGGAAACCGTTTTGAGTGTCACATCGAGCAAAACAATATCAACGCGCACATTTTTCTTGAGTATCGATAGCGCTTCCTTGCCATCGCCAGCCTCGGCGGATACCTCCAGATCAGGCTCCATATTGATCAGCATCGCCATACCGTGCCGCATCATGGGATGATCATCTACCAGCATAACCTGTGCTTTTGGTTTTGACATATTAGATCATCCTCATTTTCAAACACACTTCCGTTCCACCTTCGGCACGCGACAGAAATTTCAGTTTTGCGCCAAGCTGTTTGGCGCGATACAACATAATCTTGATACCCATCCCCTGGGTCTGAGTTTGGTTTTGGGTTTGATCATGACTCGATTCCGCCCTGAAGCCGCAACCATCGTCGCATATCGATAAAACAAGCGTATCTTCCTTTTCGAGTGACAACGACACAGTCAAATGTTGCGCACCGCCATGGCGTATGGCATTGTTGACAGCCTCCTGCGTGATACGATAAAGATTCAAGGCGATATCCTTGTCGTTAATAGTTATTTTGTGCTCACATAAAAACTCGCACTCAATCCCGTAAGTTGATACTATTCTTGCCGCCAGTTTCTCCAGCGCCGTAATCAGGCCATTGGCTTCCAGTTCAAAGGGCAGCAAGCCTTGTGCAAGTTGCTTGATCTGTATTACAGCCGTCTGAGCTTGTGTGGCAATGGATGCTGCGACAGACGCCATCGCCTTGTTACCAGACGCATCAATTTTTTTCTCCAGTGCCCTGGCCTGATAGCCTATCGCAGCGACCTGTTGTCCCAAATTGTCATGAAGTTCCTGTCCGAGGGTGTGCGCCTGTTCTTCCGCAACAAAAATCAGCGACTGCTCCAGTCGCTTACGTTCAAGCCATATTTCCAGATCACTGGCAATAGCATTGATAAGCTTCTTTTCTTCCTGGACCAGAAATGGTTTGTCGACAGGATAAAATACACGCAGTTGTCCGCTGATCCTGCCGTTCACACTGATCAGCGCACAGCCTGTACAGGCCGACTCACGCTCAATACGCCAAGGACCCCGGATTTCACCACCGATATTTTTTTTCGATGAAGTCGGATTAACAAAACCATGATTATATTTACCCGATATATACCGCCAGCCATCCAGTTCGATGACTGCTGTTACAATCTCCGGAAACCGCATCGCGGGAATCAGATATCTGAAAATATTACGGCAAACATTATCCAGCGACAATTCCATTCCCATGCCACGGCGAATTTCATAAAGACAGGTCATTTCTTTCAGTCGCTCCCGCAACATATCGTCAACCTGCTTGCGTTCAAACCATCGCGACAAGTCCGCAGCAATGGCGTCCACCAGTTTTTGCTCCTCCGCCACCATAAAGGGTTTGTCTTCAGGATATGAAACACGCAGATAACCGCAGATCTTTTCATGAACAGCGAGATCGGACTGTACTTCAGCGCCTACCGTCGCGCCATGCCTGTAACAGTCGTAACATATTTTCGTGTTGGCATGATAATTGAATTCATGCGCGTCCGCATGCGGCGGATAAGAAACTTCAGAAGTATACACATTACCACCAACTTTAATTTCCACCGTAACGATTTCCGGAAATTGCATGGCCGCAGCCAATTGTTTAACGATATTGCGGCATACGACTTCTTCAGACAACTCCAACCCCATACCACGACGAATTTCATACAGACAGGTCATCTCTTTCAATCGTATCTGCAGAATTTCGTCGACCTGTCTGCGTTCAAGCCACTTGGCCATGTCATCTGTAATGGCATCAATCAGTTTTTGCTCCTCCAGTACAAAAAATGATTTGTCATCAGAATAGAAGACGCTGAGATGACCGCATACTCTCCCATTGACCATAATTCCCGATCGCAAGGCGCGTGTACGTTCCGGCCGATGATTAAACGAGGCAATTTGTTTGCTGTCGATCTCGATCACGACGGAAGCATCATCAGAAAATTGCATGGCTGGTATGAGATACTTGAAAATTTGATGACAAATGTTGTCCAGCGCACTTCCCGCACCTATACTGCTTCGAATTTTATAAAGACACGTCATTTCTTTCAGACGCTCGCGCAATTCCAGTTCCTTACGACTCAATTCAAAAGAAAACTTTTCCGCTTTTTGTCTCGCGCTTTGCGCTTCCTGCTCGGAATTGATCAGTTTGCGTATAAACCAGTTTAACAGCAATACTTCAGCAGCAATCAATCCGGTCAGGTAAAAGATAATAATTTTTAACTGATCGGATACAGACTTAAATAATTCTTCCCTGTCCAGTTTCAGAATCATGCCCAGTCCTAATTCCTGCAGTGGCGCATAGGCCTCTATGACAGGTACGTCACGATAATCCCTTACCGCAATGATGCCTTTCTGCCCCTCCAGCGCATAATTCATCGGCAATACACCTTCCGTTGTCACATGCTTTAAATACTTGAACTGAATCCCCTCAAGCTGGCTAATCAAACAAGCCATATTGTTTTCATTATTACGTGGCGGAGAACACAGAATAAATACGCCCGTTTCTCCAATTGATCTGATTTCACCAAAACTGTGCGTTAATTGCGGCAGCGCGATTTCAGTTACAATACTGCCGACTGGTTGGTCCTGTTGATCCAGGATATCTCTAGTAGCATGCAGAATAAGCTGATCATCCCAGACAAGAAATGTATTTGCTTGTTGGTTCAGCATCAAAGACTGCTTTGACTGCTGTGAAAACTCCCCGATCTGAGACAACTTCTTTCCCTGCAAGTTGTAAGCAGCCGCGGCCGTGAACCCCACCTGCATCAATGCGTGAAAATTCTTCTCCAATTCCTCGAATGCGGAACTTTCATCAGGATAAACATTAAGCTGCCGCATCGACTCAATTAATACGGGATGCATGGCCAGTGCTTCGGTATCAGCGAGACTTTTCTCGATCTGACTTTCAAGCAAATGTCCCTTACCCTGCAAGGCCACACCCAGGCCTCTTCCAAGAGACAACTCAATTTGCTGGCGCATCACACCGTAAACCGCAGCCCCTGTAATGATAGTCAGTCCCATCAGCAACAGACTTCCCAGAATACTGATTTTTCGATTATCACGCGTCCACATCAGGGAATTTCGCATTTTGGCTAGAAAGATTTATTTGAGTTAATTGGAATACCAGAAGCAGCATTGCTGCAAACAACAACGCAAACGAACACCGTATGGTTAAGCATACGCATCATCACGCTATAAAATTGAAACAACCCACGGGCATTATCATGATGAAACCGGGATAAATCCTAGGATGCTTCATATCAAGACACGCTTCACGGCAGCTTTCCAACCCGCATAGAGGGCATGTCTCTTAGCGGACTCCATTGCCGGTTGATAGCGGCGCAGGCACGACCAATTGCTGGAAATATCTGTCAAGTCCATAAAAACATTGCTTTGCAGACCCGCAAGCGCTGCCGCGCCCCATGCAGTACTTTCCTGGATAACAGGAATTTCAACGACCCGATCGATCATATCGGCAAGAAACTGGCACATGAATGCGTTTCCCACCATACCGCCATCAATGCGCAGCACACTGTTTTTTGAAGACCAGCTTTCGTTGCTGCAATCGGCAGCCATGGCTTCCATTAAATCGCGACTTTGATAGGCTTGTGCTTCCAGTGCGGCGCGAATAATATGCGCACTGTGACTTTCCCGGCTCAATCCGGTAATGGCCGCGCGCGCCAGTGGCTGCCAATAAGGTGTTCCCAATCCGGTAAATGCCGGAACAAAATAGACTTCGTTGCTGTCAGGCACTGACAACGCAACCGTTTCACTTTGTTGCGCATCCACGAGCAATCCGAGATTATCGCGCAACCACTGGACCGCCGTGCCGGCGTTAAAAATGGAGCCTTCTACAGCATAATGCATATCGCCGTTAATACGGTATCCCACTGTTGTGACTAGTTTACTTTTAGAAGTAGTAAAGTCTGTGCCGATGTTCATCAACGCAAAACATCCGGTACCATAAGTGGCTTTAATCATACCGGATTCGAAACAAGCCTGGCCTATCAGCGCGGCATGCTGATCACCCGCCATGCCGCCGACAGCATAGGATGCGCCCAGTAAATCCGGCACTGTCTGACCGAAATTCGCAACATTAGCTTTGACATCCGGCAAAACAGCCGCAGGGATATTGAACAGCCCGATCAGGTCGTCATCCCACTGCTGACGGATGATGTCATACAGCATGGTTCGCGACGCATTAGTAATATCGGTCGCATGCATTTTTCCGCCGGTTAATCGCCACAGCAAAAATGTATCGATTGTCCCAAAAGCCAGATCACCTTTTTCTGCGCGTGATCTGACACCCGGAACATGGTCAAGTATCCAGGCGATCTTGGTCGCCGAAAAATAGGGATCAATGCGCAAACCTGTTTTCTCGACAATACGTTGCTCATGACCAGCGTTCTTAAGTTTCTCGCAATCCTCTGCTGTTCTGCGATCCTGCCAGACAATTGCGTTATAAACAGGTCGTCCCGTTTTGCGATCCCAGATCAATGTCGTTTCACGCTGGTTCGCGATACCAACAGCTGCGATCTTTAAATCAGCACGTTGCGCGTCTCTGATCACTTCGCGGCTGATCTGGAGCGTATCATTCCAAATCGCTTCAGGATCTTGTTCCACCCACCCTTTTTGCGGACAAAGCAAAGTCAATTCTTTTTGTCTGACAGACAACAACTCGCCGCTATCGGAAAATAGAACCACACGGGTACTGGTCGTGCCCTGATCTATGGCGAGAAGGGCGACACGGGGCTTCGATGCCATCAGCGGTAATGTTATGTCAGTCGGATTTTTTATCCACGCCCGACATTAAAAATTTAACCAGCAACGCAATACAGAAAGGCAGCGCGCTGATTGCTGTTATCATGTAATGCTCCGCAGTAAATTGATCACCATCGTCAATAACAATGTAGCCAAAAAATACCGTAATTGGCGTTAATAGCGCGAGTATCTGTATTAATAAAAAAAAACGTTTCATATTTTTGTTTCCTCGTATCGCTCAAGCCAAGTGACGTGATTTGTCTGATTCGATTGCAAAGCTGAATCCATTCGTTTCATCGAGAGTGTTCTTTTAATCACAAGGATTGATAACCGCGTTAAAATAATACGCATTAATCATCAGGGTATCGTATCCCCGGAAATCCATATTTCGTTACAATGCGTTGTTGTTTACAAGACTATCCTCTTGCATATCAGCCCCATAGACTGCGTCAATATTTTTTTATTCTCGCCTCGTCTTGTTTAAAACGCTGAATTTTAAAAATACCCGTTAGTATTTCACGATAAACCACTCATGACACAAGCCATTTTGATTATCACCAACTTTCCGGATAATGAAAGCGCCGCCACGCTTGCACGGGAATTGATCGACATGCGCCTTGCTGCGTGCGTCAATATTCTATCTGCCTGCACATCGATTTATCGGTGGCAGGATAAAACAGAATCAGCTAAAGAATTACCGGTTTTCATTAAAACCCAGCAAAAACATTATAACCGTGTTGAGCAGATCATCAACGCCATCCACCCCTATGAACTACCGGAAATCATAACTGTCCCTGTAACAGACGGACTACCTGCTTATTTACAATGGATTATAGATGAAACATCCTGATCATTCGTGCAGGTACAAAAAACAGCATAAAAAAGCAGATTACTTCTTTACCTATTAGGCGCCCGATAACATTATGCATTTATTTCCGATCTTCTTATTGCTTTTTTCTTTGACAAGTACCCCTGCTGCCGCACAGGAAAATGGTTTCAGCTTATTTTCAAAATTGCAGGAACTGGGTATCAATCTGGGTCAGCAAAACCAGCAAGAACTGCTGCCGCCGGACGAGGCTTTCAAAATGTCTGTCGATATCCGGGATGAGAATACGTTGATTGCAAAATTCATTCCGGCAAAAAATTATTACCTCTATCGCGACAAAATCGCGTTTGAGCCGCACGAGTCGGGTATTTTTATCGAAAAAATAACATTACCCAAAGGGAAAATGAAGGAAGACCTGACTTTCGGACATGTAGAAGTTTTTTATGAACCTTTTCAGGCCATTATTTCATTGAGACGCAATGCACCGGCCCCAGAGCAGATTTTAACGCTCGCCGCGACCTATCAAGGTTGCAATGAACCGATCGGTGTCTGTTATGCACCGATAAAAAAAGACGTCCATCTCACTTTACCGGCATTAAAAGCCATTGATGCCGTAGCGAATGCAATCAGCGGACAGGCAACGGCAGCGCCTTATGACGCTACTGCTGATCTCTTTCAACAGCTTCCTCAATCCCGTGCGCCTGCTATCGAAACCGAAGCTTACAAAATCGACCGTATGTTCGATACCGGCAATTACTGGCTTATTCTGAGCGGCTTCTTCGGCATCGGTTTGTTGCTCGCCTTCACGCCATGCGTTTTTCCCATGTTTCCGATTTTATCCGGCATTATTGCAAGAAGAGGTCAGCATTTAACGAAAAAACGCGGATTTATCCTGGCACTGGCCTATGTGCTTGGAATGGCGATCACTTACGCCGTTGCCGGTGTAGTAGCCGGACTATCCGGTTCAATGCTGTCTGCTGCACTGCAAAATGCCTGGGTATTGGGAACATTTGCTTTTATTTTTGTACTGCTATCGCTGTCCATGTTCGGATTTTATGATTTACAGATCCCCGGAAGTATTCAAAGTAAACTTTCGGAAGAGGCCGGACACCTGAAAGGCGGTCAGTTGACAGGGGTTTTTGGCATGGGCGCTTTATCCGCCCTGATTGTCGGTCCTTGTGTCGCCGCACCACTTGCAGGCGCGCTGCTGTACATCAGCCAGACCCGCGACGTTATACTCGGCGGTTCCGCGCTCTTTGTCATGGCGCTCGGCATGGGAATGCCACTATTACTACTCGGCGCATCCGCAGGCGCTTTGCTTCCCAAAGCGGGGCCCTGGATGGAGGCAATCAAACAGTTTTTCGGTGTACTACTGCTGGCCGTGGCGATCTGGCTCATATCTCCGGTAATCAATGACGTTGTACATATGCTGCTGTGGGCCGCCCTGCTCATCATATCGGCAATTTATCTGCACGCCATAGACCCGCTGCCGGATCGCGCATCAGGATTTCGAAAATTTCTCAAAGGCGTAGGTGTCATTTCACTTCTCGTTGGCGTTGCGCTACTGATCGGTGTACTTTCCGGCAGCCGCGACGTACTACAACCTTTATCAAAATTCAGTATCGTGGCTTCCAGTACTGGAAGCGCTAGCGACTCAGCCTATAGCGTACAAGACCATATTCCCTTTGAGCGTGTCAGAACCATAGCCGAGCTTGACGAACGCATTATCCAGGCCGCCAATAACAATCAATATGTCATGGTCGATTTTTACGCTGACTGGTGCATTTCCTGCAAGGAAATGGAACGCTTCACGCTTTCCGACGACAAAGTCAAAGCCAGACTTAAGGATGTTGTCCTGTTACAGATTGATGTCACCCATGGCACCACTGATGACCTGACGTTATTGAAGCGTTTTAATCTGTTTGGACCGCCCGGTATTCTATTCATTGATCGTCAGGGTAACGAAATTCCGGATATACGCATCATTGGCTTCCTGAACAAAACGGATTTTCTGACTGTGCTCAATGCCGTACTGATTTAATCATTTTCTTATTTTTCAGCAGTCTTTTTCTTAAAAGGTTTTCTTATGCCCAGACTCAGTCAAATTATTTTATTCGCCGCCGCCGCCATTGTTGCGCTGAGCGCTGGTGTATGGTTTCGCGCCTACTTCATGGATGGGCCTCAGCCACCATTGCCGGAAGCAGTCAGCAAGCAAGGCGCCACGGCCATTCTGTCTGCGAATCTACCGGATATAGAAGGCAATGTTCAGGCTGTATCGCAGTGGCAGGGCAATGTTTTAGTTGTTAATTTCTGGGCAACCTGGTGCACACCCTGCCGGGAGGAGATTCCTGAGTTCATTGATATGCAGAACAAATTTGGAGACCAGGGTCTGACGTTTATCGGTATTGCCATTGACCGTGAAGATAAAGTCATCCCTTACAGTAAAGAGTTGGGCATCAATTATCCAGTTTTAATCGGCGGTCTTGAGGCAATGGCATTTGCTGAAGCTGCCGGCAATCAGATGTCTGTTCTGCCATATACCGTCATCTTCGATCAGCAAGGCAAAATTGCCGAGACTTTCCTGGGCCGTGTTCATCAGCGTACACTGGAAAAAACAGTCATTCCATTATTGCAGCAATCGTCTGGCGCTGTACCGGCCGAACATAACCACTAACAGACTAATTACAAGATGATGCAATTGACAATAAACCCACATTGTCGACCGCCAGCATGCTATTAGCTGATACGGTTTTAGTGATTCATCTGTTATACGTGTTGTTTGTTGTCGGCGGCCTGCCCTTGGTATGGGTCGGCGCTTTGCTGAAATGGTCGTTTGTTGGCAATCCGTGGTTCCGGTATCTGCATCTGGCCGCCATTATGTTCGTCGTCGTTGAATCACTGCTTGGCATTGCCTGTCCGCTGACCGTACTCGAAAACGAATTACGCGCAATTAAAACTGAAAGCAGTTTTATTCAAAACCAGGTGCATAAAATTTTGTTCTACCGCTTACCGGAATACGCTTTCACTCTACTTTATATTACTTTTGCTGCACTAGTTGCAGCAACCTTTAAATGGGTACCAGTCAGAACCTATTCAAAGAACCCCTGAAAGCATAGCCCCCCCTCCCTAAAAGCGATTATAGCCAAAAATAATTGGCATAAGCATTTTCGGTTCTTCCAAATCACAGATAAAAGCTATATTTGCATGATAATAACTGAATCTGATTCTCCCGTTCCCGCTCGACAATCATCTCGGTGTTTAGCGGATCGACGAGTTACCCAAGTGTTTGGATTTACAAATAACGTTTTTTTGATCCAGATCAATGAAGCCACTCCTTATTCGGTTCAGAATTTTAACCGTTACATAACCAAAAAGGAGTAAACAACACCATGACTACACTAGAAAAAAGCAACAATTCCGAAGCCGAAACATTTAGAAACATGAGTATTAATATCGCAGTTATATTTGGCGTGATAATGGGCCTGATTGTTTTATCCATATACTTGTCTGGTGCATCCAGCTGATCAATCGGCGAAAGCGTAATCCACAAGAATCCGCGGTCGAAAGATTCGAGGGAGTATATTGGTAGTTCCGGAACAATGCTCACAAAGCAGGACGAAAGAGAGCAACCTCTCCTGAAAAGAATCAATCGACTGTGGATAATTATTGTCGCTCAAGTCCGCATGATTTGCTTTTCATTCTTCAACAATGATGAGGGAATCAACTCTTCCACTAATGGCTCAAACGTCTCTTCATCAAAAGCAATATCGCCATCGATCACAGGGCTACCATGCGCCCTCAATCCTTTGAAATCAAAACGCATGGTATCCGCCAGATGCGAAAGTTGCACATTTTGCATGGCCCGGAACATGGTTTCCAGTCTGCCGGGAAAACGTTTATCCCATTGCGACAACATTTCTTTGATTACCTGACGCTGCATATTGGGTTGTGATCCGCATAAATTGCACGGAATAATCGGAAAATCGGCGCTCTGCGCATAAGCAGCAATGTCTTTTTCCTTGCAGTAAGCCAATGGCCGAATGACAATATGATTACCATCGTCGCTAACCAGCTTCGGCGGCATGGCTTTAAGCTTGCCACCATAAAACATATTCAGAAAAAGCGTCTCGAGCATATCATCGCGATGATGACCAAGGGCAATTTTGGTGGCGCCCAGTTCACTGGCAACACGATATAATACGCCGCGCCGCAGTCTCGAACACAGACTACAGGTCGTTTTTCCTTCTGCAATAACGCGTTTAACAACACTATAGGTATCCTGCTCAACGATACGATAAGGCACACCAATCTGACTCAGATAATTCGGCAGCACTTCGACTGGGAAGCCGGGTTGTTTTTGATCAAGATTCACCGCGACAAGCTCAAACCGTAATGGTGCGTGCGCTTGCAGGTTCAAAAGGATATCCAGTAAAGCATAACTGTCCTTGCCTCCTGACAAACACACCATGACAAGGTCGCCGTCTTCAATCATATTGAAGTCCGATATAGCCGTACCGACCAGACGACGTAATTTTTTATGCAGCTTATTCGCGTTATAGCGTGCTTTGTTATGTGACATCTGTTAAAAAATGAATTCCCAAAAGGTATTCCGCAATGGACAAAACAATTCGAACGATTTAGCATAATTGCATTCTAACGATTCAGCTTGCGCAATAAACAGTGCAAACAAACCAGAAGAAATTCCAGATTTCCAGAAATCCAATCATGCGATAATGACTCAATTCATCAAGATTATACCACTGGCGGCTTTATCGATGCTTTTATCCACCGCCGGCATGGCCTCGTCGATCGATGCGAACAATCGAAATCCGGCAGGACACCCCGGCACCGCAAGTGAAGTGTCGCAGGATATTAAAGTGACACAAGTAGATAATATGTTTTTGCCAAATGAAATCCGTGTTACCGAAGGTGAAACCATTCGTTTTGTCGTCATCAACAAGGGAGATCATCGGCATGAAATGGTCATCGGAATGATGGATAACCTGAGAAAAATCGCGAAACAAAGACGCAAGAACCCTGACGAAATTCCTGCAGAAGCCGGTGTGATGAGACTCCAGCCCGGCGAAAAGGGTGAAATTATCTGGACATTTGGCCAGATTGGAGAAATCGATTTTGCTTGTCCTCTGCCAGGACATTTTAAAGCGATGCGTGGAAAAATTTACGTGGAGAAAAAATGAAGAAACAGTTACATAACTTATTGTCCGGCGCCATTATAGGCATTGGTTTGTCAAGCTTCCCTTTGCAAACCCTAGCCACAACAACTGTCGAGGTCTACAAAAGTCCAACCTGCGGCTGCTGCGGAAAATGGGTTGATCATATGAAAGCACATGGCTTTACCGTCATCACCAAAGATGTCGGCAATAAGGAGATTCGCAAAAAGGTTGGCATGTCGGAATCCCTCGGCTCCTGTCATACCGCTTTAGTGAATGGGTATGTCATGGAAGGTCACATACCCGCACCCGATATTATTCGCTTTCTCAAGGAAAAACCCGACGCTTTGGGACTGGCTGTACCGGACATGCCGCATGGCTCCCCAGGCATGGAAGGACAGCGCGTCGATCCTTACAATGTCCTCAAAGTCAATGCACCCGGTCAGCTACGCAGAGACACTGAAATTTACAGCCGACACAATTTTCCTCAAACCAGAAAAGAAACTTCGTCCGCACCGGCAGTTACTTCAGACAACGAATCCGGAAACGGCATTTCGATCATGCGTTTAAAAAATTAACATACGCCCGTTCATGTCAATCCGTTATCGTTATTTGTGGCTATCGGCCAATATGTTCCTCTTTGCCGGCTGTGACGTTAATCAGCAAACTGAACCGCGTTCGCTGAGTGACATTCTGAATTTGAATTCCGGTCACGTCGAAAGGAATTTTGATCCAGCGCAGATTCAACGTGGATCAGATCTATTTCATACGCATTGTGCAGGTTGCCATGGAGAAAATGCCGTTGGCACCGTCGATTGGCGTACACCGAATCCGGATGGCCGGTTCCCTCCGCCTCCGCTGAACGGCACAGCACACGACTGGCATCATTCAACGGCAGTTCTAAAGAAAACCATTCTCAAAGGCGGGCCGCCTGAAATCAGCGCCATGCCTGCATGGGAAGGCATTCTGACAGAACAGCAGGTCGACGATATTGTAGTATGGATTAAATCGTTATGGTCCGATGAAATCTATGCGATGTGGTACAACAATTTTGAGGACAAATAATATACCTAGAGTCAGTCACATAACATGCGCACAATGGTCGTCTGGATGCCTGCGCAATCGGACGTGGCGTGTTCTGTTATAAGTCGTCTAATTTATGAATCCGTACGGCAGCGAAAGTGATTTAACCGGCGCCGCTACTTTAACAAGCTGCCCGACATCCTTCATACCCAAAGCCGTACGGGGCTCGCTGTTTTTTTTTCTGGATGATCCGGGTACGGATAACGACCCCGTCAGCAGCTATCGGTATTATGAAGATGGTATATTGATACTGACTGATGACGGTCATATTGCGGATATTGGTTCGGCAACGGATATGCAGTCCAGATATGGCCTTACCCATCGTGACATTATTGATCACAGCGGCAAATTGATTGTTCCCGGATTTATTGACACGCATACGCATTACCCTCAATCCGGAATCATTGCGGCCTACGGATATCAACTCATTGAATGGCTGGAAAAATATGCTTTCCCCGCCGAGGCTGAATTTATCGATAAACACTATGCACGCACGATCAGCCGTTTTTTCCTTTCCGAGCTGCTACGCAACGGCACCACCACCGCACTGATCTTCGGCAGCGTTCATAAAGTTTCTGCAGAAGCGCTGTTTGAAGAAGCGGAAAAGTTAAACATGCGCATCATTGGCGGCAAAATCATGATGGATCGTAATGCGCCGCAATATCTGCTGGATACGCCGGAAACCGCCTATTCGGACAGCAAAGCGTTGATCGAGACATGGCATAACAAACGTGGCCGTATACGCTATGCGATTACGCCACGCTTTGCCGCCACCAGCAGCAACGAACAGCTCCAGACAGCGCAGCGACTTTATCATGCTTACGACGATGTGTATTTGCAAACACATGTTTCCGAGAATCAACACGAGATTGCATGGGTTAAACGGCTTTTTCCATCATCGAAATCATACCTGAATGTCTATAACGATTTTGGTCTCGTAGGCCCGAGAAGTATTTTCGCCCACGGCATCCATTTAACGGATGATGAATTCAAGCTGCTGGCCGATAAAAATGCGGCAATTGCATTCTGCCCAACCTCGAATTTATTTCTGGGTAGCGGCCTTTTCAACTTCAATCACGCTTGCCTGGCCAGTGTCAGACTTACACTGGGAACCGATATTGGCGCCGGAACCAGTTTTTCCATGCTAAAAACCATGGCGGAAGCTTATAAGGTTGTCCAGCTGCAAAGCAACTTTGCATCGGCATCGAAAAAGAAAGCCGCATTAACACCTTTCAAGGCATTCTATATGACAACGCTTGGCGCAGCGCGCGCACTTTTTCTGGAAGACAAAATCGGAACATTACAACCTGGGAAAGAAGGTGACTTTATCGTACTGAACCCGGATGCCACGCCACTACTCAGCTTTCGCATGAAAAAGACGCTGACACTTGCTGATCGACTGTTTGCATTCATGATGCTGGCTGACGATCGCGCCATCAATGCCGTGTATCTGATGGGTAAACGCTGGCAGAATTCTGAAGCATGAAGTTAATGCTGTTCGTCACATAAAAATTTTTCCGCCCGTAATACCTGTTTTCGTTTTGATTTATACTATTTAACCGTTTAAGATTGAAAAAACGCGGATTGATTGAGCAGCTCTTCGATGATTTATATCAAAGTATTTTTTGATTGGTTTTATTATCGTTGCCGTAACCACACAAAACAACATTCAAGGAGAATATAATGGCTACAGTTGGCGCGCGTCTGAATCGTCTTGTCGAAGAAAAAGAACACGATACCTATCGGATAAAAGAAAAGCTTTCCGAACCCACGGTCTGCCCGAACTGCCACGCGGTCTATCATAAAGGGCATTGGCAATGGCTCGATATTCCGGACGGCGCAGATAAACACAAGTGTCCTGCCTGCTTGCGTATAGAAGATAATGTGCCTTGCGGATATGTCAGCATCAGTGGTGCATTCTACAAGCAGCATAAAGAAGAAATCATGGGGTTGATCCGCAACAAGGAAAACCGCGAAAAAACCGGCCACCCGCTGAACCGGATCATGAATATCAGCGAAACCGCTGACGGTCTGGAAATTACCACCACCGACATGCACCTGCCGCGCGACATCGGTGTTGCGTTGGAACATGCCTATGATGGCGAACTGGATTACCACTATGAATCTGAGAGCAACATTCTCAGAGTCAAGTGGTCACGATAAATCGCCTGAAACTGGAGCGGGCTTGGTATATATCAGTTTTTCACAATTGCCTGCTTCAGTTTCTCAATTTCAGGTGCATTAAGTGTTTCCGTTTTCAATAATGCTTCAGCCGAACGATCAAGTAATGCACGATTAGCCTGCAGAATATCGATTGATCGCGCCAGCGCCTGATCAATCAGTTCACGCACAGCATTATCCACCTTGTTTGCGGTATCTTCGCTGTAATAACGTGCCTGAGGCATGGCTACATTCGGTTGTAAAAACGCGGACTGTTCACGTTCGTACGCAATATGCCCCAGCGCATCGCTCATCCCGTAACGCAAAACCATAGCACGGGCAATATCGGTGGCCCGCACCAGATCGTCGGCAGCACCGGTTGAAATTTCATTAAACACAATTTGCTCAGCAGCTCTCCCCCCTAACAAAACCGACATTTTGTTCTGCAGTTCGTTTTTACTCATCAGAAAGCGATCTTCGGTCGGGCGTTGTATGGTATAACCGAGCGCACCGATTCCTCGCGGAATAATCGAAACCTTGTGAACCTCATCCGTTCCCGGCAATGCCAGCGCAACCATGGCATGCCCAAGTTCATGAAACGCAACCACCCGCCGCTCGTTCGGATTCAACAGACGGTTACGCTTCTCCAGCCCGGCAACAATACGCTCGATGGCATTGTTAAAATCATCCATGGTCACCGATGCCGCATTACGGCGCGTGGCGAGCAATGCAGCTTCATTGATGAGATTTGCCAGATCCGCACCGGTAAAGCCAGGCGTTAGCGCGGCGATTTGTTCGATCTGCACATCGGTATTCAATTTTACTTTTTTCATGTGCACCGCGAGCACCTGCTCACGTCCGGATTTATCAGGACGATCAACCAGTACCTGGCGATCGAAGCGCCCGGCGCGTAGCAGCGCCGGATCAAGGATCTCCGGCCGGTTAGTCGCTGCCAGCAACACGATGCCGCTGGTAGGATCAAAACCATCGAGCTCGGCCAGTAACTGATTCAATGTCTGCTCTTTCTCATCGTGCCCGCCTCCCAGACCATAAGCACCTCGCGCACGCCCTAAGGCATCGAGTTCATCGATAAAAATAATTGCCGGTGCCATCAACCGTGCCTGTTCGAAAAGATCGCGCACGCGCGCGGCGCCAACACCGACAAACATTTCAACAAATTCGGAACCTGAAATCGAAAAAAACGGCACGCCGGCCTCACCCGCCACAGCACGCGCCAGCAGTGTTTTACCGGTGCCGGGCGGCCCAACCAGCAAAATACCTTTTGGCGCACGTCCGCCAAGCCGCCCGTAGCCTGCCGGATCTTTCAAGAAATGAATAATTTCAATCAATTCTTCCTTAGCTTCATCCACGCCCGCCACATCCGCAAACGTGACTTTGGTTTCTTTCTCGACAAACACTTTGGCGCGACTTTTGCCAATCGACATCATGCCTTCGCTCACGCCGCCACCTATGCGACGGATAATAAACAGCCAGATACCGATAAAAATCGCCATCGGTAGTAGCCAGGAAAGCAGATCACGCAACCACGTGCTTTTGACCACCCCCGTGTATTCGACATTATATTTTTCCAGTTCCTCGGCAAAATCCGGATCGACGCGCGTGGTGACAAATTCCGTGAAACCGTCTGCATACGGAGTCTTCAGTGAACCATAAATATGCTGATCCGTAATCGAAATCTCGGCAACCTGCCCTTGCTCGAGCAGGTGCTGGAAACGGCTATAGGAAATCGGCTCAATCTGCGTATACTGTGCGTAGAAATGCTGCAGAAACAGCACACTGAGCACAGCAACGATGACATACCAGAAATTAACTTGTTCTTTTTTATCCATATAAAAAACTCAGACTTGTCTCAAATGATTACTCAAACACAGGATTCTGGAAAAATATCTGCAATATTGCAATAAATCTTTAATTTTGCTGCCATTATAGTGATTGAACGCTATCTGCCGGACATCTCTATTGATC
>JADZAR010000035.1 GCA_020852475.1 Nitrosomonas sp.
ACACCGGAACGAAACAAAGCAAAAAGCGGATCAACAATCAACCCATCAAGGAGCTGTTATGTCGAACATAGCTGGTAAAGCCTATGCCATGAACGTGATCACCCCGATACGCTGGTACACAACCTGGACAAACAAGCTGTTCTTTAAAGCTGCAACTGTGCTGCCCAGTACGCTAAAAGGATTGCAGACCTTGTCTCTCATTCACTATGCCCGATGGGTCATTATTCCCAGAGATGGTTTTCCCCATCTTGATTCAAGTCAACCCAAAGAAGATCTGCACTATGCCTACATGCTTTTTTTCAGTAACTTCAATGGCAGCTGGGATCAGTATGTCGATTCATTCACATTTGCCATACCTTCCGGACTCGACTTGTTCTGGAAATGGAATATCCGTTACCCAAAATCCGTTCCACTAACGCCTTTTCACAACTATATCCGGCATAACCAGATTGATACAGCGCATTATTACAATGCCTACCCCATGGCGGCATCCAACGATGTCAAATCGGCGCAAAAAATCAAAAAAGCGCTGATCCGCTTCAACACCGAATCCAGCGACAAATCACCCGAGGATTTTCTGCAGGACTACTACCGGCTGCTCAACGATCTGCAACATCATTTCGGCGACATGAAACCCACACCGATCGTCAGTCTGTCGTCTTACGAAGTCAAAAAACGCTACGAACAGACACGACCCTGATCCTGTCAATCACGCAAACCTCAAAAGGAAGACCAACATGGCTACAAAAAGTGGTAACGCAACCGCATTGACTGTCTTGTCGCCCATCAAAAATGGCGCTATCGGCGAAACTTCCTTTGCCGACATCACGCGCGAACGCTGCTTGCGTTTGCCGATTCATGAGCAAAGTCCGCTGGTTAAAGTGCCTAACACCTACCTGGCGCGGCTGTTTATTCTGGATGACGTATTTTACGAATCGCTGCCCGCCAATGATTCAATTTTCAATTTTTCAGATATCACATCCATTTTTTCCGATTCCGCGCGTAAAAAAGCACTGCCGCGCAAGGATCATCTGAAATCGAAATATCTGGTTTTCTCCAGCAATTTTCACGGCGACCTGGACGCTTATCTCACCGGCATGTGGGAAAAGTGGTCTTACACTGACCATCAAGGAATTCAACGTGATGTGCGCCATATCTGGGAACATTGCGTGGCATTCGACAAAGTCAGCGATTGCGCCGGCTTCATCGCTTATATTAAAAAATGTCAGCTTGAGGCCAGCCTGTTCTTTAATGGATCGACGGATGATTCACTGCAGGAGCAATTGAAAGCGCTCTATCTGAAGCAGGAATTCACTCAATTCGCCATGGCGCATCAGGGGAAAAGCGCGGCTGAAATCCAGCAGAATTTCAAAGCATTTATAGCGCGCGTACAGCCCGACAATCTGACTGCACCGACATGGCCGCCGGGGAAATCAACGCCTTGACGGGTACTTTCAAATGACTTCCCGATACTGAAAATCCGCCACAAAATCAAACCCTCACAGGAACGATTCACCATGACAAAAGAACTCGATTTAACTGACATTCAGGGAAACATTATCAAGGCCTACGGCGCATATAATT
Source organism: Nitrosomonas sp. (assembly GCA_020852475.1). Taxonomy (GTDB): domain Bacteria; phylum Pseudomonadota; class Gammaproteobacteria; order Burkholderiales; family Nitrosomonadaceae; genus Nitrosomonas. Next base: position 1,585 of record JADZAR010000035.1, read on the forward strand.
ATCAGAAAGCACGCTACCTGTTTTTACGGATCAACGATGGTAACAAAGGCCGCAAATTTGTTGCCGCTATTACGACCAAAGTCACCACGGCCATCTCCTGGGATAAATCCGGCGCTGGTCCAGCCGTCGAAAAACCGATGGCCACCACGAATATCGCTTTCACCTATGTCGGATTGAAAGCTTTGGAACTGCCCACCGCGTCGCTGAGAGGTTTTCCGGAAGATTTCATGATGGGCATGGCAAAGCGCAAAGACATTCTGGGTGATGATGGCCCCAGCGCCCCGGAAAACTGGGACCCTATCTGGAAAGAGCGAGTTCACATCTGGATGTCGATCAACGCGCAGAATACGGAAGCATTAATCGAACGTTATAACTGGGTTGTGCAACAGGTCGAAGCTTCCGGTGGCGGCGTAACACTGCTGACCGGTCACCGGGGTGATGCGGGAGAAGATGATTTGCCCTACCAGGAAGCCAGCGTGTTGTACGATGAAGCCGGCAACCCTACGCCCAAGGAACACTTCGGTTATACCGATGGTATCGGTGATCCGGTTTTTGAAGGACAGACCAACATAGCCGCACGCGTGCTGGGGCGCGGCAAGCTGATGCGCGACGGCAGTTGGGCGCCTTTGGCGGCCGGCGAATTTCTGCTCGGCCATGTCGATGAAGCCATGGAATATCCGAAAACATCACCCTCGCCAATGCTGCTGGCGCGTAACGGCACCTACATGGTTTATCGCAAACTGCATGAAAATGTTGGCACCTTCAATCGTTTTCTCGACGAACAGAGCAAAAGCTTTCCTGGCAGCAAGGAAATGCTGGCGGCAAAATTTGCCGGACGCTGGCGCGACAATGGCGCGCCCATCGTCAAAGCGCCTGATGACGCCAGCAAGGCGGAGTGGGACAAAGCGTTTGAAGCCGCTGATTTTGCCGGACAAAAACGCATGCTGACCGACTTTACCTACAACGACGACATTCATGGTGCAAAATGCCCCTACAGCGCGCACCTGCGGCGCATCAACCCGCGCGGTTCGCTGGAATACGGTGTAACCGGCGCCTATGAGACACCGGGTGCTCTCGTCAACCGGCGCAGGATATTGCGGCGCGGATTGCCTTACGGCAGCGTCAAGGACGCCTCCCGGGATGACGGCAATCACGGCATCATTTTCATGGCGCTCAACGCGGACATTCAGCGGCAATTCGAATTTGTCCAGCAGCAATGGATCAACTATGCCAATGATTTCAAGGAAGGCAATGACAAGGAAGTTTTACTGGGCAATCACGATGCCAGTCATCCCGGCAAGGTTGTTCTACAGGTCGAACCCGGTTCCGGCAAGCCGCCGCATTTCATCAACAACATTCCACGCCTGGTTGAAACCCGCGGCGGCGATTACTTTTTCATACCAAGCATAACCGCGTTGAAACTGATCGCGGCAGGTATGATTGATCCGACCTAGCGTTTAACAGGCTGTTGAAACGATTGCGGCTGCGGATGCCTATACCGAATCAATACGCTTCTTGTTTATTACATCATGGGAATTGGAATCATGGCTAAAGAGACAAAATCATTACAGGAAAAACTGACGCAGTGGGCGCTCGTGCATCTGGACAGCATTTTTGCCATACTGCGCGTCGTCAAGCCCACTGTTGTCTTCAAAGGCAACGCAGTGGTCACGCGGTTTGAGGATGTCGTAGAAGTATTAAATCGTGATTGGGTTTTCCGAGTGCCTTATGCCGAAAAAATGCACAAAGTCACCGACGGCAGCAATTTCTTCCTAGGCATGGAAAATACCGATCAATACACGCGCGATGTGTCCAACATGCGCATTGCGGCGCGCCGTGAAGATATCACTGATATCATCAAACCTTTCGTCGATCAGGCCAGTGCAGCCATTGTCCAATCCGCCGGCGGTCGGATGGATGTTGTTCTGCAATTGACGCGCGTGATTCCGACACGCCTCATCGGCGAGTATTTCGGCACGCCGGGCTGGAATGAAAACGAATTTGCCGATGCCGCCACGATCATGTTTCAGTATCTGTTTTATCCGGATGATCCGGCGGTTGAAGAAAAAGCGCTTCGCGCCGCCGAACAGACACGCAATTATCTGGATCAGGCCATCGCCGCCCGGAAAGTGACACCGGTCGACAAAGATGACGTCCTGAACCGCTGTCTGAAACTGCAGGAAGCCGGCATGCCCGGAATGACCGATGTGGATATACGTAACAATCTGATCGGACTGATTATCGGCGCCATTCCGACCACATCGAAATGCGCTGCCGTCACGCTCAATCATTTGTTCAATAATCCGGAACTGATGGTTGTGGCGCAACAGGCGGCGCGCGCCGATGAAGACGATAAACTGATTCAGTTTGTCCAGGAAAGTCTGCGCTTGAATCCTTTCGCAGCCGGTATCCAGCGCATATGCGCGGAAGATTACGTGATCGCTAAAGGCACGCTGCGCTCGACAAAAATTCCAAAAGGCGCCCGGGTGCTCGCGGCGACGCAATCAGCCATGATGGACGGACGCAAAATCAAAAAACCCCGTGAATTCCAGCTTGATCGTCCTGCCTACAACTATATGCATTTCGGTTTTGGCTTGCATACCTGTTTTGGCCAGTATATCAATCTGACCCAGATTCCGGGTATCGTCAAAGCCGTGCTGAAACAGCCCAATCTGCGCCGCGTTGCCGATATGAAAGTTGAGGAACCGTTCCCGGTCAGTCTGGAAATCGAATACGACCATTAATTGATCTACCGCGCCAGTCTGCTGCACTGACATGCAACTGGTTCACATCACGGGAGAAAAATGAGCACCGACAAAAAACCTGTTCACGTACTTTCCTTCTCACCCAGCGCCGATGCCGAACTGAACCGCTGGGTGCTGTTTTATTACGGCATTCCGTTCAAGGAACACCGGCATACGTTGCCCTTTTATTTCTTGCTGAACAAGCTGGCTGGCGGTAAGAGTCTGGTACTGTGCCGCGACGGCGACACCAAACTGACTAGCGTACGCGATGTTATCCATCATTATGACACGCAGGCGGCTGCGGAGAAAAAACTGATTCCGGGCTCGTTGTCCAGTGAAATGGCGTACAGCTGGCACCGCTACAACTCCGAGCTGGGTCATGCCGTTGTCGAATGGGCTTACACCAATTTATTGCCGCACAAGACCATCATAATTCGTCCGCTCACGCTGGGCAGCCCCTGGTTTGAGCGCTGTTTTGTCAAATACGGCTACATGATTCCGAAAAGAATGATCTGGAAGTCGCAGAATCTGAGCATGCCCGCGGCAGACAAAGCACTGCGCCTGATCCGGGATATTTTTCAGGAAGTCGATCAGATATTGTCTGATGGACGCAAATATCTCTACGGCGACACATTGACACTGGCCGATCTGGCTTTTGCCGTCAGCGGCGCGCCACTGGTATTACCCGCCAATTACGGCGGCGATCAATTCGAACAAGGAGCCATTCCGACCTTTGACGAATTTCCCAGAGCATTACAGGAAATTATCAGTGCAATGCGCCAGACAGCTGCCGGAAAACATATTCTCCGGCTTTACGCAGAAGAACGTTATATTACAATACCCGCCACCCATTCATAGTCTTCCTGAATGAACTGGATCACCCAATTTACCGGCAACCTGCTGGCGAAATACCTGACTTCGCCACTCAAAAAAACCACCCAATACGCAACGATCAGTCAGGAAATGCTACGCGCGACGCTACAGCCCGCCGATGTGCTGCTGGTTGATGGCGACACCCGCCTGAGTGTTCCGATCAAATACCTGACGCAATCGACCTGGTCACACGCCGCCATCTATGTCGGGGACAAGGCGTTACCTGCTCAGGAATCCTGGCAAATGCCGCTGGTGCTGGTCGAAGCCGATCTCAAGGAAGGCGTGCGTGCGATTACGCTGGCGCATTACGCGCACCTGAATACACGCATTTGCCGTCCCGTTGGTCTGGATGAAGCGGATCGTCAGCGTGTGGTTGATTTTGTCGTTAGCCGGATTGGCTATCATTACGATCTGAAAAACATTCTTGATCTGGCGCGTTACCTTTTCCCGCTGGCGCCGGTGCCGACCCGTTTCCGCCGCCGCCTGCTGACGCTGGGCAGCGGTGATCCGACACGCGCTATCTGCTCGACACTCATTGCACAGGCTTTTCAGTCTGTACCCTACCCTATCCTGCCCGAAATCAAGCGTGAATGGCTGAACGATCCGCAATGCGCCGATTGTTATGCCGAAATTTACCACATCCGCCACCACAGTCTGATTACGCC
>JADZAR010000036.1 GCA_020852475.1 Nitrosomonas sp.
AGGTTTCATCATATCAAACTTTGTTATATCCACAAATATTGCCTGGATAAAGCGCTCTATTTTCTTTCACGATAAGCGGCATCCGAACACGATGGGAGAAAGGGAGATTGAATCGTTCCTGAACTCATCTCGCCGTTCAACGCAATGTAGCCGCGTCTACACAAAATCAGGCCTTGTGCGCACTGCTGTTGTTATACAAGGAAGTACTCGGACGTGAATTGACATGACTGAAGTCGATGCAGCGCGCCGCCCGAGGAAATGCCCGCAAAAATACCTTAATCAATCGTAAACCTTCCAGGCCAATCCAATCCGGCTGCATAGACTGGCGGTGAGCTTGCGAACCGCCGGCATAAATGGTGCAACAAGCATGTTGGGGTGATGTTGGGAATCATCTCATTCACCCCAACCTAGCCGGGCTGGTATCTGAATACGGCGGCTATTACGCGACTCCGGAAGCGAGCATTTTTAATCTGCCGCAGCTTGATACAATCTCCGTCTCACCGAACCATGGATTCCAGCAACGCCAGTGTTTCGTCGACAGTACCAATACGCGTTATACCTGCGCCAAAAGACGCACCGAGAACAAAGACTTCTTCATCTTTGATGCCGATATACGCATTGGTCCCGGAATAGAAACGGTATTCAAAGCCTTCCAACAAGCGATCCTCGGCGTTGGCGGGGGCAAAAAACTGTGGGAACAATTGTTCGGCCAAGGTAAAAATGCGTTGTTCGCGCTGATCGTTCGGGATCAGCAAAATAGACTTGAAACTGCCATCGACTTCCCCGGCGAAGACAAAATCTCCGGCGTCACTGAACTGGCTGGGCGTTCCGCTGGTATTGCCCTGCGCCTCACCCGCATTGCCACCACGATTATTTCTATCAATTGCAAATATCTGGCGGAGAATCCGTTCCTGTCCATTCGCATTGATTTTCATGCCGGTCATTGCTTTCAGGCGTGGCTCTCCGCCAATCTTTCCACGCCAGATCGCATCGACTATCGCAGTATTGGGACTGACCGCATCCCGGGAACGGGCATTGAAAATGAAATCACCGTTACGGTTAAGCGCTTGTCCCAAAAATTCGGAATAAAACCAGGTCTGATCAAACCCGGGCGGCCGGCGATTTTGCCTTGTAATCACGGACAATTGAATTTCACCGGTTTCTTGTAAACTGGAGTATGGCTGACTGGCTCTGGGCAGGCCTGAAAGTAAAGCGGTTTCCCCGGTTGTCAATGTAACAGGCACAACCGATGCGCCATTATTGCTCACGCTACTGGAAAAGAAAGGAAAAGGCAGATCGGCAATAATAGCGTTCGGATCACTCGGCAAGATTTCTTCCGCCAGCACAATCAGTCTGGGTTGCTCTCCTTCCGCCTTGTACCAGAAACTACCTTTGTTTTGTGTAATAGATGACGGATTTCTGAGGAAAACGGGAAAAGCCACGTTGCCTTGATCATCAACAATCGGTTGTGACAGGGGCAGGAACGCATTTTGGAAATTGAATTCCGCTTGCGCCATGTCGGGCACCGCTTCTCCCCCTCCTGGCAACAAGGAATCCTGAACTATCACAGCTTGCCATTGCCCGTTTTGCCATTTGAACAGGCCAGCTACAGGTGCGCAAGGACGATTATCCTCGCCAATAAATCCCAATCCTCCGGTTGCCAAGGCAACCACACCTGACTGATTAATGGAGACGGCTGGCGGAGCTAAAAAGCGACAGCCTGACACTGGACTCGGGAGACGGGTGATAGTACTAAAATCATGCAGCCAGATACCTGCTTCATTCGAAGTCGTCATCCCCGAAATCACCATACCGGCATCCGACATGGCAAAACCAAAAATTCCAATGACTCCAATGAATGTTCCCGCCGGAAAACCAGGCGCAGGATCACCATCTCGCAAAATGCCCAAAGTTGTCCCGTCGACATGCGCCAGAAGTGCCCTTTGGGTCGACTGGCCCGCGCCTTTCATCATGGCCGGAAAACCGATCAAGCCGGATGGTGTAACGACAAATCGACCAACATTCTGTGCGGCATCAGTTGAGTCAAATAACACGTTAGGCGGAAATCCACTAACCGCCTCATTCTCTCGCACAATAGCGCGCAACTGGCCAGGCAGGCCAGCCCAGACTGCGTTAGTGTTGTTTTCAGTTGAACCAAGGCTGATATCAGCTGCACCGGAAAAAGCAATATGCCCGGATGCGCCAACGACTGGATTATCGACACTCCAGTAAATAAACCCCTCGGGGAAACCAACCGCCGGTTGCCCGGTATCGGCAATCATCTTGACCGCTGCATGAGAATGAGCAGGCAGCATGATTATCAGCATTGCAGTTAAACACCGATTTGCTATTCGGAATATATTTTTCATGGTTTTCCTTATTTTTTCTGATTTCTGAAAAAAGAATAAATCATTCATCCATGACATCTTAAGGGCATACAACCGGCTTAACAAGCCGCAACCCCTGCCCCATATCAACACCACACTTCACAACATGGTTGATTTTCATGCGCCGGTCGCCATATGATGAATATTACCGGTTTGCACACCGATAGGGCGGCATGCCGATTCCCGCGCCACCATGAGGAAAGATAGCAATGAACACGGCGACACAAAAACACATCGAATTACCCATTGAAGGCATGACCTGCGCTGCCTGTGCGACACGCATCGAGAAGAATCTGAACAAACTTCCCGGCGTTGAAGCCGCAGTCAATTTCGCCAGCGAAAAAGCACGCGTTCTCTATGACGACCGGCAAATCAAAACCGGCGCGCTGATCGAAGCTATCGAAAAAGCGGGTTTCCACATTACACCGCAAACCGTGCAGTTGCAGCTGCACAAAATGACCTGCGCGGCCTGCGGCACGCATATCGAGAAAGCGTTGAACAAGCTGCCCGGTGTCACCGCCAGTGTCAATGTCGCCACCGAAACCGCAAAAGTCCGTTTTGTTCCCGGCACGGTGGCCGTCGACCAGTTGATCGCAGCAGTGGTTGATGCCGGCTATGGCGCAACCGAAATCAGCGACACCGGCCACGCCGAAGAGAAAGCACGACGCCAGGCCGTCTATCAGGCCGAACTGCGTTTATTCTGGATTTCCGCACTGCTCACACTGCCACTGGTTCTGCAAATGATCGGGATGTTTACCGGTCACGGCATGGATCTGTTGCCACACTGGCTGCAATGGCTGCTGGCGACACCGGTACAGTTCTGGATCGGCAGGCGTTTCTATATCGGCGCATGGCATGCGCTGCGCGGCGGCGGCGCCAATATGGATGTTCTGGTCGCGCTGGGCACCAGCATGGCTTATTTTTTCAGCGCGGCCGTCACTATCTTTTCGCTCGACCAGCATGTCTATTTTGAAGCCAGCGCAGCCATTATTACGCTGGTGTTGCTCGGCAAACTGATGGAAGCGCGCGCCAAGGGCAAAACATCCGAAGCCATCGAGGCGCTGATCAAACTGCAACCCAAAACCGCCCGCATCGAACGCGACGGTAAAATTGTCGAAGTGTCCGTCGACAGCCTGCAAGCCGGTGATATTTTCATCGTGCGGCCAGGCGAAAATCTGCCGGTCGATGGCGTGGTCGTCGAAGGTTCGTCCAGTGTCAATGAATCCATGCTGACCGGTGAAAGCCTGCCTGTCGGCAAGCAGCCCGGCGCGGAAGTCTTTGCCGCTACGCTCAATCAGCAGGGGCTGCTCAAATGCCGCGCGACCGGCGTCGGTGCGCATACTCAGCTTGCCGCCATTATTCATCTGGTTGAAGAAGCCCAGGGTTCTAAAGCGCCGATCCAGCGCATGGCCGACACCGTATCCGGCATCTTCGTACCGGTCGTGGTCGTCATCAGCATTGTCACGCTCGGCATCACCTGGTGGTTGACCGCCGATTTTGTCACCGCATTGATCAATGCTGTCGCTGTCCTGGTGATTGCCTGCCCGTGCGCGTTGGGATTAGCCACGCCAACCGCCATCATGGTCGGCACCGGCCGCGGCGCGCAGACCGGCGTGCTGGTCAGAAATGCCGCCGCACTCGAACACGCCGAAAAAATCCAGACCGTGATTGTCGACAAAACCGGCACGCTGACGGAGGGCAAACCGCAAGTCACCGATATTATTCCCGCCGGCGCGCTCGACGAACAGGCATTCATGCAAATCGCGGCTTCACTGGAACAAGGTTCCGAACATCCGCTCGCCCGCGCCGTCATGGATCGCGCGGAAAAGATGAATGCGACACTCAAGCCGGTTACTGATTTCTCTGCCGTCACCGGCAGCGGCATCAAGGCCAGTATCGATGCCACACAATACCTGCTCGGTTCCCCGCAGTTCCTGATGCAGCATGGCGCAACTCTGGATGACGATAAAATCACGGCTTTGCAGTCCGAAGGCAAAACGGTGATTGGCATTGCAGCGCTGAGCAATGATAGTGCGCAGATTCTGGGTTATCTCGCCATCGCCGATCGTCTGCGTGACACCTCGATCAAAGCCGTGCAGCGCCTGCAGACAATGGGTATCGAAGTGGTCATGCTCACCGGCGATAATGCATTAACCGCCGACGCCATTGCCAAACGCACCGGCATTACCACCTATCGCGCTGAAGTGCTGCCGCAGGACAAGGCGGCAGAAATCAAAAAACTGAAAGAAAATGGCACGGTCACCGGTATGGTCGGCGACGGCATCAACGATGCGCCGGCGCTTGCCGCCGCCGACGTCAGCTTCGCTATTGGCGCAGGTTCCGATGTTGCCATCGAGGCGGCGGATATTACGCTAGTCCGCAACGACCTAATGAGCGTCGCCGATGCGATTTCGCTGTCGCGCGCAACACTCAGGAAAATCCGCCAGAACCTGTTTTTTGCTTTTGTCTATAATTCGCTGGGCATACCGCTGGCCGCAATCGGCATGCTGAATCCCGTCATCGCAGGCGCGGCCATGGCCATGAGCTCGGTCTCCGTGGTCAGCAATTCGCTGCTGCTGAAACGCTGGCGACCCAATCAATAAACATACGAAAAAAAGGAGAGTACCGAATGCAGACTACCACGCTTAAGATTCAAGGCATGACCTGCGGCGGCTGTGTGAACAGCATCAAAACCGTGCTGGAGAGACTGTCCGGCGTTGATCAAGTCGACGTGTCACTCGAAAACGCCGAAGCAGTCATTCAATATGACCCGTCCCTCGCAAGTATCGATCAGCTGAAGACAGCGATCAGCGATGCCGGATTTGACGTAGCCGATTAAGCTGTTTTACCGGAAACCCAGCGCACGATATCCGCAGCACTCATAGCACCGGCTTGGCGCGCCGTTTCGCGACCATGCTGAAACAGCACCAGCATCGGAATACTGCGGATACCATACTGCGCGCCAAGCATCTGCTCAACCTCGGTATTCACTTTCACCAGCCGGACACGCGGCTCAAGCTGCGCCGCCGCCTGCACGAACTGCGGCGCCATCATCCTGCACGGCCCGCACCACGGCGCCCAGAAATCAACGAGCAGCGGAATATCATTATGCTGAACCTGCTTCTGAAAACCGGACGCCGTCAATTCCACCGGCTGACCGTTAAACAAAGGCCGATGACACTTGCCGCACTTCGGCCCATCGCCCAGCCGGACGAAAGGAATGCGATTAACCGCTTCGCAGTGCGGACAAATCAGGTGAATTGATTCATTCATGATGTTTCGGAAATTTGACGACTGTAGATAACTGCCTGTACGGTGTAATTATAAGGCAATCAGAGACTGTCAATTAAAGGGCGTCTCTAAAAATTCAGCGTTTTAACAAGGCGAGGCGAGAATAAAAAAATATTGACGCCACATATGATTGATATTTAGGGATATTCTTTTGCGATCAACAACGCATTGTAACGAAACATGAATTTCTACAGATGCTCTTAGGATAAGAGTGATTTACAATCATGTAAATAACTGTTTATTTGGTAGGCCGTGCGCGATTCGAACGCGCGACCAACGGATTAAAAGTCCGCTGCTCTACCAGCTGAGCTAACGACCCAAAAAATGAAAACGGGATTATACCTCAATTGCTCTTTAATGCCCAAGTAGTTTGTGTCAATTTTCTGTTATCAACGGATTGGATTGCTACCGGCTTTCAGTTCATTCAAAATTTTTTGGATTTGGCGGGTTCCGTATTACTATTCAGCGATGCGAAAGAAAAAAACATCAATCCGGAAAACAGCGCGTGACAACAAGCGATATTCTGACACAAGCATTGGTCGCTGGTTTCTAAGACTGGCTTTGTGGGTCATTTACGGCATTTTTTTATACCAGATCTGGTTGCTCTTTCATGTGTTGTACTGGAAGCATAATAACCCCCAAAGCACCGCATTTATGGAGAATCAACTGGAAATCCTGCGTGCGGATCGCGCGGACGCCACACTGCACCACCAGTGGAAATCCTATCAACATATTTCAGATGAAATAAAACGGGCGGTTGTTGCTGCCGAGGACAGTCAGTTTCTGCGGCACAGCGGATTTGATTATGATGCCTTATGGCATGCTTTTCAAAAGAATCTGTCCCAAGGCAGAGTCACTGCCGGCGGGTCGACCATTAGTCAGCAGTTAGCCAAAAACCTCTTTCTGTCCGATAATAAATCTTTTTTGCGGAAAGCGCAGGAAGCGATGGTCGCGGTTATGCTGGAGCAAGTTATGTCCAAGCAGCGTATACTGGAAATCTATCTGAATGTTATCGAATGGGGTAACGGCGTGTTCGGCGCGGAAGCCGCCGCGCAGCATTATTTCGGCCGATCCGCAGCGGATCTAACCCCCCATCAGGCGGCTCTGCTGGCAGCTATGATTCCCCGTCCACGCTATTACGATAACAACCGGGATTCGCTGCATTTGTTAAAAAAAAGAGACATACTTCTTAAGCGCGCGCATTCAGCAAAGATTCCTTGAACTGTCTGCCTGCTTCTTTGCTAAATTTGCAAACCGGGCATCAGCTTCTCCAGCAAGAATGAATACAGAGAAGAGCTGTCAGTTATTCTCATTGACTTATCATAATTTTTATATGCATCCAAAATAACCGGCCAATCATGACAGAAGAAAATAAAAATGAGGATAACGAAAAATTGCAGTCCTATTTGCAGCGTGTCATTGCGCTATTAAGCAAATACAAGCTGCTGGAAGGTTTTGTCCATTTGCAGGGTGACCAGGATGAAACACTCGCCGATTCTTCTGTACAAAGAAACAACCTGGATGAATTACAGCAATTACTGGACAAGCTGCACCCGGCAGATGTCGCGCATATTCTGGAAGCTTTACCGCTGGAAGACAGGCTTATCATCTGGGGAATGATCAAGCCGGAATATGACGGCGAAGTATTGCTGGAAGCGTCTGATGCAGTGCGGGAAACGTTGATTACCGACATGGGCTCGCATGAACTCGTCGCTGCGGCAGAACAACTGAATGCAGACGAAATCGCCGATCTTGCGCCGGACTTGCCGCAGGATGTCATAGAAGACGTGTTCCGTTCGCTGCCGATCGCGGAGCGCGAGCAATTGCGTGCGGCAATGTCCTATCCGGAAGACTCCGTTGGCGCTTTGATGGATTTCGATGTGATAACCGTGCGTGAAGATGTGCGCATTGAGGTTGTACTGCGTTATTTGCGACGCCTTGAGGAATTGCCGGACCATACCGATCAGTTATTTGTAGTCGACCGGGAAGAACATTTAAAGGGCGTCCTGCTGATCAGCAAGATCCTAGTCAGCGATCCGGATACGCTGGTGGAAAATGTCATGTCCAGGGAAATCATTACGTTGCATCCCGGAGATAAAGCACAGGACGCGGCCTACGCGTTTGAACGTTACGATCTGGTATCCGCATCCATCATCGATCACGATAAAAAACTGCTTGGCAGGGTCACCGTCAATACAGTCATCGACTATATCCGCGAGAAGTCTGAAAACGAAGCACTCAATCTTGCCGGTTTGCGGGAAGAGGAAGATCTTTTTGCGCCGGTGCTGAAAAGCGTCAAGAACCGCTGGGTGTGGCTTGCCGTTAATCTTGTTACGGCATTTGTCGCGTCGCGCGTTATCGGCCTGTTTGAAGATTCCATCGAACAGCTCGTCGCACTCGCGGCATTGATGCCTATCATTGCGGGTATTGGCGGTAATTCCGGTAATCAGACAATTACCATGATTGTGCGCGCACTGGCTTTGGATCAGATCAATTCCGGCAGCGCCTGGAAGCTGATTCGCAAGGAGATCGGCGTAAGCATCGTGAATGGGTTGATATGGGGCGCCGTGGTCGGCATGTTTACTTTTGCGATTTATCAGAATATCGAGCTGGGTTTGGTCATGATGCTGGCCATGTTGCTTAATCTACTGCTCGCCGCATTACTTGGCGTGCTCATTCCCATGACGCTGCGTAAACTTGGCCGCGATCCCGCGCTGGGTTCCAGCGTCCTGATCACCGCAGTAACCGACAGTGGTGGCTTTTTTATTTTTCTAAGCCTTGCGACACTCTTTTTGCTGTAAACATGAATTTTGTTACAACGCAAATCAATAATATTGACGACATCATAAAAACACCGAACATTACAGAAAAAGATTGCTACTTGACGCACAAAGCTTGTCTGACTAAGATAGCATGGGAAAATAAGCCATTTCGGCTGTTTTCTATGCTTTTTATCAATCATTATCAATCATTTAAAGGGCTTTATTATGTCAAAGTTTAAGAAAGCTTTATTATGCAGCATTGCTCCAATGCTGGTAGCCGGCATGCTCGGTGTTACAACTCAAGCAGTGGCTTCCGGCGAAAGATTGTATGGCCGGTTCACTAACGATAACGAATTATATGCCCCAAGAGATTATCGTGAATGGGTTTTCATTGGCTCAAATGTAACGCCTAATGATATGAATGACGGCGCGGCCGCATTCCCAGAATTCCATAATGTTTATATTGATCCGGGCAGCTATGCACACTGGAAAAAAACCGGTGAATTCCGCAGCGGAACGGTCATTGTTAAAGAATTAGCAAGCATAGGCACAAAAGAAGCACCAAGTGGACATGGTTATTTCCAAGGTGAATTCGGCGGCATCGCTGCAATGGTCAAAGATGCAAAACGCTATCCGGATAAACCAGGGAACTGGGCTTATTTCGGCTTCTCTGCTGACTCCAGGCATGGTGCAATTCAAGAAGAATCAGCATGCTCAGCATGTCACCAACAAAATGCAGGGCAGGATCAGGTGTTTACCCAGTTCTATCCTGTATTGCGCGCCGCAAAACCATAAGCCGGACGGTATTACAAATGCGAACGGATAACTGTCAATCGACGGTTATCCGTTTTTATTTATCCCCAACCGCACTCACTTCACTCTCAGATCACCCTAAGCACATAGCCCAACAGATTACTACCTGCTAATCAGAAAATATTTTTCCACTCACGTAATGCAGTGAAAACATCAACCGGATCAGTAAGTTTTCTTCCGGAGAATTGCTCCACGCAGCGAATAATTTCAGGATGCTGACAGCGCAGAAACGGATTGCAGGCCTTTTCGGTTGCCATGTCAGTCGGTAGTGTCGGCAAATGCTGCCGCCGCATTTCATTTGCCCGTTGTTCCAGTTCTCGCAAATCAGCATTGCCGGGCTCCACAGTTCTGGCGAAAGCGATATTTCCAAGCGTGTACTCATGCGCGCAATAAACCAGCGTATCATTCGGCAAGGAAGTCAGCTTCTGCAATGCATGGTACATCTGTCGTGGTGTGCCTTCGAAAATACGCCCACAGCCACAGGAAAACAGCGTATCGCCGCAAAATAGAAGATTGCTCGGTTGCGAAGCCGCAAAATAGGCGATATGCCCACGCGTATGTCCGGAGATTTCCATGACATCCAGTGTTAACTCCAGAGACTCAAGCTGGATAAGGTCTCCGTCCCGAACGGGACTATTGACAGTAGCTATTTTCTCATGCACCGGCCCATAAACAGGCAAATCGAAATGTTCGAGCAACTGAGGATTGCCACCGGCATGATCACTGTGGTGATGCGTTATTAAAATGGCCGTGGGGCGCAATTGCTTTGCATTCAAGTAACTGATAACCGGAGCGGCATCCCCGGGATCAACAATTGCTGCATGTACAGTATTATGAATAATCCAGATATAATTATCCCTGAAAGCAGGGACAGGGTGAATTTCCAGGTTGCTCATATGCGATTGTATCCATGCGAACTGTTTAGGCGGTTTATGTTGGCAATGTTGCTCACTCGTGTTTGGTCGCGCACATTAAAGATTCCAAAATAAGATACCATACGCTGCGGGTTGATGCTGCTCATAAATGATAGTGCGTTTCCCGGGAACTTGCTGCTTACAGCGCAAATCTCATTTTCGAGTCAATCCAAGCCAGATTATTTGATCATCAAACTTAGCTTTCCAATTAACCGGCATGACTGAACACACTGCAAACAACCCACAGGTATCCCTGACAGATCCGCGCTGGCTCGCCACATCACTGGGACAATATATCATCAACAATGAATTTGACTATTTTGATCAACTGGTAGCCAATATTTTTGGATATAACGCAATACAACTGGGTTTGCCGCACTATGACTTCTTAAGGGCGAATCGCATGCCGCTGAGATTTTCAGCGGGATATGAACCGATGGTGGCACTACGAGCGCGGGTGGATCATCTGCCTATATCCAGCGAGAGCATTGACCTTGTCATCATGCCGCATGTGCTTGAATTTAACGCCAACCCGCATCAGATACTGCGCGAGGTTTACCGTGTTTTAATTCCTGAAGGCCATATTGTTATATCGGGCTTTAATCCTTTCAGCTTGTGGGGACTACACCGACATTTCACCTCCAGTCGCAACGAATTTCCCTGGAATGGCAATTTCATTGCATTGTCACGTGTAAAAGACTGGCTAAAATTACTTAATTTTGAAATGAAAGGTGGCAAGCTGTGCTGCTATACGCCGCCTTTTTCGAAGGAAAACTGGCGCAAACGTTTCAAATTCATGGAAGACGCGGGAGATCGCTGGTGGCCGATTTCGGGTGGCGTTTATTTTTTACATGCCGTAAAACACAAGCATTGCATGCATCTGATTAAGCCAAGCTGGAAAACCAGTCTGGCCGGAAAAAGAAAAATAGTGGCCGCGACACAGCGCAGCAAGGACAACTCAGATCGCAACAGAATGATCTTTCCCCAATGACTGAAACAAAAAAAGAAAAAATAGTTGAGATATACACTGACGGCGCGTGTAAAGGTAATCCCGGCATGGGTGGCTGGGGAGCATTGCTTAAGTACAACGGACATGAACAGGAAATCTGCGGCGGCGAACTGCATACGACCAACAATCGTATGGAGCTGCTTGCTGTCATTCGCGCGCTGGAAATGTTGAAGCGCCGCTGCAAAGTGCAATTACATACGGATTCTCAATATGTCCATAAAGGCATTAGTCAATGGATGCAATCCTGGAAAATACGTGACTGGAAAACAGCAGCTAAAAAACCAGTCAAGAACGCAGATTTATGGCAGATACTGGATCAGCTATCCCATCAGCACGATATTCAATGGATCTGGGTACGCGGACATGCCGGCCATGAAGGCAACGAAAGAGCTGACGCGATAGCAAATCGTGGTGTTGCAAAAATAATTGCCGAACATTCCAACAAATAAGTTGAACGATAAATAAATATTTACCATGCGGCAAATTGTACTGGATACGGAAACCACCGGACTGGAACACAAATCAGGACATCGCATTGTCGAGATCGCGGCGGTTGAGATTCGCAACAGACAGTTGACAGGCAATCATTTTCATCAATACCTGAATCCTGAGCGTGACAGTGATCCTGGTGCCTTGCAGGTTCACGGACTGACACGCGCTTTTCTTGAAGACAAACCCAGGTTCAATGAAATCTGCGCATTATTTATTGATTTCATCAGTGATGCAGAACTGATCATACACAACGCACCATTCGATGTCGGTTTTCTAAATCATGAGCTGGGGCTGGCAAAACGGCAAACGCTGGATACCTATTGCGCTGAAATTACCGATACACTTAAGCTGGCTAAAGAGCTTCACCCCGGAAAACGCAACAATCTGGACGCGCTCTGCGAACGTTACAAGGTTGACAACTCCAGGCGGACACTGCATGGCGCATTACTGGACGCGGAGCTTCTGGCGGAAGTGTATCTCGCGATGACACGTGGGCAGGAATCACTGCTCATCGATCTTGATCTTTCCAATCCGATTGACAGTCCGTCGGTTTGTGATATTGGAAGTCTGAACCTGCGCATTTTGCCTGCTTCAACCGCAGAAACAGAACGGCATAATCAGCTTCTGACTCATATCGATAAAGAAAGTAATCATCGCTGCATATGGAAGAAACTACAGTCCACAGATAATTAGAATCCCCTTGGCTCCCGGCGATTTTTGCTCCAGATACCCGTTTTATTCCCGCCAGCGACCGGCAGAACGTAACTGCTGTTTCAACCCTTGCAGTGGAAAATCCTGGTCATAGGCTTTCTTAGCGAAATGAACCGCTTTTTCATAGTCTCTTTTTTTTAAATACACCAACCCAAGATTATAAGCCGTCAGTGGATTATCCGGTTCCAGGTCAATGGCAAACAGCAATTGCTCCAGCGCCAGATCCGGTTTATTGATTTTCAGCAAATGATTGCTGAAAACCAGACGCACCATCGCGTCATCCGGCTTGAAACGTACAGCGCGCTCGAAATAACACAGCGTTGTAAATCTTGCGCCTTGCGGCTTAGGCGTCCTGTCCCTTATACTTAGCCGGCCCAATGTTTCCAGTGCGCGATGATGGTTAGGAAAAGTACTGAGGACAAAATCAAGATCGCCACCGAATGTTCCGGTATCGGGCGCAATGAGCTGCTCGACATTCTTTGAGAAATGATGAACTTCGACCGTGTTAAGCAGTGCTCTTTGTTCGTTTCTATAATCAAAAGGACCCCTGCCGCGATTGCCATCCAGCTCGCCGCAAATGGACGATGCCTGGCTTATCGTTGCGTTGAGCAGAAAAAATGAAGCGATCAAAAACGAGAAATGTTTCATAATGTAATCAATATATCTGTTGAAAACGATTGCTTCGCAGTGTTTTTCGCTACTGCGTATATAAGAAATTTTTCCGGGAAAGGCATAATCTTGCCATCAAATTACATAGACTTACAATCATTAAATAAAGTTTGGATATGAATAATGATTACAATCCTTTCAAGG
This sequence comes from Nitrosomonas sp., assembly GCA_020852475.1. Classification (GTDB taxonomy): domain Bacteria; phylum Pseudomonadota; class Gammaproteobacteria; order Burkholderiales; family Nitrosomonadaceae; genus Nitrosomonas. Next base: position 13,193 of record JADZAR010000036.1, read on the forward strand.
CATTTGAAAAGGATGCGACAAAACTGAAAGAAACATTGACTGATCTTCAGTATCACGTCACGCAGAAGGCTGGAACCGAGCCGCCGTTTCAAAACGAATTCTGGGACAGCAAGGAAGAAGGCATCTATGTGGATATCGTCTCGGGTGAACCGCTTTTCGCATCAATCCATAAATTTGATTCAGGCACTGGATGGCCAAGTTTTTTTCAACCGATTGATGCAAAATACATCCAGCTGAAGAAAGACTATAAGCTTCTGGTGCCACGCGATGAAGTACGCAGCCGGTACGCCGACAGTCATCTCGGACACGTGTTCAATGACGGGCCACCACCGACAGGGTTGCGTTACTGCATCAATTCGGCTGCTTTGAAATTCATACCGCGCAACGCACTTCAGGCAACAGGCTATGGCGAGTTTATCAGTCTTTTCGATGATCATTCCAGACAACAGGAATGACTCATCCCGGAACACCATCATCGAATAACAGCCCCCTCGAAACAAGGCTGGAAGCACTGCTGGCGGAAAAACGGCTGCCGTCACTGGCACACGCAGTCGGGTGTTTCTGCGGCGTATTTTTGATGATTTCATCGGGTTTGTTCATTTTTGAAATCAGCCTGCACATCATCATGTTTCTGGCACTGATCTGGATTGTGATTCAGGCATCCTGGCTTGGACATTCGTTTATCATTGTGCGTCAGATGATGAATCACGGCATCAGCAAGGCTCTCCCCGCACTGTATATTTTCCTGCTGATCGGCATGGTCATTGCAAGCTACATGCAAAGCGGCACAATCGCAAGCCTGCTCTATTACGGGATTGACTGGCTCAGTCCCGTCATTTTCCTGCCCGCCGGACTGATATTGTGCTGCTTTATGTCACTGGCAACCGGCACTTCATGGGGAACGGTGGGAACACTCGGCGTTGTACTGATGGGCATCGGGGAAACCATGGGCATCCCGTTACCCCTTGTTGCTGGCATGATCATTTCAGGCGCCACATTCGGTGATAAGCTATCGCCCATATCCGACACGACCAACCTGGCGGCCATGAGCGCGGATACCCCGCTTTACCGCCACATTCATTCCATGCTCTATACCACCGTGCCGACGTTCCTGATCGTGCTCTGCCTGTTTATCGCGTTCGGGCTCCAGTTTACCGATACGGTATTGCCTCGAACAGATATTGATGAAATCCGCTCCGCGCTGTCAGGCGCCTATCGGCTCACCCCGTGGATCACACTGCTACCGCTTGCAGCCATGTTCTTTTTGAGCATAAAACGCTATGCGCCTGAAATCAGCATGTCGGCAAGTGTTCTGCTTGCCGCGCTAATCGCCATTTTGTATCAAGATAAAAACGGTATTGACGTATTGAACGCACTCTGGCTGAATACCGACGGTTCGACAGGTATCGATAATCTCGACGCATTGCTGGGCCGCGGCGGCATTTACAGCATGGCCTGGACGCTGCTGCTCTCGATCATGGCGCTGGCGCTGGGCGGCATATTGCATCATGCCGGTTTTCTGCGCGTTTTGCTGGTGAATATCATCATGCATATCAAACGCATCAGCACCTTGATTGCCACCACAATTACCGCTGGTTTTATCAGCAATATCGCCATGGGCGAAGCCTATATCGCTATTATTCTGAACTGCCAGCTGTTTAAAAGCACCTACGAAGAGAAAGCCATTGATAAGGCTGTATTGTCCCGTTCCGTGGAAGAAGGCGCTACGCTGACTACGGCATTGATACCTTGGACAACGACCGGCACATTCTACGCCGCCACACTGGGCATTGCGACACTGGATTATGCACCCTATGCCTTGTTGAATCTGTTGAATCCTTTTGTTTCGATCATCATGGCATTACTCGGCTGGGGTATATTAAGAACCACCGCCAGCAGATAAACCGTTTAACACCGATTGGCGCTGCACTAAACGAACGTCTGTTAATCCCGCGATTCCAGTCGCGGCGATTTGTTTTGCCGCTCAAACCGGTAAAAAGCGAGCTTTCCCATCAGGTTAGGCAGAAACCTGATCTGCCGGTCTTGCTGCATAACGCGGCGCTCCAGAATTTTCGCATCGCACTGCTGACAGAAATCCTCAAAATCTCCGAGCGTGCAAAGATGGATATTCGGTGTGTCGTACCAATGATAAGGCAAGGCTTCCGACACCGGCATATGGCCCCGGATGACCTGCAAACGGTTCTTCCAGTAACCGAAATTCGGAAAGGAAACAATACCCTCGCGTCCGACGCGCAGCATTTCCCTGATAATTCTTTCGGTATGCCGCATCGCTTGCAGTGTCTGCGAAAGAATCACATAATCAAATGCGTCATTGGCGAAACCGGAAAGCCCGGTTTCGAGATCGCTTTGAATGACATTAATGCCATTCTTCAGACAACTCAGCACATTCCCGTCATCGATATCCACGCCATAACCAAAAATATGGCGCTCCTGTTGCAGATATTTCAATAATGCACCGTCTCCACAACCCAGATCCAGTATTTTGGAGTCCGCCTTGATCCAGCTGGCGATGGCTGCAAAATCGGGACGTAGTGCAGCCGCTGTTGATGATGTCGTCGTAATCATAATGACTGTATTTACTAAACCTCGATATTATTCATATAAGCCCGCACCAATTGATGATAATAGACATCATTCATCAGAAATGAGTCATGACCGTGCGCTGAAGTGATCTCCGCGTAACTGACATTGATGTTATTTTTCAGCAACGCCTTAACGATATCCCGCGAGCGTTCCGGCGAGAAGCGCCAGTCCGTCGTGAACGAGAGCACCAGGAAACCGGCTTTGGCCACTTTAAATGCAGCAGTCAAATCGCCATTATAGGCATGAGCCGGATCAAAATAATCCAGCGCCTTGGTCATCAGCAGATAACTGTTGGCATCAAACAAATCGCTGAATTTATCGCCTTGGTAACGCAGATACGATTCAATCTCAAACTCGACATCATAACCAAAAGAGAATTTTCCATCCCTCAAGTCGCGTCCGAATTTCGTCGCCATCGAATGATCTGAAAGGTAGGTAATATGACCCAGCATACGCGCCAGTCTTAAACCGCGGCGTGGTACTGTATTGTAGGCATAGTAATCACCACCATAAAAATCCTGATCAGTCAGAATGGCCTGACGCGCCACATCGTTAAATGCAATATTTTGTGCGGTGAGTTTTGCCGCTGCGGCGATGACAACAGCGTGACGAACCTTCTCAGGATAATTCAACGTCCATTGCAGCGCCTGCATTCCGCCAAGACTTCCGCCAACCACTGCGGCAAACTGCGCAATACCAAGATGCTCAGCCAGTTGCGCCTGGGTTTCGACCCAATCTTCCACGGTAACGAGGGGAAATTTGGCACCATAGGGATGGTTTGTCGATGGATCGAGGCTTGCCGGACCAGTGGAACCATGACAGCCACCCAGATTGTTGACACCGACAACAAAAAATTTATCTGTATCAATGGGCTTTCCTGGTCCCACCATGTTGTCCCACCATCCGGTGCTCTTGGGTTTATCTGCATAAATGCCTGCAACATGATGATTTCCCGAAAGCGCGTGACACACCAGTAAAGCATTTGAACGATCAGCGTTCAACCGGCCATAGGTCTCGTAGACCAGATGATAGCCGTTCAATGTCGAGCCGCTTTTCAGTTCCAGAGGTTTATCGATATGCACGAACTGCGGTGTTACGATACCGACGGAGTTTGAATCTTGCATTGAATAATATCGAGAAATTTTCCGCTAAAAAAACATGTGATTATATCGCTAAAAATAAGACAACATCATCACCCTGCCGTGGCGACGATGTTGTTATCAACTGTTCAGTTTCCTGAGAAGAAGATGCATTTTCTCTGGATTATCCGCGCGTACAATACGCTGCGCCAAAGGAATAATATCAGGTAAATTACTTTTCAGTATCTGATTCTTGATGGTCAGCAACTGCGAAGAATACATGGAAAACTGCTGCAACCCCATACCGAGCAACAAGCGCGTAAACTGGAGATCGCCCGCCATTTCACCGCAGATTGAAACCGGTTTCCCGACGCGCCCTGACATCTGGATGACTCGCGACACCAGCCATAACACAGCAGGATGAAAAGGATCGTAAAGATGCGCCACAGTGTCATCCACGCGATCAACAGCCAGCGTGTATTGAATCAGATCGTTGGTGCCAATGGACAAAAAATCCAGCCGTTGCAGAAAAATTTCCACACTGAGCGCCGCAGCGGGAATCTCGATCATGCCGCCAACCTGTATCTTTTCATCAAAACTGGCCTGTTCGTCGCGCAATGTCTGCTTGGCATATTCAATCATATGCAGCGCCTGATTGACTTCGTTCAAATTCGACAGCATCGGAATCAGCAGTTTAACGTTGCCGAATTGCGATGCGCGCAATATTGCGCGTAACTGCGTCAGAAACATTTGCGGCTCTGACAGGCTCAGGCGGATTGCGCGTAACCCCAATGCCGGATTTGCCGCAAGCTGGGAAACATGTTTCAAATTCTTATCCGCACCCAGATCAAACGTCCGGATCGTCACCGGCTTGCCGCGCATCTGCGTTGCAACGGTTCGATACGCTTCGAATTGTTCCTCTTCTCCTGGCAGGTCATCGCGGTTCATGAACAGAAACTCGCTGCGAAACAACCCGATACCGGCAGCGCCGTTTTCCTTGACCTGTTCCAGATCACCGGGTAATTCTATATTGGCCAGCAAGTCTATGGCTGTTCCATCCAGTGTTACCGCCTTAACACTTTTCAAGCGCCTGAGTTTCTGTTTTTCCAGTTCGAATTGACTCTGCCGCAGGCGGTATTCATCAAGAACATACTTGTCGGGATTCACGATAATGATCCCCTGACTGCCGTCGACAATCAGACAATCGCCTTCAAGAATCAGCTGATGCGCATGATGCAAGGCTACAATAGAAGGAATATTCAGGCTGCGCGCGACAATTGCGGTATGCGATGTCAGGCTGCCCATATCGGTCAGAAAAGCAATGAACTGGTGCGGTTTGTATTGCATGATATCGGCAGGACTCAAGTCATGCGCCACCAAGATGTGATCACCCGAGTTTCTGGAAGGTGGCGGGTGATAACCGGGATGCCCCAGCAACGCCTTGAGCACCCGATCGACTACCTGCTCCACGTCTGTCCGGCGTTCGCGCAAATAAGCATCATCAATCGCCTCAAACTGTTCCAGCAAAGCGTTTTTCTGCTGCAACAGCGCCCATTCCGCATTACACTGCGTCTGCGAGATTATAGCGCGCGTCGCTTCTGTCAAAGTTGGATCGTCCAGAATCATGTGATGCAATTCGAGAAATGCACTGAATTCCGCCAGCGCAGGCCCGTCTGTCACTGACGAACGCAGTGCCTCAAATTCAGCGCGGACCGCGGCGAATGCATTGTCCAGGCGCTTAATCTCGGCATCGATCTGATTCCTGGGTATCAAATAGTGCATGACTTCCAGCGTCGCGGATGCCGTCATATGCGCATGTCCTATCGCGATACCGCTGGATACGGCAATACCGTACAGGATGAAACTCATTCACCTTCCTCGAAATAATTGTCAATCAATGCCACCAGCGCATGCATCGCTTCATTTTCGTCATCGCCATCGGTTTCAATGCGCAACTGAGTTCCCTTGCTGGCGGCCAGCGTCATGACACCCATGATGCTTTTGGCATTGACGCGCCGGTTATTGCCGGAAATCCAGACCTCGCATTTGTATTGACTGGCCAGTTTAGTCAGCTTGGCGGATGCGCGTGCGTGCAATCCCAGTTTATTGATAATTTCGACTTCTCTAAGCTGCATGATCGGTAACCTCGGGAATAACGATGATGCCGTTTTTTCCGCCGCCCAGCGCCTTCTCAACAACCGTGGACAACGTTTCATTACGGTAGGTCAGCGCCCTGACCAGCATGGGCAGATTGACGCCGGTAATACAGGCAACCCGATTGGCTTCTGTCAATCTTGTCGCAATATTGCACGGCGTCGCGCCAAGGATATCGCACAGCACCAGGACACCGTCACCGGCATCAAGCTGACGCACAGTTTCGCGCATATCAACCAGAACATCATCGGGATTGTCTGCTGCAAAAACACCCAGATGCATCAGCCGTTCCGGTTTCTCAGCCACGACATGACATGCGCAGCGAATCAGATGTTCGCCAAGATGTTCATGCGTGACAATCAGTATTCCGATCATGTTGTATTTTCCTGGGTGCTAAAAAAATGAATGTATCAAACAGACTGAGAATTTACGGTATCTTTCGCCGCGCGGAAACGGCAGAGATCCAACCCAAACATAATAGCAAAACAGCCAGTCCCAATACCAGATAGTTTCCCGTTAGCACATAAAGTGTTGCGCCACTGAAACCCTGTACGATGCCATGCAATCCGGCGGTAGTGAACACTTCAAGCTGATCAAGAATTTTTCCGCGCTCATCGATAATCGCAGTCACGCCGGTATTCGTCGACCGCAACATGTAGCGTCCGGCTTCCAGTGCACGCATTTGTGATATCTGCAAATGCTGATGCGGCCCGATTGAACGGCCGAACCAGGCATCGTTGCTGACGTTAACCAACAAAGTCGCCTGCGGCAGCTGAGTGATGATTTCTTCTCCAAAAACATCCTCATAGCAGATATTCACGGCAACCTGCTGTCCCGCCAGCTGCATCGGCTGCTGATCGCCACCACCACGCGAAAAATCGGATAACGGAATATGGAGCAGGGTAATAATCCAGCCAAAAACAGGTTTGAGCGGAATGAATTCACCGAATGGCACCAGATGATTCTTGCGGTACACCTGCTCGGGAGAAACGCCGAAACTGAACATGCTGTTATAGTACGTATCGATGCCATTAGTCGCATGCTCAGCCAGACCAATAAGCACATCGCCATTGTTTTCCCGCGCATGCTCGGCCAGATAGCCCAGATAATTCGGCGGAACCGCGTCATTAAAGAGCGGAATGGAAATTTCCGGCGTGACGATCAATCGGCTTTCGCTCTCCAGAATCAATTCGGCATAAGTCCGCATGGTTTTCTCGACATGATCTTCACGCCATTTCAGATCCTGTTCGATATTGCCCTGCAGGAGACTGACGGTTAGCGGCTCGCCAACCGGTTCGACCCAGTTGATCGACTGCAGCCCCCATCCTCCCAGCCAGATGACACCAAGAAGCAGACCCATCCGTCCCGCCGCAGCAACATTTGCCAACCACAAGCCCAGCAGCGCCGCACTCAGCACCAGAATCAACGAAACGCCATACACACCGAATACCGGCGCATACCCCGCTAATGGGCTATCAGGCGCCTGGGAATAACCAAGCGCTAGCCATGGAAAGCCGGTAAACAGAGTGCCGCGCAACCATTCGGTGAGCATCCAGGCGGCCGCGAGCGCCAGTGCCCAGACATAGGGTGAAGCCGCCCGCATGCGGAAAGCCAGCCAGCCACATAATGCCGGATACAACGAAAGATAGGCACAGAGCAGGATCAAAGCAAAAGCCGCCAGCGCAGGCGGCATAGCGCCGAAATCATGCAGACTCACATACAGCCAGGTCACACCGGCGCCAAACAGGCCCATGCCATACGCGAACCCCAGCCAGGTAGATTGCGCGGCAGTCGCGCATCGGCGCCAGAATAGAAAAAGCAACGCCAGCGTAAACAGCGGCACCGGAAACCAGTAAAAAGGCGCAAAACCGGAAACGGTCAGCATGCCCAGAAAAAGGGCCAGCATGTAGCGCATGGGAGTGTCAGGCAGTCGGGCGGCGCGCATAATGAAAATCGCTCAAACAGAATCACGCATTTCTAAAGCGCGAATGCTTAATCAGAATGATGGATACAATCGGCAACACCAGTCCGATCACTGTGACCGTGACCAGCAGGTGCCCCAATTCGCTGTAATCAGCCGGTATGCTGATTTCTCCGGTTACGCTATCTTTTACTTCACGTGTAACCACGTAAAACTGATTCAGGTATTTAGTGCCCAGTTGCGAAGCCGAAAGCGCCAGATTGGTAAACGAAGCCATGACCGCAAAAAATGTCGCCTTGAGTTTGTCCGGCGCGGAATTGGCAATCCATGCCAGCATCGGAATCATCGCAATCTGCCCCAGCGGCGATTCCAGCGCGGTATCGATCAAGGCAATAAAATGGGCATCCACCACGCCGCCGGTTATCGAAGCCGTCCACACATGAAAATCATAGAACATGCCGATAATCGGCAATGACAAAATAGTGCCGACAATCGTCAGAAAACCAATGATGTACGCAATTGAACGCTCGGCCATGAAACGCCGGAAGATAAACATCCCCAGTAACGTAAGACTCGCACCGACCAGCGACAATACCGCAAGGAATTGCTGATCAAAACCCAGCTCATCGATCATCCACCAGGTGGAACCGGCCCCCGGGCCGGGAATGGCGCGAAAAATAAATACCAGAAATGCGGTACCGACCAGCACATTGCGCGCTTCCGGCTCGAGTTCGCCGACCAATTGCCGCATCAGAAACAATACAATCGCCATCGAAATCAGAAAAATTATTTCTTCCCCTCCCGGGATACGGCTCAAGCCCACCGTGAGCGATACAATTGTAAAAACCAGTCCGCCGCCAAGAATCCACCAGTTGACCGGCGGCGGCTCCGCATGAACGGCAAGCAGACCGATCGCATCGCGTTTACTGTAGCCTTGCCGGACAAACCGGTTAATTTCTCTGCGATGCAGCCATGAAGCCAGCATCACGCCACATATTGAAACCAGCGGGATAATCAGCGCGAGTTCGTAAACCAGCAAATAAAGTGCTTCCTTTTCGGCCTCGGGCAGTGCCGCGGCATCGCGCAACAGAAAAACATTGACCACGGATACCAGTATGCCGCCACCGACGATAGCCACGCGCCCCAGCGTTTGCATGGTGACATGCATGAATTTGCGTTTCCCTGCATCCATTTTCTGCCCGTTCTCGTCAACTTGCGGCACAGCTTCCACAGTCATGGCGTCCGCAACGACATCCTGCAAAACATAACCAATCGGTGCCAGCAACGCGGAAGTCACATACCAGAACTCTACCGAAGCGACTTCAGTCATGGTTTCAGTATGTCCCAGCAAACCGATCATAATCAGCAGACTGAGCATGATGAGACTTGCGCCGAGATAGACCAGCAGTCCTTTCCAGCGCCACATCAAATCGACAAGGTGGCCCAGTGGCATTTTCAGCGCCCAGGGCAACATCATCCAGAAACCGAGCATAGCCAGGAATTCGGCTGAAAGCCCCAGCTTCTCCTTGACATAGAAAGTTCCAACGATGCCGGTTAATCCCGAGATACCCGCGGCAACGTAAACCATCAGCGGCGGCATATAGGACAGGCGCATCTCGCGTCCGAGGGAAAGGATATTGGCGCTAAACCATTGAATAACGATAGAGACAAAGCCACCGATGACTGAATGTTTCATAGTATTTTTTATTGTGATTAAATTTCGACGCACATGACCGGATAGATCATACTTGCTTGGGACGAACGCCAACCTTGATCTGAATTTCCATTTCCTTCTTGTCGCGGATAATGGTCACTGTCGCCGTAGCACCGGGCGCAAGCGCCGCAACTCTGTTCAACAGCTCGGATGAATTAAGGACCGGCTCCCCTTCAATGGCAATCATGATATCACCCGCCTTGATGCCTGCGCGGTCTGCCGGACCATCCTTGAGCACGCCGGCAATCAGCGCGCCAGTTGTGCTGCTCAGCTTGAATGAATCGGCAAGCTCTTCGGTCATATCCTGCATGCTCACACCCAGCCACCCGCGCGTCACGCCACCGGCACGAATAATCTGTTCCATGATTTCTTTGGCAATGTGCACCGGAATAGCGAAACCGATGCCCAGAGAACCGCCGGAGCGTGAATAAATTGCGGTATTGATACCAATCAGATTTCCGGCCGTATCGGTCAAAGCACCGCCCGAATTACCAGGATTGATTGCGGCATCAGTCTGGATAAATTCCTCAAATGTATTGATACCCACCTTCGTGCGACCCAGTGCGCCGATAATACCCATCGTGACCGTCTGCCCGACGCCGAAGGGATTGCCGACCGCCAGAACGACATCACCGACTTTGGCTTCCTGGGAATGGCCAAACGTAATTGCAGGGAGGTCTGTCAGATCAATTTTCAACACCGCCAGATCCGTTTCCGGATCCGAGCCGGCAACCGCCGCTTTGATTTTACGTCCATCGCTCAAGGCAACCTCCACTTCATCAGCCGCTTCAATGACGTGATGATTGGTCAATATATAGCCGTTGGAACTGACGATCACACCCGAGCCCAGATTTGACCTGCGCCGCAATCTGGGTTCAAACTGATCGCCAAAAAAGCGTTGAAAAACCGAGTCATTCAGTAATGGATGCGATCGTTCATCGACTGCCTTGGTGGTAAAAATGTTCACCACCGAGGGCATTGCACGGCTGGCCGCCTCAAAATAACTGTCGTGCCGGAGCTCGCTGATATCAGGCATGATCTCCTTGATCGGTATCAGTTCCGCGCGGGGTTTCCAGGGCAATAACTCCGGCCTTAGTGTGGAGACCACAAAAAAAATAGCCAACAGGATAGTCGCGGCTTGTGCAAAAATTAACCAAAGCCTGTACATAAACGCTTATAACTCCAGAAACAAATGTAGTTATTCAGATTAAAACCATATTGTATGTGTAACCCAGCCGGAAAAGAACCCATGTTACGAAATGAACTTGAAAATTACCTCAATCAATTGCTGGACACAGCCCGCTTTCAGGATTATTGCCCAAACGGACTGCAAGTGGAAGGACGCGATCGTATTGAAAAAATTATCACTGGCGTCACGGCCTCGCTGGAGCTTCTGAAAGCGGCCATAACACATGAGGCGGATGCGGTCATTGTGCACCATGGCTACTTCTGGCGCGGTGAAAATCCCTGCATTACCGGCATGAAACATCGCCGCATCGCATTGCTGATGCAACACAGAATCAATCTGTTCGCCTATCATCTGCCACTGGATTTTCATCCGGAACTGGGCAATAACGCACAGTTGGCAAAACGCCTTGATTTCATTGAGAATGAACGGTTTGGCGAGCAGAGTATCGCTGTCCGCGGTCAATTAAAAGAAGCAATGCCGCTACGCGCACTGGGCAACAAAATCTCACAGGTTCTGGAGCGGGAACCGCAAATCATCGGCAATCCTGATCACGCCATCAGGCAACTGGCGTGGTGTACGGGTGCCGCGCAAGGTTATTTTGAAACGGCTATTGCGCAAAATGTTGACGCGTATCTTACGGGAGAAATTTCCGAACAGACGGTACATGCCGCGCGCGAATCCGGCGTAGCCTTCATCGCAGCAGGTCATCATGCCACGGAGCGTTACGGCGTGCAGGCACTGGGCGAACATCTGGCGGATCGATTCAACATTCAGCATCAGTTCATCGATATCGACAATCCGGTGTAACGTAACAGCCCGATTACGCGCGCCTAATTCGGGTTTCGCGTGACGGAAGAAGATCGAATGAAGTGCTTGGAAACGCCGGATTTAACAGACTGTTACGCCAGCTTCGTTCTTCATTCTCGCTTAGTCTTCAGTTTTGTTCGTATCTTTGCCCTCAGTCCGGGATGCCGTGTTATCCTTTTTCTTACCGGAAAACATGGTCCACCAGATAATAAACAGAAATAAACCCAGCGCCACGGCCGCTTCAACTAACAGTATCCACCAATTATCCATATGAAAAATTCCAGGCTTGTTGTATATTTAACAGGCTGTTAAAGCTTCAGGATGCGCCCGAAAATCATCGAACACAAGTGACAGATTCTTCGGAGCGCACTTTAGAAAACAACATACTGTAACGAATATTCAATGAAATTCCAAACTTGTTTTCTCCCGCTTCTGTTATTGCTCATGCTTGTCGCATGCTCCACCCAGACGACGGTTCCACCCGAGACGGCCGAACAATCCGCAAAACCTGCGCCCCCTCCGTCTCCCTCGCCTTCGTCATCCAGGCCGCAGGAGCCCATTACATTATCCAAACATGTGCCGGTTCAGTGGTCCGATCTGACGGGATGGACTGACGACGATTTGCGGCCCGCCTGGCAGGCTTTTCTGCAAAGCTGCAATGTATTGAGAAAACAATCCTTGTGGCAGGAAAGTTGTGCCGCGGCCACTTTTTTGCAGGCGGACAATAATGCCAGTGTGCGGCATTTTTTTGAACAGCATTTCGTGCCACACCGGATTATCAGCCACGACGGCAGCAACGAAGGTATGGTAACCGGATATTATGAACCTCTGCTGCACGGCAGCCGCAAACCGACCGCGCGGTATCGTTACCCGTTGTATACCGCGCCGGAGGAGTTGCTGGTTATCGATCTCGGCGACCTGTATCCTGAACTGAAAGACTTGCGGTTGCGCGGGCGCCTGGAAGGCCGCCGGGTCGTACCCTATTACAGTCGCGCGGATATCATGAATAATCCGGCCGTACTGAAGGGCAATGAATTACTCTGGGTGGATGATGAGGTTGAGTTATTCTTTCTGCAGATACAGGGCTCCGGACGCATACAGCTCGATACCGGCGAAATTGTCAAAATCGGTTTTGCCGAACAAAATGGCTACCCCTATAACTCGATCGGCCGGATTCTGGTGCAGCAAGGCGAACTGCCGCTGGAGAAAGCTTCCATGCAGGGTATCAAGCAATGGGGGCAACAAAACCCGGGAAAACTCAAAGCATTGTTGCAACAAAACGCGCGCTTCGTGTTTTTCCGTGAATTACCCAGTGACCTGAGCGGTCCGATCGGCGCACTGGGCGTGCCACTGACAGCCGGGCGCAGTATTGCCATTGATCCGCGTTCCATTCCACAGGGCGCGCCGGTTTTTCTGGCAACGACCTGGCCCAATTCCAGCAAGCCGCTGAGTCGTTTGATGGTGGCGCAGGACACCGGCGGCGCGATAAAAGGCGGCATACGCGCCGATTTCTTCTGGGGCTATGGCCCTGAGGCCGCCAATCAGGCAGGCAAAATGAAGCAACAGGGAAAAATGTGGGTATTGATGCCCAATGGCTATGCAGCGCCGCGATTGAGTCAGCAGTAATTGATGCAGCGATTACCGGAATAACTAAGAAGACTCGTCAAACAAAACAGCACGCTGCCGCGCGCCATTCGTCAGCGTAGCGTCCGGTGGTTGCGGTTTCCTCCCTGGTAAATGGCCAGGCAACCGCAGCTTTGCCAGCTTCAGCAGCGGCCCGCCATGCAGGACAATCGCATCCTGCAGCAAAGAGCCATTAGCCTCCTTGATGCTGAGATAAAATTGCAGATAATCGTTCATTTCGCTATTGTCATGACCATCGGGCGGCGCGCCGGGATTATACAGTCCGGCTGACAACGACAATTCAGCCGTCAGAAAAACCGGATCTCCTCCCAATTGCATTTTAGTGAACTCCAGATACCGCGGTTCGACATAGACAACAACCTGCTGCTCCAGCGTCAGATCAATAACATCCTTGCGGTGACCGGAAAATGACAATTCAACTTCCATCAACCCATCGTCCCTGATCATTTTGTTATTGGCGGCAGTTTCCCGCTCATTTCGATTACCGGGAATAACCTGCGCAATCACATTATTGACAAAACCACCTTGTTCCTGCTCCGCCTGGTGCAGGGTTGCGATCTGTTGATCGAGCGTGTTGCCCGAATCATAAATTTCGTGAATCGCCATAAGCGTTTTCTGTCCGGCACCCGGTATGTCAGTATCGTCATCGAGAAAGCTGAGCGCCGGATCGTAATCCAATTCGACCTCCAGCGGGTAAGGCACATCCTCGTTGGTATTGACTGTACCGCTCATGAATGATGTCACGACAATTCTGCGATTGGTCTGCGGATCGACCCGCATACCCAGTGGAATCGGGCTAACCATAATATGCCCGGTGCTTTTGAGGTTGATGTCCAACGTCGCCAGCCAGCGGTCTTCAAACGGCACGACCGATGCATCCAGGTTATCGGCCAGCCAGTCTGGAATCAAGTCAAAAAATCTCAATACGCCGGTTGCCCGTATTTCCTGGCGATTATCCTCTCCGAATTCATCGCCTTCCAGCATCTCGGCTTGAAAAAACTCATGCGTGCGATCGATGGGTACATTGATTTGCGGCACAGGCCGCTCGGCCGTACCCAGCGCCATGCCAACCATGCGGGATACCGCGCTGATGTTAAAAACCTTGTTCAGGATTTCGGGAATGCTGCCATTGTCCGGTATCGGCACGCATAATATGGTGGATTTGCTGCGTCCGTCCGCCCGCACTTCGGCCAGCCGTTCATGAAAATGCTGGCTCAGATACAGCGACTCCGCCGAGTATCCCCGTATTTCCGGTTTGGAAAAACAATCACCCGCCTCATATTTCCGATGAATTGCACGGGTTTCTACACGCTGAAGAAAATACTCATCCAGTGAAACATAATCACTCATATCGCATTTCAGTTAACCTGCTGGAAACGCGAAGCAAATGAAAATGACACGCTCCCAGCCTGCAAACAGAAAAAAGGATTAGTTGACTTGCAAAGTACCGCCAGTACCCAGACCGCCTTCCACATTCTGCGCTTCATAATGCTTCAGCGCGCGAACCATGCCATTGTATGCGTCGATAAAAGCGGCAACAGTGGCTTTTCCGGATGGCGTCTGTGAAAATCCGCTCAATGCCGCGCCACCTCTGCTGCCAAATACGCCAAGCGCCGCGCTGAAGTTACTCGCGGTCGCACTGCCTTCGGACGCGGATATCTGAATGGCCGAACGAATGTCAAACAGCGACAGCGTCACGACGGAAACCCTGGATTCCATCATGCCACCCATATGACCGATCGACGGATGGACAAAAGCGCCCAGCACGCCCGCCACCGCGCCGCCAAGCTGACCCGTGGATGCATTATCGATAATGATGCTCGGTTCCATGTAGTAGTCCGCGGCAACGCGCTGACCGGCATGCTGATTTGAACCGGCGCGGTATTCACCGGAATTGCGCTGAATGTCGGTGATACGTGACAGCCGACTGTCTGTTCTTAAATTGCCGATGGAAGTAATCACAAAACAGTTGGATTGCTGTACAGCCAGACGGATCAGCGGCTCAATAGTGGTTATATTGGTAGCGCTGCCAAACTGACCATACCAGTCAGCCGCGCGCCCATCGTCCACGGCCAGCGTACCAAGTGTTTTTTCGCAGCGCTCCAGCGTTGGGTTGGCGCCTACGCTGGCGCCGCCGGCGGCAGCTCCCGTGCTGGCGGTTTGGTAGGTACCCGGCGTGACGTTAGCACAACCGGTCAGCACCAGAATACATCCTGAAAGAATCAGTCCCGGGCTTGATATGACACCGGCTTTAATCTTGTCTGTCATCGACATGTTATCCCCTTTATAAAGTGAGCAGAAACGCGCTTGCCAGCGCTTAATTTGACGCCTGATTTTGATTGAACGAGACTTTTGCACGGCGTCATGAGCGGTACGAGCGGTACGAGCGGTACGAGCGGTACGAGCGGTACGAGAATAAGGCAAAATTTGCGAAAAAGCGGAGTTTACACGGGGTAAATGAGTATTTTTCGCGAATTTTTAATGCAATTATCGAGCCGCGTAGTAGTCGTGCAAAGGTCTCAAGCGTAACATTATATATATTCTTATGCCTTGATTATAGTATGATAATTATCATATGGTTAAATAAAATACTGAACAGAAAACTGAAAAATGCAACAACACCATACATTTAAGGCACTTATTATTATAACTGTAACCGGCTTGACAGCATGCGCCACGCCGCCACCGCATACCGGTTTTGACCGGGTTTGCGATTCCTCGGGTTGTTATGACCGCCCGAGGAATGTAGCGCAGTATCGCAGCGCATCCGATCCGGCGATGACACCCGAACAGCATCAGGCTGCGACTTTGATCGCAATGGCTGAAAATGATCCGGCGGCGGCTTACGATCTTGCGTTACGTTACTTCCGCGGCGATGGTATCAAGCGTAACAGTTATCAATCCATTCAATGGATGCGCAGCGCCGCCGACCGCGGCCATCTGGAAGCGCAAAAAGCACTGGGCCGGCTTTACCTGACGGGACTGGAAGAAATGGGGCCGGATTTCCGCGAAGCGGAAAAGTGGCTGTCAATGGCTGCCACAGCAGGCGATGCGGAATCCGAAAAACTCCTGGCCGAAGCTTCGCGACTCAAGCACACTGAACGGCAGTTTTACCAGTGGAGCAACCGCTGGCGTCCGGTCTTTCAGCGTTCCTGGCACTCCAGCTATCCATATCAATACCAGTGGCGCAATAATGGTTGGTATTACTGATTATTGAACAAGCGGCTGGCAGGATAATTTGATACGCGCACCGCAACGGTTTTACTCTATGGCAATCGTGAGCGTAAACGGCTCGTTCGTCACAGACCGCATCAACTGGCTGACAGTGATCCGGTAAGTTTTCTTTTCAGTGGTAAACCGGTACTTGTCCTGCGCATCGGTGACGCCATCGATGGAAAACATCATATTGACGCCCGAAATCGCGATATCGGCGGTTTGTCCGGCAGCGGTCGTGATCTGATAGCATAGCGCGCTGTCCGGCGGTACGACGCCTTCAATTGCCGCACTGCTGTGTCCGCGCTGAAACCTGATCGTTTCGCAGTTCTCAGCCCAAGCTGCTGTCACTGCGAGCATTGAAAGGGTCAATGCCAGCGTGAAGATAGTGATTTTTCGGGTTGTCATGGCTGGGAATCCTGTTGTTTTTGTCGTGTCAGTCTGGCGTAATATAAAAACCGGAAGATTTCAGCTGCTCAGGAATTATGCCTCTCGCACACCAGACGCTTTGCATAATTCCTGTGGATGCAGTTGATAGGGCTATTCAACGACCTTGGTCAAAATAGCGGTTTCCACGGGATCTTTAAAGTCCGCGCCGTTATCGCTGAACAATCCGATAATCAGTTGATCGCCACTCTGCCGCACACCGATCAGCTCATTTTGATCCCAATTTCGATTAATTGGACTAAACCCCCCACTTTCTACGTCAGTATTCTCGGAAATGAATCCGTAGACATAATTATCGACCAGACTTGGCACAATTTCCCGGCTGCCAATATCCGGATGCCCGCTAGCGGGACCTGAAACGATGGACGCTGCAAATCTATCTAATCCTCCACAATTGGCAGAGAAATTTCTATCTACACCCCTGATCGTATACAAGCTGCGATTGGCGTCGATCATCGAAGGCCCTTCCAGCAGATAGCATATACCGCCCTGGCTCTTATATAGTCCCGGTGTAATATTCGTCACCGGAACCGGCGGCGATGGCGTGACCGAAGAAATCTGCTCGAAAATAAACCCGTCGGTGGGGTTAAACGTGAACCGGAACGCAACATCGAACAATGTCGTCTGCCCGGTATTGACGTCCACGACCGGCACGCGATGCATATTGATATTGCGGCCGCTGCCTACGACATTGCCGGACTCGAAATGAACGCTGAGATTGGTGCCCGGAATAACTTCAGCGGATAAACCGGTCGGCAGAAAACAGGCCAGACCCACTGAGAGCGCTGAAATAATCGCTTTGGTTTTCATCATCTTATCCTCCTCTGTTTCAGATTGATGAAACAGCAGGTTAACATATGTCAATCGATTTGACGATTATTCTCATAAAAACAACCCCTTTGCCTATGCAGCGTCGGGTTAACAGGATATTGAAGTGAAAACGCCCCGCCGTCCGCCAGGAGTGGTAGGATAAACATGGCCAGTCAACCAGTCTACCAATAAACCCATCGACAGCAAGGTGAGTCCATGACCAGACGAATAGCGATTATTCAGGGACACCCTGACACAACCGCCAGACATTTTTGTCACGCCCTGGCGGAAGCGTATCTCAAAGGCGCGCAAAGCAGCGGATTTGAAGTCCGCCTTATCGACGTGGCGGCGATGGATTTTACCCTGCTGCGGTCAAAAGCCGATTTTGAAAGCGGTGCGCCTGCTCTATCGATTATTCAGGCCCAGGATATGCTCCGCTGGGCGGATCATCTGGTTGTTTTCTTTCCTTTGTGGCTCGGCGGCATGCCCGCGCTGCTCAAGGCCTTTTTTGAACAAACTTTCCGCCCCGATTTTGCCTTTGAATACGGCGAAGCCGGGCAGGTCACCCGCAAACACCTGACGGAAAAATCAGCACGCGTCATCGTCACCATGGGCATGCCGGCATGGGTCTACCGGTGGTTTTATTGCGCACACGGCGTTAAAGCGCTTGAGCGCAACATTCTTGCATTTGGCGGCATCAGTCCGGTCAGAACCAGCTTGATCGGCTCAATAGAAAACCTGTCCGAGGCGCAGCGGCTGAGATGGTTGAATAGCGTGCAACAATACGGCGTGAAAGGCCGATAATGTGCTACAAAAATAACCCGCCGGATGCCGATTGCTAAAACTTACTGCAACATATACCGTGGATCGTTGTCTCATGGGCATCTCTGAATATCCAGAGATGCCTGTACAGGATTAGATACTCGAAGCATTCAACCCGGGTATGAAAATTTTCACAGGGTCATTTTTATCAAAACCTAAAGGAGAAATACCATGGCCAATCATAAACTCATGATTTCCGGTATCGCCGCGTCGATGTTTTTTGTGGTATCAGGCACCGCCACGACTGCTTCGGCAACAGCGAATTCCGCTGCCAACTCAATCGGAAGTCAAGGTTTAATACTTGCAGAAGCGCAACACCAACATGGCCAGGAAAAAGGAAACCGGCAAGGCGGTAACATGCGTGATGGCGAAAACCACGGCGAAGGCGGGAAGCACAGACATGGCCAAAAAGACGACGCGCACGGGGAACATGGACATGGTGGTCATGGCGGCGGGCATGATGGCGCAAGCGGTGGCGGCCACGGCAAGAAAGGCGGCAGCGATCATGGCGCCGACAAGGAAAAAGGCAAGAAACACGGCGACAAAAAAAGCGGCGATAAGCAAAAAGGCAAGCCTGATTACGCGCACATGATTATTTCGCACACGGATGAATTGAAACTGACTGACGAGCAACTGGGCAAAATCGTGCGACTGCATCTCAAGCATGACAAAGCCCATGAAACAGTCAAACATGCGCTGCAGGACAGCATGAAAGCATTCAGAAAAGAAAGCCTCAACCCGGCTGCGAGCGATGAGCAATTGCGGGATCTGAGCAAGGCTGTAACAACTGCCTTTCACAAAATGGCCGAACACCATATCAAGGAACGCCAGGCCCTACATGCCATTTTGACCGAAGCACAGAAAAATCAGCTGGCAACCATGAAAATGGATCATGACCATGGCCATAATGACGATCACGGTGGCCACGGTGGTGGCGGACATGGTGGGCATGGCGATCATTAAACCCGTGTCAGTCTGGCAGCAAGCGGCAACCAACTCGTGTTGCCGCTGAGTCAGAATACCTGATGGTATTTTTCACTCGGAGAACTGAACGATGAACAGGCTTTCTGAAAACGATATCCAAGTTCTGCAAGAAGCGCTTGACGACGAATATCACGCCTGGTCGACTTATGATCAAGTCATCCGTGATTTGGGTGACGTGCAGCCATTCAGCAATATCCGGGAAGCCGAGGCGCGCCATATTGAAGCATTGCAATCCCTGTTCGTTCAATATGCGCTGCCTGTCCCTGAAAATCCATGGATTGGCAGGGTTGAGCGATACGCTAATCTTCAGGCCGCCTGTGAAGCGGCTGCCGCAGCCGAAATCGCTAATGTAAGAATGTATGACCGCCTGCTCGGCGCTGCGCGGAATCCCGATGTCGCCACCGTGCTGCGCAATCTCCAGGAAGCATCAAGAATGCGCCATCTGCCGGCTTTTCAGCGCTTGTATCGAACGCGCCGGCGGGCAGAAGCACTGCGGTCTGCGGCATCGTCGGGGCATGGATTAGTGCCATCGACTCGAGAATGCAGCCGCTCCATCCTTACGCATGAAAAAACGCGATGGTGCCGATCCCCGCCAGCAACAGCACAAGCTGACACAAAGCGGATGAGAACGTCACCCGCCGATGCAATCCCGGAATCAGATCGGCAATCGCAATATAGATGAAACTGGCTGCCGAAAGCGCAAGGATATAAGGTATCGCTTCGCGCATTTCGTCCAGCCACCAATAAGCCAGCAAAGCACCAGGTAATGTGGCAGCCGCAGAAAGACTGTTCAATAGTATGGCTTGTTTGCGTTCATAGCCGTTATCCAGCAGTATCGCAAAATCGCCGACTTCCTGTGGGACCTCATGGGCAATCACTGCAAATGCTGTTGTTATTCCCAATGGAATGGAAGTCAGAAAAGCTGCGGCGATGACTGCGCCATCGACAAAATTATGCAAGGCATCTCCGACCAGAATCAGCGGCCCGGCACTGCCATGCACTTTGCATTCGCGATCATGGCAATGCCGCCATAACACAAATTTTTCCATTGCGAAGAAAATGACGATGCCTGCCAACAGCGTTATCATCACCGCGTCAGCCGGCACTTGCGCCAACCCGGCCGGTATCATGCCAAGAAACGCAGCGCCCAATAAGGTTCCCGTCGCATAACTGATGAGGTGAGGCACCAGATTCCTGCGGCTGTTCTCTGGAAAAAACAGCAACAGACCAGCACCAGCCAAAGCCCCGATACTGCCCAGCAAACTGAATCCAATAATCCAAAGCAGTATCTGATCTTCACTCATATTTCAGCTGTTATTTTGCAATAGTAATACCCGGCGGACTAAAAAGCGGCGCATCGGTCACCGTCATGCGGAACAGAATGTTCAATAATTGGAATGCATTCAGATTCCAGTGCGCCAGAGAACCTTCGGCATTGACGGCATAATACTTGCCGTGTGAACGAACGGATAGACCGACGTTCTTCAGTGGCGTTTCCGATACTACAAGATCCAGCGTCATGACGGGATTCTCATCACGCTTGATAGGCGGCGTGCGCGGATCTTTCTCGACATGATATTCCGCCTCCTCTCCCAGGGAATGGCCAAGAAAATTCAGAATCGAATGAAAGCTTCTGAGCCGGAAAGATCCTCGAATAGGCCATTCGCCGCCGACGGAATCAGCGCGAATGTCAAAAGCCACGTCATGTTCAATCCATGAACTGGTCAGATCAAACAACTCCGCCCTCTCCTCGCAGCACACAATATCCGGATCGTAATTGGTGATCAGCACCGGCCCCAGTATCTGCTTGCTCAACGTGTAGGTATTGTCTTCCGGATTGTAATGAACGGTAAATTCCTTCTCCAGCGCCTGAAATCCTTCTGCTGTAACTGATCCGGCAGGGATCGTCCAGCTGCGCTCAAACGTCAGCGGCTCGGCGTAAAGTTTCCGCTGATCCTGGATAGCTGAAAGATGCAGCACGACCCGGCGGAACATTTCATATTCGGTCTGGCTGGACGGATTGTTGCGATAGGCAATTTGCCTGCGGTGGCGCTCGCTGCGCTGACGTACACGGCGTTCCTGTTCCTCAGTCAATTGAATCGCGTGTTCGGACAAATCATGCTGCTCCCGTACGTGCTTTGGATCAACGTGACCTTCTTGCCGGCTACCGTGGTGGTGTTTGCCGCGCCTGAAGCGGAAATGATGTTCGGGATCATTCCGGGCTTCATCGGTTCTGTTTTGTGCGTGGCCATGCTGCAAATGCACTTCCTGCGCCAGCATACGCAGCAACAGATCGACATCGAAATGCTGACGCAACAGCAGTGTCAGCTTGCTTTGATGAAATGGCGTAAGCAGCCGCTTGGTGAATTCCTCACCCTCAATCGGCACAATGGTGAAAGTCGGATTATCGGCGATGCTTCCGCCAAATAAAGGCATCAGCATACCGCCCGACTCCCCGGTGAGGGCTGGCGTGCCGCCTGCATTGACACGAAAATCAAAAGTAGCCGCGATATTGGGAACCCGCGTAAAATGAATCGACTGGTGATGCTGGGCGCGCGCAATATTGATCAGCAACTGTTCCGATTCGGCCTTGCTGACCGCTTCGTCATAAGCGATCACCGCGCGATTTAGCGTGATTGGTGATAAACAACCGGCAAGCGTGAAAATACAAGCGACGCAAAACAGAATGCGCAGCATGGCATGACTTCCTGACATGAAGACTGAACCTTATATACGTTATTAAACCGCCCGATCAATAATCACAATAAGCCATCCTCGACTTCGACACCTAAAGCGCGGTACTGATGACCAACGCGAACGGAGTAATACTTTCCAACCATTTTGAAGTGCAATGATGGAGCCTAGGGTCTACTTTGAGCAATTCATCGTTCTTGCACGCCAAGCACTGAACCTGATCCGGCAGTTTGTCAAAGCACTCCCAGAAAGACGGCGCGGCGTCATGTTTCAAATCTCGGGACTGTCACCGCGCTTATGCGACGCAATTGCTTTCTTCGCCAATTCGTCAAGTTTGCCACTTGCGGCATCGTCTTCGATTTGCCAATTCCAAGAATCTGAATCGAATTCAATAAACCACTCGCGCAGCAATTTAAGTTCATCCACCGGGAGCGCTTCGATTTCTTTTTCCAGCATTTCAACTTTGCCCATGACACATACTTCCGGGGTAACTTGCACCCTATTTTACTATCATTCGGATGCAATATATCTTGCTTTTTTTCAGCACGTTGCGCCCCACTTGGGCTAACGAACGCGCTAACCCGCCGGAGTGAAGCGTAGCGAAACTCTGCTCGGGTTGAGTGTTTTGTTCGGCACGCTATGCATAGACAAGACGGCGACCTTTCGGCTCTGGAACTGGGTCTCCAAATTCTCGCGCCGTATCAAGCCAAAGCTGCATGGCCTCTTGAGCATTCGCCAACGCCTCATTTGGAGATGCACCATGTGCCATACAACCAGGCAGTTCCGGTACATCGGCGATGAACGATTGATCTTCGTCGCTCCAATAAATAATAGTTTCGTACTTATGCATAGCTATTCACCTGCTAAATGATATTTCAGTAGTATTTCGCGAATCTGACTTATTTGATATGGCTTGGCCTTGTTTCCCGCCTTCTGCATGTTTATCTTTTCCTCAATTCCCACCTTTCGATAAAGGTGATGACTACCGCGAATTCGTTCATCGAAGCCAAGATGGATCAGCAAGCCTCGAATATCATCAAATGCGATATTCGCATCCGATGTGCCGCGAAGGATTTTTTCAATTAGTTTATCGTGCTTTCCCATGCCACATCCTTCTGATCTCTAGGCGTCGAACGTTCAAGGTGAGCGGCGCGGAGCCGCGCTTTTTGGCGGAGCGTCCTGCTCGACCGCAGTGTTAGGCATTTACTTCCCTTTCAATGTCGGCAATAAGATTATCAAATTCACTTTGTATTTCTGAAATATATCGTTCTATAGCCACTGTTCGTATTACGCTCTCTTCAGTTTCTGCCTCATCAGCAAGACACTTGGCAAACTTATGATGATCTGTAATTTCCTTTTTCTGAAGTTCCCAATCGACATCTAAACCATACTTGGTCTTGAGTAGGGATTTCACTTCTGGGTGTGTAAAAACCTCTTTTTCTGGGGGCTTAGTACCAGGAAAGGAATACATTTTATCTTGTGGTGCTGCTCCAATATCCGCATCTCTGACTGCAATTGCTTTCTTTCCTGTTTTGTTGAGGACACGGACGGCCTCACGGACAGCATCTGTGTCTCCGATATCGTGAATCGCAACCGTCTTTAGTAAATCTAGCTTCTTGATTCGTATTACTTCTGTCAGCAACACCTTGGCAAAAATATCTTCAACACAAATATCGAGCTGACGAACATGACCTGATGACAATATGGAGCGCACTTGATTTGAAGATATTTTATTCCTGATATCGACTCCGGTTTCATCTCGAAGAATTAGTTTTCTAGCTTCAGGTGGGAGTGCATTAATTATTACGCTCGAATGCGTTGAAAGAATTATCTGATGGTGTCGCCTATAGCACACATCCAATAAATATTTGGCGAATTCGTGTTGGGCGCTTTCGTGTAGTGATGTTTCCGGCTCCTCAAGAATGAACAGACTTTGTTCCGGCGAGGTTTCTAACTTGTCGACAGTATAGAGGATTCTGCCTTCACCAAACCCCATGTTATTTTCTGAGTATGAATATCCAAGCCTTGAGGCTATTCCAACTTCTGATTCCTTTCCTTTGTGCGAGATGCCTTGGAACATTACATCGTCATATTTGTGGCCGATGATTCGAGCCATTTTTTTGATCACTTCAGCATCAATTTCCCGTTTTTCAGTAAATTGGAGAGTGGCACCGCCATAGACGCTTAAGTCACGACGTTCAACTTTCGGTATGTAAACTGTGAAACCAACATAGTAGCAATGCCGTTCTGGCTGCCTTTTGTATCCAGACCAAGCAGAGTTTGCTCGTGAAATAGTCAATTCTTGAGGCTTCTTATGATCATCAGTCTCATAGAAATAAATGACCTTTGCTTCGTCTGATATTGGCTTTGGATCAGCCAGTGAAATAGGAAAAAATCCTTTATGTACTGCCTCTTATAGTCTACTGACGTGGATGGTTTCTTATAAGCACAAATTGCCAGTTGGCCGATTGTACTTTTGCCCGCACCATTCAACCCGGAAACTACCGTTATCGGAAAGTCGAGTTCGAAATCGATATTGTAGATACCTCTAAATCCGTCAATGTGAATTTTGCGTAAGCAAGGTCCAAAGTTCGAATAGCGATTTTTCTCGGAATACTTTGCTTGAAGTTTTTTGGCTATATCTGCCACTGTGTCTCCTTCTTTGCCTAACTAGAATTAGGCGTCCGAAATGACGCAATAGCTTACGTCACAAGCCTAACACGGAAAATTGCATGCTATCTCCTTCAATTTTCTAATAATACGCCAACTCAGGTTTCATCATATCAAACTTTGTTAGACCCACAAACAAATCCGATGAATAGAGCCGTAGAAAACAAGCCTCGCTTTCTGGATCAGATGCGAAACAAACTCAGCCCGGTCGGCATATCCTACCGAAACACACGCAATGCCGGTGAAAGAAATTCTGATAAGCAAAAAAAGGGGGGGAATTTCCCCATCGGGTCAACAAGAAGATCGATCCCTTGAATCTGCCCCTTGAGCCTGTCGATTGACACACACGTTGCGTCAACATACCCTATCAAGCTGGACAATGATCATACTTACTCGTATGATCACAATGTTCCCTGATCAGTATGAGATAAAATATGACACATCGAATCACCATCACGCTGGATGATGATATTTTTGCATTTCTTAATCAAGTTGCCGGTGATAACCGTAGCGCTTACATCAATCAGCTTTTGCAGCAGGAACGCAATAATTTTCTCAAACAAACACTCATCAAAGCAAACCGGGAAGAAGCTGAAGATATGGACTATCAGGAAGAATTGCAGGCATGGGACAGCACTCTGTCCGATGGTCTGACCAATGACTAAATTCAAACAACTGGATATTCACTGGATCGACCTTGAACCGGCAAAGGGTGCGGAAACCAGGAAACTGAAACCATGCGTGATTGTTCAAAGCGATCTTGTGAATATTCAATCCCGCACGTTGATTGTTGCTCCTCTGCTGCCCAATCATAAACCCTGGCCTTTCGCAGTCAATCTGGAACCAACCCAGGAAAACGGTTTGGACAAAAACCGTCATATCAATCTCAAACAATTACGCGCTGTCGATGTTTCGAGGATTGGCAAAAAACAAGGAGAACTGGAAAGTCAATATAGCGATGCTATTAAAGCTGCCTTAACTATCGTGTTTGATTTGTAGATCAAAAAATAATGTTACGCATTACATGACCTGACCTGAGCGTAAATTCAAAGACCTTGTAACTTGCAGTCAATCGCCTGACCGAATCATCCGCCACCATATAGTGCAGGCCGGTCGGTACATCCTACTGAGTTATCGTTACTATTTCCCGATACAAAATTCTGAAAATATTTTCCCCAGCAAGTCATCGGCTGTGAAGCGTCCGGTGATGGATGACAGCGCTTCCTGCGCAATTCTCAATTCCTCGGCAAGCAATTCCCAATTCGATTCGTTTTCGCTGTATGTCCATGCTGCATTGATGTGTTGCTGCGCGGTGTGCAGCGATTCCAGGTGGCGCTGGCGGGCCATGAAAAGTCCTTCTTCGGTCTGATTCGTTTGCCAACCGGCTGTTTTCAGGATCTGTTCGCGCAGCATGTCTATCCCCGCGCCGGTTCTGGCTGAGAGATGGATTTCAACGTGATTATCGCTGACCACCATCCTAGGTTGCGCATCGAGCAGGTCAATTTTGTTGATCACGGTGATATGCGGCTTGTCGATGGAAAACGCCGCCAGGGCGGATTGACTGGTGTCATCGGCCAAGCGGCGGCTGCCGTCAATCAAGTGTATCCGTATGTCGGCGTTTCTGACTGCCGCCTGGGTGCGTTCGATGCCTTTCTGTTCAACGATATCCGTGGTTTCTCGCAGCCCTGCGGTATCGATCACGTGGATGGGCACACCCGCGATGGCGATGGTTTTCTGGATACTGTCCCGTGTGGTGCCGGGGATTTCGGTGACTATGGCGACATCATCCTCGACCAGTTGATTGAGCAGACTGGATTTTCCCACATTCGGTTCGCCGATCAGCACCACGCTGATACCTTCCTGCAGCAGGTTGCCGCGAACCGCCGATGACATGACGCGCGCAAGCTGTTCGCTGATGGTGCCGAGCCGTGCGCGGATTTCAGTGTCATAAAGCCCTTCGATTTCCTCTTCCGGGAAGTCCAGCGTTGCCTCGATGAGCATGCGCAGCGTGGTCAGCGATTGCACCAATTCATTGATCGCATGCGAAAAGACACCTTGCAGTGAGCGCACTGCGCACCGTACCGCTTCGCTTGTGCTGGCTTGAATAAGATTGGATACGCTTTCGGCTTGCAGCAGATCGATCTTGTTGTTGAGATAGGCACGCAATGTGAATTCGCCCGGTTCCGCCAGCCGCGCGCCGCATGCGAGGCATTGGCTGAGCAGCAGATTCATGATGGCGGGACCGCCGTGGCCCTGTAATTCCAGCACGTCCTCACCGGTGTAGGAATGTGGCGCAGGAAAATAAAGTGCAATGCCTTGATCGATAATTTGGCCTCCGGTATCGAGAAACCGGCTTAACCGCGCCTTACGCGGCTCAGGAAGCCCGCCCAGTATGGTTTGGGCAAGCGAAGTGAGGTTTTTACCTGAAATACGGACGATGCCCACACCGCCACGGCCGGGCGGTGTTGCGATTGCAGCGATAATATCAGGCTTTATCTGCAAAATGAGTAACCTGTTGATTTCTTATCGAACCTGATTCGCTTGCTGAAAAACGCAGAATCGGTCTGGCTGAATATGAGCAGCCAGACCGAAGCAGAAATAAAAATTACCTTCTTTTATCCTTTCTGGTTTTAACTCTACCTTTTGCAGGTGGTTTTGCAGCCGGTTTCTGCAGTTTGGATGCAGGCGCCGGTTTCTCTTCTTTTGCCTCGATGATTTCCGCGTCTTCAATTTCCTGACCGTCCACGGTATCGGATTCGTCAGTACGCGCAATTTGTTTAGGCTGGTTGTTTTCTTCGGATGCCGCAGCTTTTCCTTTGGGACGAACCGCCTTTCCTTTGCTTCTTTTTTCTTCTTCCAGCTGTGCCGATTTTTCGAGCTTGCGCGTAATATACCATTGCTGCGCAATCGATAAGACGTTGTTACACAGTGAATAGAGCACCAGACCCGCCGGGAAGAAGAAGAAAAAGATACTGAACGCGATCGGCATGATCTGCATGACTCGCGCCTGTATCGGGTCTGTCGGTTTGGGGCTGAGTTTGGACTGCAACCACATGGACACACCCATAATCAACGGCAGCACATAGTAAGGATCAGGCACCGACATATCGGTAATCCAAAGCGCCAGCGGCGCGTAACGCAATTCCACCGCAGCGAGGAGTGTCCAGAACAATGCGATGAATACCGGAATCTGCACAAGAATCGGCAAACAGCCACCCAATGGATTGATTTTCTCTCTTTTGTAAAACTCCATCATCGCCTGGTGCATGCGTTGCCGATCACTGGCATATTGCTCACGAATACGTTGCAATTCGGGTGTCACGACGCGTAATTTCGCCATCGACCGATAACCGGCGGCAGACAATGGGAAAAATAACAGCTTCACGGTCAGGGTCAGCAGAATAATGGCCAGACCCCAGTTATCCACATAGGAATGATAAAAAGACAATAACCAGAACAGTGGTTTCGCCAATATCGTCAACCAGCCATAATCCACGGTCAGATCGAGTCCGGGAGACAATTCAGCCAGCTTGTCCTGCTCCTGCGGGCCGGCATAGAAAGGCATGACTACAGTGCCTGAATACCCTGGCTCGATTGTGCCGACCGGCGCGATAACCCCGGCTGTATATTGGTTGTAGGCCAGTTGCTTGACATAGTATTCCCGCGGCTTTCCCTCCTCGGGCAGCCAGGCTGTCAGGAAATAGTGCTCAAGCATCGCGATCCAGCCATTGTCGGCATTTGCCGGATAGGTGGCTTTGTTCTTATCCAGGTCGGAAAACTTGACCTTGAGAAACTTCTCATCTTCCGTATAAAGTGCTGGACCGGTGTAGGAGTGCACCAGGAAACCCTGTCCCGTCGGTTCCTTGGCATCGCGCATCATCTGGAAGTATGCAAAAGGCATGATCGTGTTCTGACTGTTGTTGACAATCTCGAACTCGACATCAATGACATACGTGCCGCGGTGAAAGGTGTAGATTTTTGCGATTTGCAGACCGTTTTCTTCGGG
>JADZAR010000037.1 GCA_020852475.1 Nitrosomonas sp.
TGCTGGGCATGGAAATGCAGGAGCTTGTCAAGACACTCAGCATACAAAAAGACATGTGTGATGCATTAATATTGCGGCGCGGTTACCTGGGGCGTCAACTCGAACTGATTGAAGCGCAGGAACGCGGTGAGTTTGATCACGTCCAGTCGATACTCAATGAATTGGGTTTTCTGGAAATGTACGAATTGACGCAAATGGAACTTGAAGCCGCAGCCTGGGCAAATCAAATCAATGAAGCGCTCAAGCAAACTCAATCTTCCGAATCGAATACATTCGCGCCAGTCTGAATGGCTCTAATTGATCGATGCCAGCACCAAAAAATTCTGAAAATCCCGCAAGTAAACAATGAAAATTGTAACGGAAACCATCACACCGGCCAGATTAAGTAGTGCATAGCAGCGAAATTTTTTCGCCAGTGTTTTTTGACTGTATGTTGAAATGATAAACGGGTGATGTTTATCGGATGTCCGGCTTAGCGCATGCGCAGTTGGCAAACGCGCCATCTCCCGACGCCGCACCTCCGCCTCCTGTCTGGCCGCTTCACGCACCGCTTCCCATTCCTGCAAATCGATTTCACCGTTTTTGTCCTGATCAAAACGCTTCAGAATGTCGCTATAATTTTGCCGCCATTCGCGAATAACCTGCCCAGTCATTTGATGCGTATCCGGGATATTTCTTCCACCACCGCTACTGCCAAATAAACCCAGTGCGTAAATAATGTCATGAACATGGATAAACTTTTCAATATAGCGATAGCGCCGGCTGCTTAATACTTTTAACAGAATATTCCGCGTATCCGCTTGACCCGGTCTGGGTGTATTTCCATACCAGGTGCGCGAATGCGCGGTCATTACTTCCGCGCCTTCTGGATGCACAATGCAGGCATCCGTGTCATCGTGGATAACAAAAGACTGATTGCTTGTGCCTTCTTCAACCGTTTTCCATTGATTGCTCCTGCCTGATTTCTGGAGCTGCTGGACTTTAAAAGTGTACCAGACGCACGGGTTACCCGAGAGTGGCGCTGCAAGCTCCTTATTTCTGGCAGACGAAACCGCACCTACTATTTCAACGTAGCCTTGCGCGGCTGAACGGATTCTGGAAGTAGGCGTATCCTCGATCAGTCGCGCACGCTTAAAATAATGAAAAACAAACCAGAAGCAAACCAGCGCCGCCAGACCAGCGGTGATCAGAAAAACAAGCTGGTTGTCATGCATTGGCGCATTCCCCTGTATCGGAATCATTGGAACAAGGCTTTCAATTGAACATCCGCTTTGTCAGACTCGGAAAATTCAAGTAGATCAAAGGCAGAAAACCCGAACAACTTGGCAACCAGAATATCCGGAAACTGTTCTATCCGGATATTGTTAATATTGGTCGAATCGTTATAAAACTCACGCCGGTCGGCGATGTCATGCTCCAATCCGGTAATGCGAGTCTGTAAATGCCGGAATGATTCATTGGCCTTGAGTTCAGGATACGATTCCGCCAGTGCGAAGAGATTCCCCAAGCCCAAACGCAGTTGCGTTTCCGCAGCACCCAGCGCTTTCATATTGGAATCCTGTTGCGCGGTTGCAACCGCTGAACGCGCCTTAACAATGGCTTCCAGCGCCGCCTTCTCGTAACCCATGTACTGCCTGCACGTTTCCACAAGCTTGGGTAATTCGTCATGACGCTGTTTTAACAGGACAGCGATGTTTGACCATGCTTTCGAAGCATTGTGCTTCAGTTTCACCAGATTGTTATAAATCAGAATAATGTAGACACTGACGATGCTCAAGACCACCAGAACAACGATTGTAGAAACTTCCATTATCGCAACCTCATATCAAAAATTAATAAAACCAGCAGATTAATTGATTCCTTCAAGCCTTGTTTCATAACTGAAATGACAAAACGGATAAATGGCTCGAAAATTGAGGTTACTGCCATGCGGCAAAGGTCGCCAGCCTGAATGGCAAGACGTTAAAGCTGCCCGGCCAGCATATCTAACGGTAAAGGAAAGGGACGTGATCTTTTGTGCGGTGTAGCGATTATCCGAATAATTCCGGGTATTTTTACCTGTAGCATCGCACGCTGAGCGATACTGCCTTACACTACTAACGCGCGCTGTTCAGCATATGAACAATATGCCTGCCCGGAATGGCATAACTGATACCGCTTGGCGCTGATAATGCAGCCTCCTTTTTTCCTTTGACATACACCATATTGATAATGCCATAGACAACCCCCGTATCCGGGTCATACAGCGGACTGCCGCTGTTTCCCGGATAGGCGACGCCGTCAAGCTGGAAAACCATGAAAGGTGTTTTCAGTTGCCGGATCAGTTTGGCATCCAGTTGCACCGCATTGTTTACCGGTCTGATAATAGGCGTAATTGAGGACACAATGGCTTGATGTGTAACGGGGTAGAAGCCCAGCACCATCCCGATTGGAAAGCCGGTATAAGCCACGCGCCTGCCCTCCCTGATCAATTCCGAATCACCGAGCGTCAATACAGGCAAAGCTGTTCCGCTGATTCTCAGCAGCGCCAGATCATGCGCCGTGTCTCTAAAAATCACCGTCGCGTCTCTGATCTCCGGTTCATTATCGCGCCCTGTAATCACAACCTGCTTTTCCATACGTTCCAGATTCAGCGTCTCTGGAATGACATGCGCATTTGTAACGATATGCAGGCCGTCACCGACGGCAAACCCTGTGCCCATCAGCGTCAATGCAGGTGACTTCATTCTCTGGTAGGTGCCAATGCCGACTACTGAAGGTTTTATCCTGGCAATGGTTTCTTCTAGTTGCGCATGACTCGCAGGTGATAAAATGCACAGAAGGACGGCTAAAAATAATGACACAAACCCTATCCCGTGCTGCCGGAAAGGCGCAAACCGCAGATATCGGTGACAGGCAACGCATGAAAAATTAACCATAGCTTGAACCTTGAAGTTTTAAAATGCGCTCCGGCGCCGAACAAAAGGGTGCCTCTAAAAAACTCAGAATTTTAAATAAAAAAACAAGCAAGACGAGGCAAGAACAAAAAATATTGACACGACACAGGAATGCGGCGTGATATGCAAAGAAATATTTTTTGTAAACAACGGCGTATTGTAACAAAATATGAATTTTTAGAGATGCCCTAAAATAAATACAAACACTGCTTATCTTATAACACCGAGAAACAAACTATCATGTCCGTACGCACCCGATTCGCACCCAGTCCAACCGGTTACCTGCACATTGGCGGCGCCCGCACTGCGCTGTTTTCCTGGGCCTATGCCCGCAAACATGGCGGCAAATTCATACTGCGCATCGAAGATACCGATCTTGAACGCTCAACGAAGGAATCCATCCAGGCTATACATGACGGCATGGCCTGGCTCGGACTGGATTACGATGAAGGGCCGTTCTATCAGATGGAACGTTTGCAACGCTATCACGAAGTCGCCCGGCAATTGATGGAAAATGATCTGGCCTACTACTGCTACGCCAGCAAGGAAGAACTGGATGAAATGCGTGAAAAGCAACTGGCCGCCGGATTGAAGCCACGTTACGACGGGCGCTGGCGCGATTCCCGGGAAACACCACCCGCCGGCGTTAAACCTGTTATCCGCTTCAAAAATCCGCTGTCGGGTTTTGTTACGTTTAATGACTTGATCAAGGGAAAAATCACCGTCGCCAACAACGAACTCGATGATCTTGTTCTAATCCGCAGCGACGGCGTGCCGACCTATAACTTCAGCGTTGTGCTGGACGATCTGGATATGAACATCACGCATGTCATTCGCGGTGATGACCATGTCAACAACACGCCGCGGCAGATCAACATCATCAAAGCCCTGGATGCGCCACTGCCTGAATATGCGCATGTACCGATGATACTGGGCGCTAATGGCGAGCGCTTGTCCAAGCGGCATGGCGCGGTTTCGGTGACGCAGTACCGCGACGACGGTTATCTGCCCGAGGCGCTGGTCAATTATCTGGCCAGACTGGGCTGGTCGCATGGCGATGAAGAAATTTTCAGCCGCGATCAACTGGTGGAATGGTTTGATCTGACATCGATCAGCCGGTCGCCCGCAAAATTCAATCCCGAAAAACTGCACTGGCTGAACCAGCAATATCTGAAAATCACCGACAACGCCCGTCTGGCTGAACTCGTCGTCCCGTTTCTGGAAAAAGATGACTGTGATACGCGCACCGGTCCCGATTTGAACGCCGTGGTCGATTTATTGAAAGAAAGAGTCAACACCATCGAAGAACTGGCTGATGCCGCCGTATTCTTCTTCCGTCCGCTGGAACCCGCCGATGAGCTAAAAACGCAATTCTTTACCGCGGACAACAAACCGATCCTGCTCGATCTACTGGAACGGCTGACGCAAACACAAGACTGGGCCAGAGAAACAATTCAGCACATCATCAAAGACACGGTCAAGGCGCATAACATCAAATTCCCCGCTGTCGCGATGCCGCTGCGGGTCATGGTCACAGGCGAAACGCATACGCCGTCAATCGACGCAGTGCTTGAGTTGCTGGGTCGTGAAGAAACAATCAGGCGCATGAGCACGCAAATAAATCATTTTCCATCTGCATAGAATTGCTTTACTTTGCTGGGCTGCGTCAGTATAATCCCTGTTCCTTTGATCAGGGGGTATAGCTCAGCTGGGAGAGCGCTTGCATGGCATGCAAGAGGTCAGCGGTTCGATCCCGCTTATCTCCACCAGTTTTTAGAATTTAGCGCTAAAGCAATTTTCCTCTACGTCCCCATCGTCTAGAGGCCTAGGACATCGCCCTTTCACGGCGGTAACAGGGGTTCGAATCCCCTTGGGGACGCCAGATTAAACAAACACTTAAAAGAAACAAAAGTTTTTGTTTTTTCTGTGCGTAA
>JADZAR010000038.1 GCA_020852475.1 Nitrosomonas sp.
CCGCGCTCGAACCCGGTCAGGATGAGCCGCTGGCCGCGTTTACATCGCGCACGCACGGCGCGTCGAAAATCACCGGTTATCATAAATCGGCAATGCTTTTTTTCATGTTGCGCGACCTGATCGGTGAGGACATGTTCAACCGCGCAATACAAGGCATCTGGGGCATGCAGCGCTTTAAAGTAACCGCCTGGCCGCATCTGCAAAGCGCCTTTGAAATCATTTCGACGCGCGATCTGCAAGCCTTCTTCGATCAATGGCTGCACCGCACCGGCGCGCCGGATCCGGCTATAACCGCCGTCAAACAGGAAGCAGCGGAATCAGGTTATCGTCTCCATATCACATTGACGCAATCCGATCCTCCCTATCAGTTGCGCGTGCCGGTCGTCGTTCAGACCGCATCCGGCGAGGAAACGCATCTGTTCGACGTGCAGCAAACGGAACAGACCTTTGTCATTGCTGTTACCGACAAAGCGCAATCTGTCATCCTCGACCCGGATTTTCGCTTGTTCCGCCACCTTGCGCCCGGCGAAGCGCCAACCATACTGCGCGAAGTAATGGTCAATCCCGCTGCGGCAACGATCGTGCTGCCGGATGATGACGCGACAAAACAGATTGCGGCAACACTGGCTGAAAAACTGCAACGCCGCGCACCGCAAATGCTGGCCGCCAATCAATCCGTTCCGGCTGTGCCGGCCTTGGTCATCGGTTTGTACCATGAAGTCGATGCCTGGCTGGAAGCCAAAGGCCTGCCTGCAAAACCCGTTGAAGTCAGCGGGAAAGGCACTGCCCAAGCCTGGACTTTGAGCGGGCCGCAAGGCAGCGCTCTGGCGATCGTTTCCGCGCAGGACGCTGCATCACTTGAATCCCTCACCCGTCCCCTGCCCCATTACGGGCGACAGAGTTATATCGTATTTGATGGACGGCAGGCGGTGGAGAGAGGCGTCTGGCCGGTGAAATTGCAGCGGATGGAGATTCCTTGATGACCGTTGATGGTTTGATGCACAAGGGCGTGCAGTGAATATGTATTTTTGACCACATACAAGTTCTGTTCAGGTAAAACGGATGCCCTTATCAGGGCGATCCGTCAATTCTCTTTTGGCTAATAGCCTAAGTAACTATTCAGCCTTATTTGACAAGGCGTTTGATTATTCTGTCATTTCGAGCGGCAGTGAGAAATCTTGAGCGTTTATTAATGCGCCCAAAACCCAAGATTCCTCGCGTTGCTCGGAATGACAAAGTGCGCTGAATAGTTACTAGCCTAAAACACCAAATGGAATGTCTGACTGAAGTTTCACCGTTTTGATCTAAACCCTTACATTTCCCCTCAAGCAGCCATGTAGCACTAAGGTATCTTCTGGTGTCCCGCACCTGATCCAGAAGCCGTGGTTTGTTTTCTACAGGTCTATTCATCGGATTTGTTAGTGGATATAACAAAGTTTGATATGATGAAACCTAAATCGGCGTATTATCATAAAATTGAAGGAGATAGCATGCAATTTTCCGTGTTAGATTTCATTTTTGACGTAATATATTGCGTCATTTCGGACGTCTAATTCTAGTTAGTGTTTAAGGATGATCAATATGAAAATCAAATTATCAGGGGTGGTTTTACTATCGTTACTTATATTGAACGTATTCCCCGGACAGGGATTTGCCTCTTTTATAGGTCAAGATATACAAATAAGCCATGAGCTTTCTTTTTATCCTGTGGGCTCACCGTGGGATGAGGTGCATTCTGTTAACGTTACCAATGACGATTCAGACTCTGTATTTATATTTAATGGAATAACCTCCAATAATTACACAATAGGTTATTGGGTAAATTTTAATGAAAGTACGCTTAATATATCGTGGGATTTTGATCAAACAAGAATTTATAGTGGTACACACACAAGACAATCAATTAATGGCCTTCATGTTTTGGGGCTAGAAACAGAGTTTTTAGAAAATATAACTGACATTAGTTTTGCGTCTACGGATTTCAACTTTTCAGATTCTCAAGAGCGTATTTTTGTTTTGCCTAATGAAAACCGGATGATGTTTGATTTTGCCGGGCTCACAGTAAATCCAACCAGTGAAATATCATTTGTTTTCGAATTTCATTCTGTACCTGAGCCTTCTTCACTATACCTACTTCTAATAGGTGTGTTGTTCATTATCGCTAAAAACACTAACAATGCGCTTGTAGGGACAAACCTCCGCTGCGCTTCGGTTTGCCCCACAGCTTAGCCGTTGGGCATATTTGCTCGTCTATTCAAGGAGAACGTATGACATCAATTGTTCCGAAGCTAATCGAAGTTTGCGAGGAAGAATGGAACTTCTTTGAGCGTTCCGTTATTCGACTCGATGGCACTACTAAAGTCGGGAAGAAGGAGTATGAAGATGGAGCGTGGCAGAGAATCGGCGACTATTGGACGTTCATCGGTGGCGCCTACAAGAACCTTACAGGTAAGGATCGTGGAACAGCCTGGTCGGCAGCCTTCATCTCGTGGTGCATGAACGAAGCCGGTGCGGGGAATAACTTCCCTTACTCTGCGGGTCACGCAAAGTACATAAATCAAGCAATCAGAAACTCCAATAACAGTGCGGCTGACGCCCCAATAGTTGGTCACCGTTTGAAAGATTATCAGTTAAAGGTTGGAGATCTCATTGGGTACTGGCGTGGTGACACAAAGATAACATTCGATAACGCACGACAAGTTGGTTGGTATGACAGCCACACGGACATCGTCGTTGAGATCGGCGACGGTGTTGCTTTCGTAATTGGAGGTAACGTACTGCATTCCGTCACGAAGAGAGCCGTAAAAATTGGTCCAAACGGTACTCTTACAGACAAGAGCCAGAACTGGTTTGTGGCCATTCAGAACAATATGTAGCTACCGAATATGCCCAACAAGCATGTGCACCGGACCATTCCACTCGTTACGCCTTTTGCTGTCGCAAAAGTCGCGCCGAGTGTTCATGGCCGGTGGCATGCGGCGTTGGGCCTCTCAATATGTTCGCTGAAGCCGCCAAGACGTTTCTTGAGTTCCTGAAGCTCGCACAACGCTATCTCATAGCACTTGGTATCAACACCATGTTGTGACGTGGGGTGCTGATATGCTGGGAGGGATTACCACAAGAATTTATCGTATTGCAAGACCTGGTACCTTCATGGATGTGTTAGAGATAGGTGTAGATTGTTTTCTTGAGTTTTCTACTGTGAAAATCGCTCGTCGTTGGTTAAAGAAGCTGTTCTAAAAGCATCAATTTTGACTCCTGTTTCATTGCGTGACTGAATATCCTCATAATATTCAGCCATGATGCGTGCGACATAATTATGCAGATTGCTTTTTGACAAACCATACTGTTTAAGCGGGGATTCAATCGGGCAACCGATAATGTTGATTAATAACCCGAAAGCAGATGCATCCAGCGTCGTAGGCTGGGCGCCGAAAAAATATTTTTTATCCCCAAGAAATCCGGCCAGCGCATCGATATCCTGCTTGCCCAGTGCAAAAATTTCATCGGGCTGATGTCTGCCTGTTCCTTGTCCGTAAATTTGCTGCTGTATCTTGCGGCGTGTCAAACGGGCGCCAAGATCGCGAATGATTGGCGGCAGCGCGGAAAAAATCGCCGTTTTGTTTACCTGCCAGTTCTTATCGGTGTATTGCCAGCGCGAATAAAGCGCTATCCAGAACAGATGTTCTTCAATTAAACGCTGCATTGCAACTGCAATGGCTGCATCTGTATCCGTCAAACCAGTATCCAAATTCTGATAACAGGATTTCAGATGATTCACAATAAAACGGGAATCGGCAAGCGTGATATCACGATCGACGATGTAGGGCAGTTTTCCTTTCGGTGCCGTGGTTGGCAGTGCCGTTTCGATTTCATAATCGATTCCGGCAAAGCGCAGATAGGTTTCAACCTTGCAGCAGAATGGACTTAAGTTGGGAATACCCCAAGTGCGTTCAAATTGATAAAGTTTCAGCATTGCATTCCCTCTTTTCAACAAATAAAAATTGGCTTGTATAATGCAAGCCAATATAAACATATCACTTGCTTATTGCAAGTGATAAAAATTTATCGGATATTGACTATGACAAACAACATAACCCGGCAAGATTTCGAACGGTCGTTTTGTCCCGTCGCCTGTGCACTGGATGAGCTGGGAGACAAATGGACGTTATTGATCATCAGGGATTTATTGTTGGGTAAGAAGCGCTACCAAGAATTCTTGGCTTCTCCGGAGCGCATCGCTACAAATATCCTGGCTGACCGGTTGAAAAAACTGGAATCCGCCGGGTTCGTCAGGCAACAGCCCTATCAACAAAAACCGGTGCGCTGCCAGTATATTTTGACGCAAAAAGGAAAAGACTTAAGACCGGTGCTCCAGGTACTGGTTACATGGGGGAAAATCTACTATCCGGGCAGCAGAGTTCTTGATGCGGTTGAGTGATGATCGCCGAAGCAGCATGGCAGCACAAAAAAACTAATTGTCTCGAGTAAATATTGCTCGTATGTGATGACCCGAGCCGTCCGGAGAAACTATTCAGTGGGCGGCCGCAGCGCTCGGCGCAGGCGCATTATGCATCACTGGGAAAATGGATGGTTCCCGGTTCAGGTCAGGCGGATTATGCGGACATCATAGCGCGTGCAGTGAAGTACTCGGTGGTATTGCTTGGTGAAACGTATGTCAACGCCGACTATCACTGCTGGCAGTTGTAGATGCTTGTCGCAATGGCATGCTGTGCGGTCGGATATGGTTATCGGATTTGAAATGTTTTCGCGCTGCGTGCAGGCGGTATTGGATCGCTGGATAGCGGGCGAGCGGGACAAAAAAGCGTATCTGGCTGCATCTGAATGGAACAGGGTCCGGAACACTGATCCGCAGCTTTATCTGCCACTGTTTCGCTTCGCTTTGCGCGCATGAATCGTGTTCCGATGGTTGCGCTGAATATCGAATTAAAACTGCGGCGTCAGGTTTATTTGACCAGATCAGGGTATCAAGTGAAATAGAAAAGCTCGTTAATCATGCTGGTTTGTGGTTAAATGCAACAGAGATAAATATTTGTTAATTCGATCAGGAGAATTGGATGGCTAAAGCAAGCGCGCGTCATATTTTGGTTAAAACCGAGGAAGAGTGTAACCAATTGAAAAATGAAATTACGCAAGGCGCGGATTTCGGTGAGATTGCAGCACAGCATTCTTTATGTCCATCAGGTAAGCAAGGTGGTGAACTGGGTGAGTTCAGTCCAGGACAAATGGTGAAAGAGTTTGATGCGGTCGTTTTCAGTGCGCCTGTCAATGAAGTGCAAGGTCCGGTAAAAACACAGTTCGGATACCATCTGGTGGAAGTGACTGAGCGCAAGGAATGATTTGCGGTCAATAGTATAGATTTCATTGCGCTAACAACGCGGTATAAATAAAGGGAGCTGAACGCGGTTCCCTTTTCCTTTTGTTTCTTTGAAGTTTCCGTTTGTATTCAACATTGATTCATGCAGCATCAAGTGTCTGATAAAAAAACACGTTGGCAACTTGTTAAGGCGTTATCGGGTTTTGTTTTGCCTTATCGGCGTCAGATTATTTATAGCTTGATGGCGTTGTTATTTACGGCGGCAATAACCTTGTCAATCGGGCAAGGGATTCGTCTGCTGATTGATCATGGATTTGCAACGCAATCCAGAATGCTGCTGAGTCAGTATGTGGTGATTTTTTTATGCCTGGTGCTGGCGCTCGCGGCAGGCACATTTACGCGTTATTACTGGGTAACCTGGCTGGGTGAGCGTGTAATCGCGGATATACGTTGCAGTGTGTTTAATCATTTGATTCATCTTCATCCGGGATTTTTTGAGAAAAACCGCGGTGCGGAAATTCAGTCCCGACTTACGGCCGATATGACGCTGTTGCAGTCGGTTATTGGTTCTTCAATCTCGTTCGCGTTGCGTAATTTAATCATGATGGTCGGCGGAATCATCTGGTTGTTTGTTACCAATGCGAAACTGACAGTCATTGTTTTAATTTGTGTGCCATTGGTGGTTGCACCGATTTTGATTTTCGGGCGGCGCGTGCGCGGGTTGTCAAGGGAAAGTCAGGACAGGGTGGCTGTGGTGGGCGCGTATGTGGGTGAAGTACTAAGTCAGATTAAGA
This sequence comes from Nitrosomonas sp., assembly GCA_020852475.1. Lineage (GTDB taxonomy): Bacteria > Pseudomonadota > Gammaproteobacteria > Burkholderiales > Nitrosomonadaceae > Nitrosomonas. The sequence goes on from JADZAR010000038.1 coordinate 6,133, forward strand.
CAGTTCAGGCATACAATCATCAATCGACAGATCAGCAAAAATTTCATGACTATGTTGAAGATGCTTTTACGGTGGCCAAACGCCGCACTATTCAACGCGCACTTCTCGTAACGCTGGTCATCATTCTGGTATTGGGTGCCGTGGGGGCGATGCTCTGGGTCGGTGGCATCGATGTGATTGAGGGCCGCATTAGCGGAGGTGAATTGGCTGCATTCGTATTTTATAGTGTCATTGTGGGTTCTGCTGTGGCATCGATTTCGGAGGTGATCGGTGAATTGCAGCGTGCTGCGGGTGCAGCCGAGCGTACTATGGAACTTCTGCGAGTGCCCAGCGAAATACGGTCTCCTCTGGTTGCGCAGGCGCTGCCCAGAGTGTCGGGCGCTATAGCCATTGATAATTTATCTTTTGCTTATCCATCGCGCCCGGATGTGTACGCAATTGATCGGCTTACGTTACAGATAGATTCAGGTGAAACAATGGCATTGGTTGGTCCTTCGGGTGCGGGTAAATCGACTTTGCTCGATTTACTGCTACGTTTTTATGACTGCCAGTCGGGAAGCATCAAGCTGGATGGCATTGATATTCGGCAAGTCGATCTTCCTGCATTACGGCAGTGTTACGCTTTGGTATCGCAAACACCCGCGCTGTTTTATGGGTCAATTTATGAAAATCTGCGGTACGCTCGTCCCGATGCGACGCAGTGTGAAATCGAAGCGGCCGCAAAATTGGCTTACGCGCATGATTTTATCCTTGAGATGCCGCAGGGTTATCAGACACAATTGGGCGATATGGGACAAGGCTTGTCAGGCGGACAGAAGCAGCGGTTAGCGATAGCACGAGCTATACTGGCAGATGCCCCAATCCTGTTGCTGGACGAAGCGACCAGTGCACTTGATGCGCAAAGTGAATACTGGATACAACAGGCGCTTGAGCAATTAATGAATAATCGAACCACGATTGTTATAGCGCATCGATTGTCTACAGTGCAGACAGCAGATCGGATAGCAGTATTCAATCAAGGACGGTTGGAAGCAATCGGTACGCATGCCGAGTTGATGGCTACAAATCAATTATATTATCAGTTGGCTTCTCTGCAATTCAAATGGACATAAAGTTTCATTCAGAACATAGAGAACGCGCTGTGTTCCGGTATGGTTTTAATATCAAAGCAAAATAAATGTCTATGAGAATGAGAAAGCGCTAATGTTTGCATTGACTGGTTCTGGATATCAGTTTAGAATTTCGCCTTTTTATGGCGTAGAGAAAGTCAATTCGTTCCAGGATAAAGAGCTGATGTCATCTTGGATAACAATTAAGCCACTACAAACGGTTCTGCACTGGCAGCTATTAAGTACCGTGATCATCACGGTTGGATTGGCAGTGTGCTGTAGTACTGAGGTTGCTGTATCAGCAGCACTGGGAGGAATGATAAGCGTGCTTTCTTCCGCTGTATTTGCAGTGATTGTTTCTCGTCATCAGGGTTATACGGCGGGAGGAACAATCAGAACGGCATTAAGAGCCGAGGCAGTGAAAATCACACTGATTGTTCTTTTGCTCTGGATGGTGTTTAAAATGTATGAAGACGTTAATGCTTCAGCATTCATAGGCGTGTTTATCCTGACGGTCATCATGCATAGTATGGCGTTGTTTGTGTCAGAAAAAATAAACAAGAATTAATGTAATCAGATAAATAATATATCTCATAAATAAGCAGGTAGTGATGGCAGCGGATACAGAGCTTACCCCAACTAAATACATCGATCATCATTTGACACACATGACCGTTCAGGTCAAAGAAGGAGCGTTCTGGGCATTGCATCTGGATACGCTGGTGACCTCAATAATTTTGGGTATTATCGGAATGGGTTGCGTGTGGTTGGTTGTGCGCAAAGCAACCCCTGGAGTGCCAAGCAGGCGGCAGGCCTTTGTTGAATTAATGATTGAATTCATTGATAACGAAGTAAAGAATACCTTTCATGGGAATCGGCACGTGTTTGTCGCGCCGACCGCATTGACAATATTTGTGTGGGTATTGTTAATGAACACCATGGATATTATGCCCATAGATATTACAGCTTGGGTCACAGAAAATGTTTTTGGCTTGCATTACTGGAAGATAGTTCCGACAACTGATGTTAATACTACTTTTGCATTGGCATTAACAATTTGGTTCCTGATGATTTTCTTTAGCGTGAAAGTTAAGGGACTGGGAGGCTGGATGCATGAGCTGTTCTGTACGCCTTTTGGTAAAAATCCGTTGTTGTGGATCTTGAATCTGCTGTTCAATTTCATTGAATATGTTTCAAAACCGCTTTCTCACTCGTTGCGTTTGTTTGGCAATATTTATGCGGGCGAAATTATATTTTTGTTATTAGGCATGTGGGCCGCAACGGGTGTGGCTGGCACGGTTTTTGGTACAATACTCGGGGCGGGCTGGGCAATATTTCATATATTGATCGTGACTTTGCAGGCATTCATATTTATGATGCTGGCTGTCGTGTATATATCAATGGCGCATGAGTCACATTAGTTTTTTTTTGTTACAACAAGTCATTAATCTTAACTAAAGGAAATAGGCATGGAGAATGTAGAATATTTGGCCCTGATTCAAGCATATACAGGAATCGGCATTGGTTTGATGATTGGATTGGGTGCGGCTGGAGCGTGTATTGGTGTGGGTGTGATGTGTAGTCGTTTCCTTGAGGGCGCTGCTCGTCAACCTGAAATGATCCCTACCTTGCAAGGTAAAGTCTTCCTGTTGTTAGGTTTGACTGATGCTTCATTCATTATTGCTGTTGGTTTGGCTATGCTTTTTGCATTTGGAAATCCATTGCTTGCAGTGATTCAGTAAAACAAAATCTAAGAACCAATATGGGTTGGTTATGAATATAAATTTTACATTAATTTCTCAGGCATTAGCATTTTCAACATTTATCTGGTTTACCGTCAAGTTTGTTTGGCCACCGTTGTTGCGTGCTATCGAGGAGCGTCAAAAAACAATAGCCGATGGTTTGGCGGCAGGTGAGCGCGGTCGGCATGAGCTGGAATTAGCCAGTCAGCGCGCCACAGATATTTTAAAGGAAGCCAAGCAGCAGGCATCGGATGTGATTCTTCAAGCAGAGAAACGCGCCTCGGAAATTGTAGAAGAAGCTAAGCGCGCTGCTAAGGAAGAAGGTGATCGCATTATTTCTGGAGCGAAAGCCGAGATTCATCACGAGGTTTTCAGTGCGAAAGAGGCATTGCGGCAACATGCTGCTAGATTGGCAGTGGCGGGAGCCGAAAAAATACTTCGAAGAGAAGTAGATGCAAAAGTGCATGCGGACATGTTGGCGTCAATTGAGGAAGATTTGAGCAATGGCTGAAGCGGTTACAGTGGCAAGACCCTACGCTGATGCAGTCTATAAGCTGGCGATAGCTAAAAATGCATTGGCCGAGTGGTCCAAGATGTTGCGTGATGCGACAGATATGACAGTTAATGAAAATGTCAAGGCGTTGATAGATAATCCGCTGGTGACTGCGCAGCAGCTAAGCGAGTTATTGCTCGAAATTGGCAAAAAACAATTCAATGAAGATGGACGCAAGTTTTTGCGCATACTCGCAGAAAATGGTCGCGTAGGTTTGCTGCCGCAAATTCAACATTTGTTCGAACAGCTGAAAGCGCAGCACGATGGTGTTCGCGAAGCAAGTATTGTATCTGCCTTCGAAATGAGCAGTAGTCAGCTAAGTAAAATGATTGGCGCATTAGAGCGAAAATTCAAGTGTAAAGTTGAAGCTAAAGTTCAAGTAGATCCTCGGTTAATCGGCGGAGTAATAATCGAGATCGGAGATGAAATATTCGATGCTTCTGTGCGCGGTAAGCTTGAAGCAATGGCAAATGCCCTTAAAAGCTAGGAGTTAAAAAGAAATGCAGTTAAATCCATCCGAAATCAGTGAACTGATTAAAAACAGGATAGAAGGACTTGCTGATACAGCAGAAGTTCGTACGCAGGGAACTATCGTATCTGTTACAGACGGTATTGTTCGTATACATGGGCTGTCTGATGTGATGCAAGGCGAGATGCTTGAGTTTCCGGGCAATACATTTGGGCTGGCACTTAATCTGGAAAGAGATTCGGTAGGCGCCGTTATTATGGGTTCATATGAGCACATTTCAGAAGGTGATACAGTAAAGTGCACCGGAAGAATTCTGGAAGTGCCAGTAGGAGACGGATTGCTGGGGCGTGTTGTTAATGCGCTGGGTCAACCAATAGACGGTAAAGGACCTATTACAGCAGAGAAATCTGAACCCATCGAAAAAATTGCCCCGGGTGTTATATGGCGGAAGTCAGTGGACCAGCCGGTGCAAACAGGTTTAAAGTCTGTCGACTCGATGGTGCCGGTGGGAAGGGGGCAGCGCGAATTGATTATTGGCGATCGGCAGACCGGGAAAACGGCTGTAGCGATTGATGCGATCATCAATCAAAAAGGGCAGAACATGCTATGCATCTATGTGGCAATTGGTCAAAAAGCTTCGTCAATTGCAAACGTTGTGCGTAAACTTGAAGAATTTGGCGCAATGGAGTACACCATTGTCGTTGCGGCGACTGCCTCTGAGTCAGCAGCGATGCAATTTATCGCGCCTTATTCCGGTTGTACGATGGGTGAATATTTTCGCGATAAAGGACAGGATGCACTGATAGTGTACGATGACCTGACAAAACAGGCTTGGGCTTATCGGCAAATTTCACTTCTCTTAAGAAGACCACCTGGACGCGAAGCGTATCCCGGAGACGTATTTTATTTGCATTCTCGTCTATTGGAACGTGCCGCTCGTGTTAATGCGGAGTATGTAGAAAAACATACGAATGGTGCTGTAAAGGGTAAAACAGGTTCGCTTACTGCATTGCCAATCATTGAGACACAAGCTGGAGACGTGACAGCGTTTGTACCAACTAATGTTATATCGATCACGGATGGACAGATTTTTCTGGAGACTGATTTATTTAACGCGGGTATACGTCCGGCAATCAATGCAGGTGTTTCAGTATCGCGTGTCGGTGGCGCTGCACAGACAAAAGTTATTAAAAAACTGGGTGGTGGTATTCGTTTGGCGCTCGCTCAATACCGCGAACTAGCAGCATTCGCACAGTTTGCATCAGATCTGGACGAAGCAACGAGGAAACAACTAGATCGTGGAAAAATGGCGACAGAACTGATGAAGCAACCTCAATACGCAACATTAAGTGTTTCCGAGATGGCGTTGACTCTTTTTGCAATTAACAATGGTTATTATGACGATGTCGAAGTAAATAGAGCACTGGCTTTTGAGGCAGCTTTAAAAAGTTATATCCGAGGACAGCACGGATCAATCCTGGATAAAATAGAAAGTACAAAAGATCTGGATGCAGAGACAGAGAAAAACCTTAAGGCTGCAATAGAAGAATTTAAAAAGAACGGAACATACTAGGCTATGGCTGGTAGTAGAGAGATTCGTAATAAAATCAAGAGTGTAAAAAATACTCAAAAGATTACGCGTGCAATGGAAATGGTGGCTGCGTCTAAAATGCGTAAAGCACAGGAACGCATGAAAAAAGCAAGGCCTTACGGAGAAAAAATCCGGAATGTTGCAGCGCACATGAGCAAAGCTAATACTGAGTATCGTCATCCATTCTTGATTGAACGCGATACTGTAAAGCGCATAGGCATAATAGTGGTCACATCGGATAAAGGCTTATGTGGCGGACTAAATACTAATGTGCTTCGTCGTGCTTTGAGTGAGATGAGAAAGTGGCAAACCGAAGGCGAGGAAATCGAGGTTTGTTGCATTGGAAATAAAGGCCTCGGGTTTATGAGTCGTATCAGGGCTAACATCATTTCCCAAGTGATCGGTTTGGGCGACACGCCAGACATGGAAAGACTCATTGGCGCAGTTAAAGTGGTTCTGGACGGATATACAGAGGATCGATTTGATAGGGTTTATATTTTATATAATCGCTTTGTAAACACCATGAAACAAGAACCCGTAATGGAGAAGCTGCTGCCACTGTCAGACGATAAAATGCAGTTGGGATCGGAATCATCATCTAAAGTCACGTGGGATTATATCTATGAACCGGAAGCTAAGCCTGTAATCGATGATGTTATGGTTCGTTATGTGGAAGCGCTTATTTATCAGGCAGTAACCGAAAATATGGCATCCGAGCAATCAGCACGAATGGTGGCGATGAAAGCCGCATCAGATAACGCTGGCAATGTTATTGATGAATTGACGTTGATTTACAATAAATCACGTCAAGCAGCAATTACCAAGGAATTGTCCGAGATCGTGGGTGGCGCGGCAGCAGTTTAAAACTAAAAGTATTTGGGATAAAACAATGAGTCAAGGAAAAATTGTTCAGTGTATTGGTGCGGTTGTAGACGTTGAATTTGATCGAGGATCTATACCAAAAGTATATGATGCGTTGATCATGGAAGGATC
>JADZAR010000039.1 GCA_020852475.1 Nitrosomonas sp.
CACTCTGGAGAATAAGAATGAAACATTTTCGAGCTATTCGAAATACGCTGATGCTGCTGATGCAGATTGTTTTAATAACCCTGCCTTCTGCGGCATTTGCGCACGCGATACTGGTGGAATCCGAACCCAAAGCGGAAAGTATAGTGAATACTTCTCCCGATCAAGTCAGCATCTGGTTCAATGAAAATGTGGCCAGTGAATTTAAATCACTGGCAGTAATCAACAGCGCAGGAAAACGCGTAGACAATAATGATGTCAAACAGGCCGCGCTGGATCGTTCCCATATTTTCGCCACAACGCCAAAGTTGCCGCCCGATACCTATACCGTTCGCTACCGCGTCATGTCAGCGGATACGCATATTGTGACCGGCAGATTTACATTTACTGTCACCACATCCGACACTGCCGAACTTCAAACCAATTAGAAAAAAGGAACACGTCATGAAAACATTATTAGCCGAAAAACCGCATCTGCTCCTCCTGCTGTTCACCATTCTGCTGCTCGCGGCCTGCAACCGCATCAGTCCCGTGCAACACCATTACAGCACCAATGTCGGTTGCGTTATCGCCAATGACCTTTATGCCGTCTACTTCAGTGCTTATGTCGCACCCGAGAACAGCACCAGTGATCCGGACGAAGTCGACGAATCACTGTATACCTCGTATTGCAGAAGCATTCCTCGTACTGGCACCGTCTTTTTTACAGCCGATCTGATTGATGAAGATTTGAGAGAGATGCCGATTAGTTTGCGACTGGTTGAACAAAAACCGACCGATGACAGCAAGACATCGGATTACAGCGATAGTCATATTCTGACAAATGTCAACGCCAGAATCTATTCGCAAGGAACAATCGAGACACAGGTATTTATCGACAAAAAAGGCCATTACGCACTCTACCTGATTGTCGGCGAAGAAGCGGCATTCGAAGATGATATTCTGAAAATTCCCTTCACTGTCGGCATGGAAACGACTACACAACCGATGCGATATTACGTTATACAAGTGACCGATCTGCTGATGACATTTGTATTTCCGGCGTTCATCCTGTTGCTGATCATGCTGCCGATGCTGCCGAAATTGCGCTTGATGGCTTTGTCGAAAATATTATCCAGTGCGCAGAATCGTGAAAATTGAGCCATGCTAACTGAGATTTTTTCAGCTGGAATCGCTTGCAAAATTAGCATGTGACGGTTCTGCTTTCAGATCACTCCAAAGCCACTTTCCACCAGGTGGAAGCCTGTTTGGCCCGGTACCGTTTATGAATAATTTCTATCGGCCATTGGCGCCACCCCAATATCTTCCGCCTGTCCACAAATAGCATTGCATTGCCAGCATGACCAGTGCCATAGGGTGTATTTCATCGGCATTCAGCTTTATCATTTATGGACAGGCTGTTCTGTTTTTTTCTGGCTGCTCAAACCAGAAATTCCGCTTGATCTCCGGCTTTTACAAGTGCTTCATCAGTCTCTGTTTTAAATTTTTTTATCAAAATCATTTTTTAATCAATATTTAATGCCATTTTTACATGCTATTGATATATGCCGCCTTAGAGTATTCACTGCGCCGGGCGATCCAATCCGTCATAGCGCGCACATTATCAATAACTTGGAGAAATGACATGATTAAAAAAACATTGGTTTATGGATTGATTCCGGCGCTTATTTTTGTACAGTCATGCGCCCTGTTTGCGTCCGAGAAATTGGAAACTGACGCGGCCACAGAGGAAGCAACGCTCACCCTGAATACAGAGCAATCTCAGCACTTTCAGACGCTGACTCATAAAATGATGGGACATATCAGTCTTGCCCGGTTCGCGCTGGCAATCAAACAGCCGCGTCAGGCAGTACACCAGATTGAGAAAGCACAAATTATCGCCGCCAATCTTGGCTCACAATGGCCTGAATCCAGAATCAACGCTGATTTCAATTACGGCAAGATTGATTACGCCAAAAATAACCGGGTCAAGGATTATTATGTACCGGTTGTGGACGATGTGCTGCTGATCAGCGATTACGAAGATATTTTCAATTATTTAAGAACACTCAACGTACAGGAAACCGGCGCCAGCCTGGTTCGGTTGAAAATCGCAATCAATCTGAATGATATCGAGGCGGCACTTGATAGCGCACTGCGGTCGGTACTTGAGTATAAAAAGTATGAAGAAGCACAGCAGACGCTTGCGACGACCTTCAATCATGCAGTTATCGAAGAAAAGGAAATTGAGGATCCGGTACTGGCGATTTCAGAAAATCTGGCGCTCGCCAAAGCTTTTCTAAACAATGGCCAATACGACAAGTCTCGCAGCACGTTCAAGTACGTGCAGGCGCGCCTCAACGGCATGCAGGATGCCGGTAGTATGGATGAAAATAGCGTAAAAAGATTCACAACCGAACTGGGTGAACTGCAAATCGCGTTAAGAAAGAACGACCCATCAAAAGCGCTGAGTATTTACGATCATATCGACGAATGGATGAAGATTGTCAGAGGGTATTGATTAGCGTGAAGCCTTGCCGGTCACAACGTTAATCACCAGCGATCGCGACTATGATCCATGGGTTGCATGAAAAAATGCGACTACCACATTTGATCGTGTGTTTTGGCATGACCATAATAACGTGTTCGGGGAGTCTGTCGGACTTAAACAATCGTAGCAAGCCGAGTGGGAGAGCAAGCGCGGATTTTCTTAATTTTGAAGCGTATATGACCAGTTTATGTAACGAAAAATTGAGGAAATATGCGCCGTTATCCCGCTGACGCAGCAGATTAGTCTTATGTCCGACTGACGCCTGGGTACGAAGTATAAGAGTACTGTTATTCTCATTCCTCTATTTTTTATTACATCCTTCCGGGGATTGTCGCCGGGTTATTCGCACTCTCGACCGCTTACCAGCATCCACCGGCACTTCTGTTTAATTTTTTCTTTTATATCCTATATTTACAACACAATAACAAAAAAACCCCGTTAACATTTTTCTCACAAAAAATTAACAATTTCTTGATGATTCAGTGCGTAAACTGCAAGAACGGCATAACATAGGAGTACGACCATGAATGTGTTGGTTATTGAGGATACCGAAGACATCGCCGCAAGCATACATGATTATCTGGAAGTCTTGGGTTACGAGATTGATGTGGCGGGCGATGGCGTGACGGGACTGCATTTCACGGTCACCAGGAATTATGATGTTGTTATCCTCGATTTGAATTTGCCGGGCATTGATGGCGTTGATCTTTGCCGCCGGATTCGCCGGGATGCCCAAAGAGCTGTTCCGATATTGATGCTGACATCAAGGAGTTCGCTCGAACATAAACTGGAAGGTTTTCGTTCAGGCGCTGACGATTATATGACCAAGCCTTTTTGTCTGAAAGAGCTTGCAGCGCGCGTGAAAGTGTTATCCGAGCGAGTACACCGCTTACCGGATACACAACTGATGGTTGGCGATCTCATGCTGGACATGAATACGCACAGAGTTTCGCGGGCAGGCAGGCAAATTAACCTCAATCGAAAACTTTACCGGATCATGCTGTATTTTATGCAGAACCCGCATCGCGTGATTGAACGAGAAGAGCTTGAATACGCAGTCTGGCAGGACAAGACACCCGATAGCGACGCCCTGCGCACACATCTTTGCCATTTGCGCCAGGTCATCGACAAGCCTTTTGACCAGCCTTTATTGCACACGGTGCGGGGGTTTGGTTACATGCTTACTGACGAATATGCAGAAGGCGAATAACCGTATCTCCCGGCGTATTACCCTTGCTTTTTTATCGTTTGGTATTTTTTTAACGCTAGTACTGGGATTAAGTCTGATCGTCGCATTCAAGACCATCGTTACCAGCATGCTGGATGACATTCTTTACGCGGAGCTGAAACATTTCCGTCAACAGATGCCGAACATGCTGAATCCAGGTCATTTCCGCTCACGAACGACGACCATATACATTTCTCTAATTAACGAGAAAGACTATAACTTACCGGCGCATGTTCGTGATCTCGATCAGGGCATCTATGACCTGACATACAATGATCGCGATTACCGCGTTCTGGTCGAAGACATCAATGGTGTCCGTCACATTGTGAAATTTGACGACACGAACATTCATCAACTGGAAAATGAGTTTATTGTTCTCGTCTGGATGTGCTCGCTGGTTGTTTTGATGTTTGCACTTGCTATTGGCTGGAGGATTGCGCATGGTGTTGTTCAGCCGATCAAACAACTTGCTGATCAGGTGATTGCGTTCAAAAATAAACTGAATGAATCCGTCCAGTTATCCGGCTTCAACGATGATGAGATAGGCGATCTTGCGCATGAATTGCAGCACTATCACGATCAGTTGAGAATTCTGCTGATTCATGAAAAGGAATTTGCCAGTAATGTCAGTCATGAATTGCGTACCCCGATAACCAGTATCAGTCTGGCTGTGGAAATCCTGTCTGCAAACGAGAATTTGCCGCCGAGGGAACGTGGACGGATCAGGCGGATTCAGCGTGGCATCAATGAAATGGTCGAATTGATCGAAACCTTTCTGGTGCTGGCGCGCATTAACAGTGAATCGAATGAAGACTGCCATTTACGCAAACTGGAGCCGATCGTTCGGAAAGTCATTGAGCAACAGCGTATATGGCTGGGCAACAAACCGGTGGAAGTGAATGTCGTGGAGAAATCATCATTGGAAGTCTCCGCGCCATTGGGCATTCTCGATGTTCTGGTCGCCAATCTTGTGAGAAATGCCTTCAAATATACGCAGCGGGGGCGCATTCAAGTGTTATTGCTGCCCGGACAACTGACCATTGCGGACACCGGCATGGGTATCGATACACTGACGCAGGCGCAAATTTTCAAATCCTATGTGAAAAAGGATACGTGCGATCCGAATAAAGTCGGACTCGGATTAATGATCGTTTACCGGATTTGTGAACGATATGGCTGGCG
>JADZAR010000040.1 GCA_020852475.1 Nitrosomonas sp.
ATTTCCTTTTCATAGGAACATTGAGCGCGGTGCGTGTCGATGTTTATAGTAAAGCGCAGCGTAAGTGATGCCAGGGAAACATACTCGATGCGCCTGGCTTATCGTTATCCAGCGGGTTTTCTACTGGAGACAGGTGTCTGCTAGTTGTTTCAGCACATAACGCTCTGCTGCGCTGAAGCGCAGCCGGTATTTGTCTTTGACACGCTGCCAGCGGCGGCCGTATTCGCACCAGAAAGCCCTGTTCGGCGGCAGCCATTCATGCGGTGCTTTGTCGGACTTCGCCTGGTTGGTGGCGTCATCGACGACGAGCAGGTTCTCGAAGTCGTTGGCGAAAACGCGCCGCTGCGCGCGCGTCCAACTGGATGCGCCATGCCGGTGGGCATGCGCGAGCGGCACGATATGGTCGATATCGACATCGGAAGCCCTGGTGAATGTCCTGCCGGTATAAGGACCGATCCACAATCCGGCTTTGACTGTGCACTGCCGGGTATCCTTGAATTGAACCGGCGCCCGGCTGGTTGCAATGAGCAGCTCCTGGCGAGTGTTGCGGCAGTTTTTATCGGCATCGATCCAGTGCGGCCAATCCTTGCGCTGATAAGGCGTGTCGGTTAAAGGTATACTGTCTGACGGTTGGGGTTCTGCGGGGTGCAGGGGTTGCTTAACGGGCAGCTGGCAGCCCGTGAGTCCCAATATCGCGATCAGCGCGAGTAATACAACAGTTCTCATGGAAATACAAAATTATCTTATGGGTATCGTCATCTGCGCCAATACATCTACCGCGCTAGTCAGACCGATATCGATGGCTATGCAGACCGGTCAAGACGGGCGGAACTGAATCGCCGACAAAATCACTGATCATACTATGAATCTCCCGCTCGAATACTGGCTGCATCATGCGTTGTTTTACGCCTTATTACTGCTGATCCATTATTTATGCGGACTGCTGGTGATCCGCTATGATGTCAAGGTCAACTACACACGTAAAATCAATCACTTCGCTTTTTTCTTTTTGCCGGTTCTGCTGCAATCGGTCATTGCGTATGACTATAGCGCCGCGGCATTCCTGATGGATATTGTGTTTGTATTTGCCTTCTTGACTCTGTTTATTGAACCTGTTCGTAGCCGGTTCAAGTCGTTGACCGTCATGTTTCGCGCCATAGACCGCCCCGAAGACAGGCCGCTGACGATGACATGGCTTTATACGCAGTTTCTGGCCAGCTATCTGGTGCTGATTCCGTTGCTGGTCTACTTTGAGCGTCATGACATATTGCCGCTCCTGATGATTGTCATTCTTGCCAATGGTATCGGCGACGGTCTTGCCGAGCCGGTCGGTGTGCGGTTTGGCAAGCGGAAATACAGCACTTACGCGTTGTTCACCCGGAAAAAATATCAGCGCAGTTATGCGGGCAGCGCGTGCGTCTATGGCGCGACGTTTATTTCCATTCTGGCGTTTCATTCGTATTTTGAAGCTGTTCAGCTTGCCGTTGCGTTACTGGCAATACCGGTTCTGATTACCCTGGCGGAAGCCTTTTCACCGCATACCTGGGACAGTCCGTTGATTTATGGCGTGGGCGGTATCGCCCTGATTGGTGTGCACTGGCTGAGTGAGGCCGGTTGCAATGGGTTGTTGTAACCGGGTTTTTAGTATAACTGGTAAATTTCTGTTGGATTATTTCATTGTTTTTTTAATGCATACGCGCTTCATTCATCGGATGAACTATTCATAATCTTCGTTTAAAGCACGGAGAAACGCAGCCAGCGGCGCGACATCACGCGCATCAATATGTGCATCAAGCAAGTCAGGCGAAGCGTTTCTCAGTTGCCCATCGCGCGCCATTCTGGCTGTCTGTCGGTAAAATTCAATGACGTTTTCGAGCGTATCGAACTGTCCGTTATGCATATACGGGGCCGAATGGCCCAGGTCGCGAAGACCGGGGGTTTTGAACATGGCGATGCTGCGTTCGAGCAGATTTTTCGCTGCACAGGGATGATGACGCAAGTCTTGATGCAAGTGCGGGTGATTGCGCATCGTTTTCCGTGCTTCCTCGCAAAGCAGCTGACTTAACATACCCTGTGTTTTGGGAAAATCCGGGTTTGCGTAAATATTCCAGACACCCAGATCGACCAGTCCGGGGTAATGGCTATCAGGAATGGCGCGGTAAGGCTCTCTTGCTTCCGGATACTTTTCGGTGGCTGGCAGGTATGCCTGCGGGGTTGTATTTCGTTCCTCAAGATTCGGAATGAATAAGGCGCTGAAAGCACCCGCACCATGAATGGTATCGTATTCAATCTGGGTTACACCGGTGTTATGTACCGCAAAATCCGTGAAATTGGGCGCCGGATGACAGGCAATGCAATTGGCGGCTTTACGATCGCGAGAATGTGCTTGTCCTGATTCGCTGAAAAACCGTTTCATGCCTTCCAATTCTTCCGCACCAAAGACGAACGGCTGATCATGAAAAGCAAATTCACCGTCTTGTTCTGTAACGAATTGTGGATCACGCAGTTTATTGATTCTGCGCAGCAACCGTTGGCTATAATGGCGCTCACTTTCACCTTTTGCCGGTTTTTGGGGCAGACCGTTTTTCGCCAGAAAGACATCATAGGGTGACAGGTTAAAATGGCCTTCATCATCTCTGGAAAACTGCAAATTGTCTACATACGTAGCCGTAAGTCGCGTAACTGCTTCAAAGATTTCTTCGTCGTCCGCTTGATCGACGTCAATGCGAAATTCTTCAGGTAGGCGGAATTCCGCCGGTATCGACGGGTCGGTGCCTTTCAAAACAACCGGGTAAGCGCCGCCAAATTCCTGAGCCAGCTCACCGCTGCCATCATCGGTGCGGATAATATGCGCGAAATGCCGGATCGCTTCATTTTTTTCACCGGGCAACCAGCCGGCCATACGACCGGTATAAGTGGCTTTGACCAGATCATGCATGGATGAAAATTCCCCGTCAAAATGAAACATGACACCGCCTCTGAATCCCGGACGTTTAGTGCGCAGCAGCGATACATTAACGAGTGGCGGGCTGTTGCGTACAGCATGTGTTTTACCGTCCTCTCGCGGTTGCAACGGACTGCGTCGCGCAAAATCCGCATAAGTGCGCATTCCACCGCCACTTGTCTCGAGTTGTTGATCGACCAGATGGCAGGCTGCGCAATTCATGGATTGACCGGCAAACGGGCCCGGAAGCGGTTCGCCGGTAGTCTCGGTCGTTTCCATAATCGGATCGCCGCCAGTGCCGTGCGCGGCAAAAAACTGGGCGAAACGTGTTTCCAGAAAAAGACGCTCGCCCATCGCGATCTCGGGCGGATCAAATTCGTCTTCAGCGATGGATG
>JADZAR010000041.1 GCA_020852475.1 Nitrosomonas sp.
CCAGATCATCCGTTTCGATACTGGCGATCTGAGCGGTCGTGAGTCCTTTGATTTGATTGGCCGTCAATGCCTGCATCTGATCGGAAGTCATGTCCTGAATTTGTGTTGTGCCAAGACCCTTGATTTGATTGGCGGTCAATGCGGCCACATCTTCGGTATCGAGGGCGGCAATTTGATCACTGTTAAGACTGTTCAGTTGTGACGAAGATAATGCGGCAACCTGAGTGCTGGTCAGCAACTGGATATTATCACTCGTCAGGTTCGACACTTGATCAGTGCTAAGTCCCTTGATCTGGGTGGCCGTTAATGCCTGAATCTGGTCCGAGGTCATGTTGTTGAGCTGCTCGCTTGTGAACGCGGTGACCTGTTGAGCCGAGAATGCGGCAATTTGACTGGTGGTCATTGCAGCCAGATCTTCCGTTTCGATATTGGCGATCTGGGTGGTTGTCAATGCTGCAAGCTGGGTATTACTCAGTTGAGTGATTTGACTGGTGGTTAAGGCAGCTATCTGACTGCTATCCATGCCTTTGACCTGAGTTGCGGTAAAGGCGGCCACATCGGCTACATCGATGGCTGCAATTTGATCCGAGTCGAAGCTGTTTAATTGCGTGACGGATAGTGAGGCGATTTGTGCACCAGTGAGTAATTGAACATTATCAGTTGTCAGTGTGGATAACTGATCAGTCGAGAGTCCTTTGATCTGAGTAGCCGTCAGCGACTGTATTTGATCGGAACTCAGGTTGTTAAATTGTTCAGTACTGAGTGCATTAAGCTGGGCTGCGCTAAGCTTGACCAAATCCTGTGTTTCTATTGCCTGAATTTGATCGGTTGTCAGTGTCGCCAACTGATCTGTGCTCAGTGCGGCAATCTGAGTTTGGTTTAAGGCTTCAATCTGGTAAGTCAACATGCCATCCGCGAATTTTTGCGCATCAAATCCTCTGATCTGTGCGGCACTAAGTACATTTAAATCCTCTGTCTCGATGGCACTGATCTGTTCACTGGTGAGGGCATTGATTTGAGCAGTGGAAAGTTTCTTGAAATCATCGGTTGTCAGACTTTGAATCTGGTCGGTTGTAAAAGCAGCAATTTGTGTCGGTGTGAAACCCTGGATTGACATAATGAAATACCTCGTTGGTTGTGAACAGTAAATAGAGACTGGTGAGAATCTCGATTGAGATTAGCCAACGGTTAATTATTTGGTTTCTTAAGGATATCAATCAGCGCAATAACGAATGATTATATGGTCTTTTTCTTGAAATCCGGGGTGTTCGGCGCCGCCATCAGCGCTACTGTAAGATAACTACTGCCTACCATGGCTACTTTTTAATCTGGCTACATAACGCACAAAAGCTATAAGAATTAATCTTATAGGATGCCTCCGGGGTTTCCGGAATAATGTGCATACGCCAGTCGCAATGAGAATATATTTGCCAGTTACTTCGATGGCGGTGTTATTGAAAAAACATCTAAAGCCACTCAGCAAAATCACGCCGTTATCCGCCAAACTTTTTTGATAGGCATCGCGGGTATGTTTTATGTGGCTTCGCAGTTATTGACTATATGTCGGAATTGAAATGGCGATGGGCTTGTCTCGCGTATGGGGTGTTTTCATTGGTATCAGCGTTGGTCTGGTTGTCTTCTTCAAACGAAAAAATGGCTATGATGATGAACGGGCGTGCCGCATTTCACTTGCAACCGCATGATTGAATCAACGCCATTGCAGCAAGTCAAGGTATCAAGTAACAGAATAGCAAGATGAATCTGTTATTTGAATAGATGATTGAATAATTTCGTTATTTATCGGTATGTCTCCCGGTGATGCTTTAAGCGCTCGCGCTCCATTTCTTCGTGATATTTGTCTGTCTCGCGCCGCATTTCTTGCTGGTGCTTCCAATCTGCACGTAGCATTTCGTCATAATGTTTTTGCTGTTCCCGTTGCATTTCCTCGTAGTGTTTTCGCTGTTCTTTGGCTGATTCGTATTCACGTTTCACCCATTCACGTTCATTTTTCATGTGTTCTTTCTGGTATTCCCACGCCTCTTTATCTGGGGAATCGACCAGAATGATAGCGGCATCATGAGCATGACATAACGTATCAGCAGCATATCAATTTTGTTCATTTGTTTGTTCTCCGAAGATTAAGATCAGTTTTAGTGATTGCTTGAAAATGTACGACACTAAGACTGAATTCCGGCTGGATAAAGATTGTCTGCAGAAACTATCAGCGCATTGTTACGAATTCTTCCGCGCTGGTTGGGTGAATTGCGATTACTGCGTCAAAATCGGTTTTGGTTGCACCCATTTTGATGGCAACCGCAAAACCCTGGAGAATTTCGTCCATACCGTGACCAATACCATGGATACCCACAACTTTTTCTTCCGCGCCTGCACAAACCAGTTTCATCTTATAGGGTTGCGGGCGGCTGGTAATCGCCGTGTACATGGCGGTAAAACTTGCGGTGTAGGCTTTAATATTGTCCTGACCGTAATGGTCGGCCGCTTCTGGTTCTGTCATGCCCATCGTACCGATAGGCGGGTGACTGAAAACAACTGTTGGAATCAGACTGAAATCCATTTTTGCATCCGTACGGTTATTGAACAGACGCTCGGATAATAGCCGTCCCGTCTTGATGGCGACAGGGGTAAGCGCCTTGCCGCCTGCCATACAGTCACCTACGCAATAAATACCTTTCGCGCTGGTATTTTGCTGTGCATCGACCTTGATATAGCCTTTTTCGTCCAGCGCGACGTCGGTGTTTTCCAGACCGATATGCTCAGTTGCCGGTGCGCGCCCGACTGCCCATATCAGTGTGTCAACAGTGTATTGTTCGCCGTTATCCAGATGCAGCGTCAGACTGTTGTTGCCGTTTTTTGTTACTGCCGCCGGTGTGCTGTGAGGGTGCAATATCGGGCCGTTCTCAGCCATACTTTCCATCAGTGTTTCATATAGAATGGGGTCAAAATGACGCAGTGGCGCATGTTTTCGGACAAACAACCGAGTTTCGCAACCCAGCGCGTTCAGCACACCCGCCAGCTCTACCGCAATATAACCGGCACCTGCCACAGCCACTTTTTTGGGCTGATGTCTTAACGCAAAGAAACCATCAGAGTCAATGCAATATGACGCTCCAGGGATATCCGGAATAACGGGCATGCCGCCAGTCGCGATTAGAATATGATCAGCGCTGTACTGTTTGCCATTCACTTCGATGGTGTTGTTATTGACAAAACGGCCAGAACCATTCAGCAAAGTCACACCGTTCTCCGCCAGGCTGCTTTGATAAGCGCCGTGAATACGTTTTATATAGGTTTCGCGGTTATTGACCAAATGGTTCCAGTCAAACTTTTCCATGACCGTATCGAAGCCATAATCTCCGGCGAATAAGTGGATCATTTCAGAAACCTGGGCGCCGTACCACATCACTTTTTTGGGTACGCAACCCACATTCACACAGGTTCCACCGAGATGCCGGGCTTCGATCAGCAGTACATTCGCACCATGCATCGCGGCTCTGTTTGCGGAAGCTATACCGCCGCTGCCTGCGCCAAGGCAGATATAGTCGAAATGTTGAGGCATGTTAATTATCCTTAAATGACAACGCGCGTTGCGTCATTCTGTCCTATTCCATCATTGAGCAGCCGGGGCGCTGTGCAATGATGGCTACCAGAATAAATTGGATGGCGTGGAAAAAATATCGCGTCAGGCGGAAATTCAGTCGATAAATTTACAATGCTGCCACAGCGGTATCATGCAGTACTGTCTTTCCCGGATTTACTGCTTAGTTCGGCATGTTTCTCAATTATTTTCTGCAATGGCGTGATCAATTCCATTGGCAACGGGAAGACAATGGTGGAACTCTTCTCGCCAGCGATTTCGGTAAGTGTCTGCAGATAGCGTAACTGCAATGCCCGCGGCTCTTTGGACAGTATCTGCGAAGCTTCGAGCAGGTGTTGCGATGCTTGCAGTTCGCCTTCGGCGTGAATGATTTTTGCGCGGCGCTCGCGTTCAGCCTCGGCTTGTTTGGCAATTGCGCGGATCATTGATTCGTTGATATCGACATGCTTGATTTCGACGTTGGTGACTTTGATGCCCCAGGCTTCAGTCTGCTCGTCGAGAATTTTTTGGATATCGTTGTTGAGCTTGTCGCGACTGGCAAGCATTTCGTCGAGTTCATGCTGACCGAGTACGGAACGCAGCGTGGTTTGAGCGAGCTGACTGGTCGCGGCATCGTAATCTTCGACCTGAATGATGGCGCGTTCTGGATTGATGACGCGGAAATAGATTACCGCGTTAACTTTAGCGGACACATTGTCGCGTGAAATAACATCCTGACTGGGTACATCCATGACGATGGTTCTGAGATCAACGCGCACCATAGTTTGGATAACGGGAATGAGAATGATGAGCCCCGGACCTTTGACCTTCCAGAACCGGCCAAGCTGGAACACTACGCCGCGTTCATACTCGCGCAATACTTTGAATGCGCTGGCAAGAAAGAGTATGGTGATGCTCAGAACGATAAACAGTATTTCGATCATCTTAATTTCTCCTGGGTTGGTGGGATGCGCCGGTATCGGGTTCGACGGTTAGAATCAGTCCATCCATGGCGACGACGCGGATTCTGTCGCCGCGCTTGAGCGGCCTGTTGCTGTGAATTTTCCATTGCTCGCCGTGAATTCTCGCCCAGCCTTCCTGTTCAAAATCATCGATGACTGTGCCGGTGCTGTGTACGATCTGTTCCATGCCGCTGACAACCGGACGTTGACGGGCTTTGATCGCCATGCCCAGTATCAGTAGAAAGAACGCGGCTGATAACAACGCGAATGTCACAATCAATGGTATGGAAACACCATAGCCAGGCACGCCGGTATCAAGCAGCATGACGGAACCGATGACAAACGCAATCATGCCGCCGATACCCAGCGCGCCAAAACTGGGCACGAAAACTTCGGCGAGCATGAATGCGATACCGACCAGCAGCAATGCGAGTCCGGCATAATTGATGGGCAACACCTGGAAGGCAAACAGCGCCAGTACTAGGCAAACGGCACCGACCACGCCGGGGAAGATCGCGCCCGGATTGGAGAATTCATAAATCAGCGCGTATATGCCGATCAGCATCAGGATGTAGGCAATATTCGGGTCAGTGATGATGGCCAGCAAACGGGTGCGCCAGTCGGGTTCAAAGTGCTCAATGGTAATTTGCGCGGTGGATAGTATGATGTCGTTGCCCAGTACATTGACCGTGCGGCCATCGATTTGGGATAACAGATCCGGAATGCTGGTTGCGATCAGATCAATCACACTCTGTTCCAACGCTTCTTCCGCCGTCAGGCTGGCAGCCTGGCGGACCGCCTGTTCAGCCCAGTCGGCATTACGGCCGCGCATCTGCGCGAGTCCGCGAATGTACGCAACGGCATCGTTGACGAGTTTGTTGGCCATAGGGTCTTGTGCTGCGGCGTTTTGACCTTCTTGTTCTTCTTTATTGGTATCGGAAACATTTTTATCTGAGCTCCCGGGCATGCCGCCAATCTGCACCGGTGTTGCCGCGCCCAGATTGGTGGCGGGTGACATGGCAGCGATGTGACTGGCATACAGAATGTAGGTGCCTGCGCTGGCCGCGCGTGCGCCGCTGGGTGAAACAAAACCGGCTACGGGTATCGGTGAGGCGATAATGTTGCGGATGATTTCACGCATTGAGGCATCCAGTCCGCCGGGGGTATCTATTTGCAGAATGATGATCTGACTATTCAGTTCGATCGCTTTATTGAAGCCACGTTGCAGGTAATCCTGTGTGGCCGGACCAATGGCGCCGTCGATATTCAGCCATAGTGCACTGCCAGGCTTTTGTGCGGACAGCATCAGCGGCCAGCAGAACAGAAGTAGAAAAATAATGATGCCGCCGTTTGCGATGATGAAATTTGTCTTCGAACTGCGCATTTGTTTTACCTTTAAAAATACTTTGTCCGGAGTGGGCTTATGACATCATCCACTGTCTCAGCAGCTGTTCACGATTCAGTGCCAGCCATTGTAAAGCAATGATGGCGCTGGCCGAATTGATTCGTCCCGTCTTCAAGTAGCTTAGCGCCGTTTCGCGTGAAACGACATGCACCTTGATATCTTCTCCTTCGTCTATTGCGCCATGGATACCGCCGGCATGTGTGGCATCAACCCGGCCGCAGAATAGCGCGATACGTTCTGTCATGCCGCCGGGACTGACCAGGTAATCATATAATGGCACCAGATCGGTGATGATGCAGTTGGCTTCTTCTATGCTTTCGCGTTTGACAACCTCTTCCGGTGCTTCATTTGCTTCAATGATGCCCGCGATAATTTCTGTCAACCAGGGACCACCGGGGGCGCTAAGCGCGCCGATACGGAATTGCTCGATCAGGATCACTTGATCCCGGACGGGATCATACGGCAATACGGCCGCTGCATGACCGCGCTCGAACAGTTCGCGCGTGATGGCGGGTCCCCATTCACCGTTAAACAAACGGTGGCGCAGCCGGTAGCGGTCTATGCGGAAAAATCCATGATAACATGTTGTTTTGTCAAGAATGTCTATATGCTTGCCGATCATCGTTTACCGTTCCGGGAGTGGCGTTGTTCACTGTTCTAGTATCAATCCGACAGTTATTATAAAACAATCAGGCTGAAGTCATTGGAGCGAACGATGCGTCTCATGCAGAACCGGTATTACGAATGGTGAACCCGGAAAAGAGGCATTGTTTCGGATTACCGGCGGAAGAAAAGTGTGCGGTTCGACAAGGTCGCGCTGTTG
This sequence comes from Nitrosomonas sp., assembly GCA_020852475.1. Classification (GTDB taxonomy): domain Bacteria; phylum Pseudomonadota; class Gammaproteobacteria; order Burkholderiales; family Nitrosomonadaceae; genus Nitrosomonas. Next base: position 6,786 of record JADZAR010000041.1, read on the forward strand.
ATGTTATCCCGATTCTTCATGATGGATACAATTCTAGCCATGAAGAATCGGGAGAGCTGCTGCTTCGGATTGTTCGAGAGAAGAACAGGTAGCCAATCAACCGGCAACAACAGTTGCTTCGATTTCGGCGAATGTTTTTGCTACTTCGGTCAGTGGAATCGTATGTCCCAGCTGCTTTTCGATCTGTGTCAGAGAAAAAATGCCGCATATCAGCGGCAGGCCGTCGGCGTCTTCGTCCATGATCAGCGTGTGCTGGCGTCCGGCATCGCATAGGCTGGCGATGATGTGGCCGACTTTGGCGCGGCGGACTTCGTCAATCGCTATTGCTTCAAGATTGTTGATCGGCGTCATGATGTCTGCCACCATGATTTCACTGTGTTTCAACTGCCGTTCCTGATTAAATCGCATCGGTTTCTCGCCCAGAATATCTGTTGCGGTGATAACGCCCTGTAAAGTGTGATCCGCACTGAGAACAAACAGGGAACGAACGCCTCGCAGTTTCATGTACATATTTGCATGATCAATGCCGGTTTGTGGTGCAATGGTTGCGACATGACTGTGTCGTAGATCCGTCATGATATCGATTGCGGGAGATTCCAGCGTGACACGTTTTGCGGGAGCGGATTTAAAGACACGGACAGCGCCGGATAAGTGTTGCGCGGGTAGTGCATGATATTCAGTCATTACAGAATCCTCCTTGATGAGTGGATGGATGAGAACATGAATATGGAGTCAGAAAAACAAGCGGCATTATCATGGTGAGGAGATAGAAAGGATAATGCGCTTGTCTTAATGCACACTCTACGCCGATCAAAATAACGGGTCAATCATTTATTGATCTATATCAAAGAAAAATGAAAACAGTCTATTTTTCGGTTAGTTGCGTGAATTTCTCAGTTGCGCAATAACGGCCCGGGTATCCGGCCTGATGCCGCGCCAGAGATAGAATGACTCGGCTGCCTGTTCAACCAGCATGCCGATACCGTCGGCAAGATGCGGCGCGCCACGCTGGGCGGCATATTGGAGAAAGCGCGTGGGTTTAGTGCTGTACATCATATCGTAGGCGAGTGCTTTGGCTGCGAAAATGTCTCCCGGTAATTCAGGCAGGTCGTCATTCAGGCTGGCGGCGGTGGCGTTGATAATGATATCAAATTGTTCGCCTGCAAAATCCAGGTATCCCCCCGCGCTGATCTGGCCATGAGTGGCAAATTGTTGTTGTAGATCGAGTGCCTTCCGTGGCGTGCGGTTGGCCACTGCAAGTAAAGCCGGTTGTTGTTGCAACAGAGGCAGAATGACGCCGCGTGATGCGCCACCCGCCCCCATCAACAGCACGCGTTTACCATAGACGGGAAAGTTCAGATTTGCAGTAATGTCCCGTATCAGTCCGGCGCCGTCGGTATTGTCGCCAAGAATCGTTTCATTTTCGAATTTGAACGTATTGACAGCTTGTGCGACTCTGGCGCGTTCAGTCAGTTCGTTGGCTAATTGATGAGCTTGCAGTTTGAACGGTACTGTAATGTTCATGCCTTTGCCACCTTGCTGGCGAAATATCTCGACAGCACTGATGAAGCCGTCGAGTGGCGCAAGAATGGCTTCATAATATAAATCCTGATGCGTTTGCCGGGCGAAAGCGGCATGAATCAGCGGTGACTTGCTGTGTGCAACAGGGTTACCGACAACGGCGTAGCGGTCTGTCATGGAATGCCTGTACTTATTGAAATTATTGACTCGTCAACGTATCCGAACGTGCAAATACCCAAGTCCGTGTGATATGCAGAATATCGGTATCCCGGCTGATATCCGGCGGAAAGGGCGCAAAGCCGTTTTTACCGGCCAATCTGACAATACGGATAGCAGCATCGTCAAGTATTTTAATGCCGGAGGAGCGATTAATGCCGATGGATTCCAGACTGCCATCCGCGCGTATGCCAACGGTGAGTTGCAGATTGCCATAGAGTTTTTGCCTTTTTGCGTCTTCCGGATAGTTCAGATTGCCTATGCGCTCAACCTTCAGGCGCCAATCCTCGACATACCGGGCAAAACGATACTCAGTGGTGCGTGCGCCGACAAATTTCCGTTTCGGACGTTTTTGATAAGCTTCATGATCTTCGGCAATCTGCGCCTTGAGACGAGCGATATCCAG
>JADZAR010000042.1 GCA_020852475.1 Nitrosomonas sp.
TACATACTTATTTTTATTCCGCTGGTCATTGTCACCACGTTGATCATCACCGCGATATTTTCCATGCCCGAGTTGATTAATTACGTCGCAAAACGGCATTACCGCGGACTTGCGCGCCAAAGCGGCGGCACAATTCTGGGTGGCATCGCGAATGCGCTTTACGCGGTATTCATTTACATGGTCATCTGGATTGTCACCCTGCCGTTATGGGCGTTTGGCATCGGTATTGTGGTACCTTTCATTGCCGCCGCTTTCCTGAATCAGCAGCTTTTTCGCTATGACGCTTTATCCGAACATGCCAGCCACGATGAAATCAAGCAACTGCTGGCCGAGAACAGATTCTCGCTATGGAATCTGGGGCTGCTGACCGGCTTTCTGCAATACATTCCAATTATTAATTTTTTTGCGCCGGTATTAACGGCGCTCGCATTCATCCATTACGAACTGGCGCGTCTGGAAAAAAAACGTGCGTTGAAGCCTGCCGTGCAAACCAGCGTAGACGTAGATAATGGTGCATGAATTCACTATTCAAACAAGTCATCCGCCTGAAGAACCTTCAACCCTTCACGCGCACACACTTCATCAAACTTGATCCCGGGCGCGCCGCCGACGCCGATACCGCCGACTATCTCGCCATTCAATTTGATTGGCAATCCGCCGCCGAGTAATAGGATGCTGTCGTTGATATGCGCCAGACTGTGCAGATCAGGGCTTTTGACCAGCAGCTCTGCATACCGCTGTGTCGGTCCGCGCAGGCTGTTAGAGGTATAAGCCTTGCGGCGGCTGCTATCAAGCGTGTGCGGGCCGGCGCCGTCGGCTCTTAGCTGTGCCTTGATCAATCCGGCGCTGTCGACAATGGCGACACTGACCTTGAAGCCATCCTGTTCGCATTGTTTGACCGCCGCCAGCGCGGCTTTTGCCGCCAGTTCCATCGTCAGCATTTTTTGCCCGCCTTGCTCCTTGGCAAAGATTGTGTTGGGGGTGGATAAAGTCAAAAACAGTGGTATAAAAAACAAAATTGCAGGGTGTATTTTTGACACGTTCATCATTTAGGTTTCCTCCAATCAGATTAAGTCATTTGCATGTTCCGCCAGCCACGAAAGCATCGTTGTCCTTCATTCGCTCTCGGAGCGAATCAGCAAAACAGGTACCGGCGATAGGCGCAGCACGCTTTCCGCAATACTGCCGAGTAACAGCCGATTAAATCCGGAACGGCCATGCGTACCGATAATAATCAGCTCAGCAGGCCATTGGCGGGCTTCTTCGACGAGCACATGGGCTACGCGGCGGCCACTGGCGACCAGTAGTTTCTCCGTCACTTCTACATTCGCTTGCCGAGCCGCCTGCACCGCCTTTTCCAGCATTTTTCTGGCGCTGTCCTTAAACGATTTCATCAGTTCGGCATAATCGATATAGTTTTCCATTTCAGCGTAATGAATATCTTCCAGCACATGCACCACCATCAGCTGGGCATGATGGAATTGTGCAAAATTGATCGCTTCCCGCAAAGCGCGTTCTGAATTCGAGCTGCCATCAATCGGGACAAGAATACGTTGATACATTACCACCTCCTTCATTATCGCATTAACCCTTAATACACACTTTGGGACGCAAAAAAGCAACCCGGCGGGCAAGCCCGGCCAGCTCGGTTGCTTCCGCCACCTGATCGACATCCTTGTACGCGGCGGGCGCTTCTTCCGCGACGCCGCGTAAAGAACGCGTACGGATCAGTATGCCTTGTTGCGCAAGCTCATGAATCAGCGTATGTCCGTCCCACTGCTTCAATGCCTGACGGCGACTCATCGCACGACCCGCGCCATGACTGGCCGAAGCAAACGCCGGATTGCCGGCGGCGCCGGCAAGAATATAGGATCCAGTGCCCATGCTGCCGCCGATAATTACCGGTTGGCCTATCGCGCGGTAGCGTTCCGGTATCATCGGATGACCGGGCCCGAGCGCGCGCGTCGCCCCCTTGCGATGCACATACAGTTGACGCCGCTTGTTGCCGATTTCATGCGTCTCCTTTTTACAGGTATTGTGCGAAACATCGAATAAAGTTTCAAGCCACATACCCGGATAAATACTGGTGCACGTTTCACGTGTTAAATGCGTCAGAATCTGGCGGTTCGCCAGGGCGCAGTTGATTGCGGCATTCATCGCGCCGATATAGCGCTGCCCTTCCGGTGACTGGATCGGTGCGCACGCCAGTTCGCGGTCAGGCAGTTCAATCCCCAGTCGACTGGCGGCTTTGGCCAGCATGACAAGATAATCGGTTCCAATCTGATGACCGAGTCCACGCGAACCACAGTGTATCGAGATAATGAGCTGACCTGCGTACAAACCAAAAGCGTCTGCGGCATCGGCATCCAGAACACGATCAACCACCTGCACTTCCAGGTAGTGATTGCCGGAACCGAGCGTGCCCATTTCGCCACGCTGGCGGCTTTTTGCCAGTTCCGAAACATTTTCCGGCACAGCGCCGGCGACGCAGCCTTGCTCTTCAACATATTCAAGATCGGCGGCTGAGCCATATCCCTGTCTGACCGCCCACTGCGCGCCGCCACGCAACACCTGATCCAGTTGCGGATGATTCATTTTAA
>JADZAR010000043.1 GCA_020852475.1 Nitrosomonas sp.
GATTTGATTACTTCATTTGTCGATACAACCAGACCTTTCCGGTCAACAAACCAGATACGCTCCCGCGCCTGCAACGCGCTTAATCCTGCGTCACGATACGCCATAACCATCAGCTCGGCGGTACCGCCCGCAGCAGATCCTGTACCAAGGAACATAATTCGCATATCTGAAAATTTCTTTTTTGTGATACGCGATGCAGTATAGACACCTGCCAGCGTCACTGCGGCGGTACCCTGTATATCATCGTTAAAACAACGCACACTGGAACCATATTGATCCAGAAACCTGAATGCATTGGGTGTCAGGAAATCTTCAAATTGAATCAGCGCTCGAGGGAAACGTACACGGACAGCCTGAATAAACTCATCCACCAGTGCATGATAAGCCTCGCCTTTCAGACGGGCATGAGGATAACCCAGATAAAGCGGATCTTCCCGCAACGCTAAGTTATTCGTACCGACATCAAGCATGACAGGCATGCAATATTCGGGACGAATACCAGCGCAAGCGACATATAATGCTGTTTTGCCAATCGATATACCCATCCCGTTGGCGCCCAGATCACCCAATCCCAGTATGCGTTCGCCGTCAGTCACCACGATGACGCGAATATCCTTTTCTGGCCAGTTGTCCAGAATAGCCGCGATATCCCCCCGATCTTCCGGCGTAATATAGAAACCCTGCGGTCTTCTGAAAATATGCGCAAACGCCTTGCACGCTTCTCCAACTGTAGGGGTATAAACCAACGGCATAACTTCTTCCATATGGTCGATCATGATGCGGTAGAAAAGCCGCTGATTGCGCTCCAGCAAAGCGTTCAAAAAAATATACTTCTCAATATCATTCGTCTTGCAGCGCATATTCTCTAGCGCGCGCTCTTTTTGTTTACTGATATTGGCCACATCATAAGGCAATAGCCCGCGCAGACCATATTTTTGCCGTTCCTCACGGGTAAATGCGGTTGATTTCGTACAAGACGGATCGTCCAGTAATGCTTTGCCATACAAATTTTTCATAACCCTGCTCCTCGGTTACCTGGCTCAACTGACAAACATGAATCACAATGTCTGGATCGGCCGCAGACTATAAAATAGATTATTAATAATGATATGATTTCTAAAACTTGTCGCAACTTCATAGGTGTACGATGAGCACGTTGGCAATGTGAATCACAAAACATTTATTTTTTTCAGTGTATACCGATTTGGAAACTTATTACGCGTATAATCAATCTCAACTATGACCGAAACATAGGTTCCAAATGTAAGTAGCATATTTTTACTCGATTTTTTATTTAAAATATTATGAATCAATCATTCTTTCCTACCCCCGATCCGGACTTATATACTGAAGACGAAATCTCGAAATTAGTGCATGAATTTTATGCCAAAGCCAGAAAAGACCCTGGACTTGGTCCTATCTTCGAAGCGCATGTCATCGATTGGGATGCCCACTTCATTCAAATGACTAATTTCTGGTCTGCGCAACTGCGTGGCACAAGTCGTTTCCGCGGCGCGCCAATGCCCAAGCATATCGCATTACCGGACTTGTCCGCCGAGCTGTTTCTCCGATGGCTGGCGCTTTTCAAACAGACCACTCGCGAATTGGGAAATTTGGCCTTGGAACAACATGCTAATGCAATCGCCACATTTATTGCAAACAGGCTCTGGCAAGGCTATCAAATGGGTAACTATCCGGATCGGCATCCGGAAGCATTGCAAACTGCTTAATCGCTACCAAGCCAATTAGGTAAACAAAAGGGTATTTATCCTCGTTTTCCCTGCATTGGAATTACCAGGTTAAGCTATAAATTGATTCGTTCTCTTTCTCGAGCAAGGTAATTTCATTGAAAAGTATCAAAAGTAAAATTTTCGTGTTTGCTTTATTAGCAACATTGATACCTTCAGTCATACTTGGATTGCTCTCATTTCATCAGAATGACAGCTCAATCAGGGAAAATCTCACACGGGAATTACGTACCCTTGCCAATCACGCCAGCAGTGAACTGACTTCCTGGATTAATCGGAATATTCAAGACGCAGCCCCGCTGACAACTTCCAGAATCATGATTGAAGTTCTGTCTAATCCCGCCAATATGCAAAATGGCGAAAAATCCCAGTCACACAATATGCTTAACAACTATTTGCGTCTGGTTCAGGCAAGGCTTGATAAGTTTCTGGAACTAACGGTGATAGACACGCAGCAGGAGATTATTGCAAGCAGTTCAGATCAATCATTTCTGAATAAATCATTACTGAATGATCTGATCAGCCTTGACTCCTCGCAACAAAGCTTCATTCTGCCGCCAGTGACAAATGAACAGTTTGATACGGTAACTGTCAGCATCGCTTTACCCATCCTGTCTTATGAGAATTACATTTTAGGACAGCTGGTTGTAACTTATGATTTGCAATCGATTAGACCAAAGATGGAAGATCCGATCAAATCATCACGTGGAGAAATTCTTATGGTGAATACCCACGGTCAACTTTTATTAACCAGTCACGGCCCCAGTGATCCAACAGCACAATTAAGTCCCGATGCTTATCAATCCTTGGTGAATAATCCGGGCGAATTACATTATTTTCAGGACTTCTCACAGAAACAAGTTATTGGCCTTGCGCAGAAAATCAATGTACTGCCGGTTATCATTATTGCTGGAAGAAATTATGAAGAAGTTTATGCCGCAAGAATAGAACAACGTGATTCTTTTGTAATCCTGGTTTGCACGTCTATTTTCATCGTGGCAGCTATTGCAATTTATCTGGGACGATCAATTGTAACACCCTTGCAGAGCCTGATCGACGCGACAAATCAGATCGTTAAAGGAAATCTGGATATACCTCTAACATCAGTGGTCCGCAAAGATGAGCTGGGCAGGCTTGCACAAATGTTCAATCATATGACGGAAAAATTGCGCCAGAGTCAGGCCGAGATTCTCACCGCAAACGAGGAACTAAGGATTAAAAATCAGTTGCTTGAAGAATTATGTGTAACCGATAGTCTTACCGGACTCTACAATCGTAGCAAACTGAATCAAATAATCAGCGATGAAATCTCCAGATCGCATCGTAACAAACGACCCTTCACTATTCTCATGATTGATATTGATTACTTCAAGGAACTCAACGACAGTCTGGGTCATATTGCCGGCGATGAAATACTGGCAACTGTTTCCAGGACGTTAACACAGTCCATTCGATCAATAGATTTTGCCGCACGTTATGGTGGCGATGAATTTATTATCGTTTTAACCGAAACGACTGCAAAAGAAGCCACGATCACTGCGGAACGGATTCGCGCTCAAGTATCAGAAATATCTTGCAGTGTCGTAAACAAACCAATCAATGTCACATTGAGTATTGGTATTGCGCAATCAGAGCTTAAAGATACATCGCCGACCGATCTGATAACACGTGCTGACAACGCACTGTATGAAGCCAAAAAAGCCGGTCGCAATCAGGCAAGGGTTGTTGGCTTAGATATTTAAACATCTAAAATTCGTTATCCGAAGTTAACACTCTTATGAATGTATTGGACACCCATCCCTGCAAGCCGCTATCCGTTTGGATTCTCAGCCACCCTCCCTGGTAAGCAGTTGCGGTCAGAAGAGTTCCTTTTTTCAATAATGTTCTGATAATAGCCTGTGTTCCTGGAGTCTGACGTAAATTAACATCTGCTGTTGTTTGCAACCTGATCGGCAAGTTAAAAACCACTGTGGGCCGATTAACCATTTCTCGACTGGAAGCAGCGATCATATTGATGAATTCGATTGACTGCGATGCATAATGTGTCGCAGCAGCATAATCATCCTGAGAAAAATATAATCCCGCAGCATTTAACAATTGTTGCGCCTGTGTTTTTAGCTGCCCATCGGATTGACCCTCAGATTGTCGATTCAATACATCCATAGCTACTTCCGCTTCAGCGATCAAAGAAGCAGAGCTTGACTTTGTCGCCAGACGATGCAACTTGATCTGAGTTCGTGCAATTTCATGGCTTGTCGCCTCTATGACCTGATCCTGTTCTTTTTCGCGTATATTTTTCTGGTTGATTTCGCTGTTTTTTCTCGCCAACTGCGATTCAAGCTCTTTTATATTTTGTTGCTGCACTTCTATTACACGCTGCTGATCCTCGATACGTAATAATAATTCCGCATCGTTATTGACGGAGAACTCCTCAACAGGCGTTTCAATTGTCGCGCACCCGGATAAATGAACCATGTTCACAGCAGCGAACAATCCGAACAATGCCAAGCGCAAGTAGTTATTGCAATATTTTTTCTGATGCACTCTAAGTTGTATTTGCGGTTTTGGAAAATTCATAATCTATAAAGATTTATCAGCAAAAGTATAAGAAAAAGCAAGGCAAGAAAAACACATCACTGCGGACAAAAAATATCAGTAGTTAGCAATGGCTATGTCACAGTTAGTTGTTGAAACTGTCTTATTTTTCCAAGAGATGCCAGGAAACAAAGCGTTGGCGTAATATTCTGACCGAGACGATCAATCATTCTGTGCCATCCGAGATAATTTCCAAGA
>JADZAR010000044.1 GCA_020852475.1 Nitrosomonas sp.
TGAAAAACCCATTTGCTGCGCCCTTTTCCATCAGGCGATAGGTGAATGTCAGTGCGGCCTCTGTTTTACCTGCACCGGTTACGTCTTCCAGCAAAAATATCTGCGGTTCCCCGGATATTTCGGTATCAATAGCCCATTGCTGCAAGGGGGATGGAATCGGAATCTTTCTAAAAAGATCGGAAAAAGTGAGATTTGCAACAACTTTATGGGATACCACGCCACTATCTTTTAATGCCTTCTTTGCTTGCTGACGCGCATAGCGCCAATATTCCTCTGATGACGTATGTGCGGCCTGATAAGGAAAATAATCGGTATTGGAGCCAAGCCAGTCAGCCAGTACTGTAATTCCAGCAAACCACCAGGATAACGCCTGGCTGACATGCTCAAACTTGATGGCATCGAGCGTAGCAAGAAGCATTGCCGCCGCTGGCTGCGGCAAAAGAAGATCACGCATAGCTTGGACAAAAGCAAGTGACGTTCTTTTATCTGACTTTGAGTAATAACTGTCAATATCGACGAAAGGGGGAAGTGCTTTCGGTGGTTGACCATGATGTCCGGTGACTGATCGCATCCAGATATCGAGGCTCGATTTTTGTACTTCGGTTATTTCACCAAACCAGCTTACTTCAATTGCATGATCGGCAAGATAGTCCCGCCACAACCATTGTCCTAATGAATCATGGCGCTCGGTATAAGATTTTTCCGGATTAGGTTTTCGCCCTTGCAATATTTCAAATAGCTCGGGTTTTTGTGATTGAAAAGCTTCGCTGAATTTACCCAAATCATGCAGCGTTAGCCAGAAAGAAGCCCAATGTAGCCATTCGGAATTATTGCAGTTCAGTTCATTGCAAAACCAATCAGAAATAGCTTTTTCCTGACTTAAATACTCAAATCCCACCGCCGCCACATCCAGACTATGATAAACAAGCGGATGCCACTTCTGATCACCGGGATAGTTGGGTTCCGCTTTGCCCCAATATTCAAAAATTGGATTTTTCATTCTTTTATTGGATTTTTCATTCTTTTCTTTTTATATCAATGTTTTTTTGATGCTAGGAATTATATTTTCATCACAGGCTCAAAAGCTGATATTGCCAGTTCATTTTTTTCAGCAGCTCAAATTTCTCTGCATTTCGTATGGCGATCTTTTCTCTCAACAACCGAGTCACCATGATCACCACTCTTGATAACTTATTGCTGGCATCCGGCTTGCCACATAATCATATTCATTTGATGCATAGATAAGTTGAACATGAGAACCAAATTGAATATCGACGATGATCTGTACGCGCAGGCTGTTGAGCTGACCGGCATCCATGAAGAAACCGCGTTGGTACGCGAAAACTTGCATACCCTGATTGAACGGGAGAGCGTCAAGCGTTTGGCATTATTGGGCGGTTCAGAACCGGATTTGATGTCGATACCGCGCAGACAATCCGGGAAATTAATAAAATAAACCAAGCCCCAGCGGGCACCTTGATCTGAGCCGAGGCTTTTCGCACTAGAAATATTCACACCACCTCACCTCCACCGCAATCCGTTCCCACGGATTATCACTGTTTTTTAACCCTGTTATCAAAGCTGACAATGTTTCGCCGCGACCCATCAGTTGCGAGACAGTGAGATGTAGCCGAGTTTTTCGTCTTGCCAGTCAATGCGTACTGCGCGGTGGTCGTATGGACTGCCGGTTTCCCGTATCAGGCTGACGTTTTATCTGGTGGCAAGCCACAGTCACAGTGTTCCACCCCGGTAATACTGAAACCCCGCCACGGGTGAAACTTGCAGGGCTTTCATTGCCTGGCGGCCGGTTTTGCTTGCGTCAACGCCGGTAGCGCAAATCCGCCGAGCAGTACAGAGGGTGATTGCCAGAATGCGCGTCAAAACATGAAAGGAAGCTCTGAACACGTGTCATTTCGAGCAAGCGCGAGAAATCTATTGTGTTGATTTTAAAGATTTCTCATTGCATTCGGAATGACAAATGCGAGCTATTCAGCGCTTCCTTAACCCCAGTCGCTCGCGCAGTTCGTCGAAAATGGATGGGTCAATCGGTAAATTAGGATCTGCATTTCTCAATTCAAAGTCTCGCAACAGCGCTTCGACTCTTTCGCGGCCATCTTTGGTTTTGATGGCTTGCTGCGGTGTCTTGCCGTCAAGGGCGGGTAGTTTCTCATGCGGCCACTGGCTGTAATGCTCGCGCATAAGTTCCATGATTTTTTCCCGCACTTCCGGGCGGTTGTTCAGCTCTTCCTGTTCTTTCCGCCGTTGCCTGGTTTGGGCATTTTCACCTTCGTCCTGCATGTGCTTTAGCATTGCTTGCGGGGATTCGATGACGCTGGTTTTGTAGCGGGCTTCCGGCAGTAATTTTTTGATCAGTTTCTGAAATTGTTGTGCACGCTTGTCCGAGTTAACTTCGACGGTGAGCTGGTGATCCTTGATCCGGATGTGACCGAGGATGGTGTTATCCCAGGATTTTTGCCTGGCATTGCCTTTCTTCAGCCACGGAAATTCGATACGGCGCAGCTCGCCTGCGGCGTCAAACTCGGCGTCCTGCAGAAGTTCGTCTTCGGTGCTGTCGATGCAAAGCTGTTTCAGTGCGGTGAAAGCGGTTTGTACGGCGGGTATGTCGTAAACGAGTTTTTGAAATGCCATCGCATCACCGTCGGTATTGCGCAATGACGGTGTGGGCGGGTTGAATAACCGGTCATAGACGATTTGATAAATCGCGAGCATTTCATGTCCGTATTTTCCAAGCAAATTGTGCGATGGCGGATTTTCCTGTTCGCATAATTCTTTGCGCAGCTCAAGAATGGCAAATTTTTCTCTGGGCGGAATAAAAAAGGCGGCGCTGGCTTCCAGTATCGCGACATGATCCACTTTCACCAATTTGCCGAAAACGATCTCCCCGGCTTGCGCCTGGGTTGATCCGGAATGTTCAGTGGCATAGCATTCTTCGCCGGTCAGGATGTCGCGCAGCAAGAATCCATCGCCGGGGCGCACCGACACAATGTCGAAGAAACTGAATGGCGCTGCACAGCATTGTTCGATATAGCGTTTCAGGAGCGGATCGAGTTGCGTGCCATGCTTGCCGAGAAATGCTTCCCCGGTTGTTTTTTTGCGCCGAGCACCGGTATCGAGAGTTGAATAATCCGGATGCCAGTTAAAAAAGAACCAGGGCATGAATAACTGCAAGTGCGGCGTGTCCGGAGAAAATTCCTCTTCACGCCATAACGTGAAATCACCCCATGCTTCCAGAAAGGCCTCCTCACCCCAATGGTTTTGCGAAAATTTCAGCAATTTTCCAGGCAACCCATCAATCACCCGGCGGATTTGATGCCATAAAAAATCTTCGGTTTGCTGCGACTGCTGTACTTGCAGACAGCACTGTTTGTATTTCTTGCCGCTGCCGCAAGGGCAGGGATCGTTACGACCAGTTTTCATTCTTGTTCCTTGTCAAATAATGTTCTTGCGCCTGCTGCAAGTTTAACAGGATGACCTGACGTAATGCTTCCGGCGCGATGACCTCGTTAGCGAAACCGCGCAGCGCTTCGTGTTCAACACGAATGACGCAAGCATTTTTACGCTGTCCATGGCAAAATTGTGAACAGCCGACATTATCCACACTCAGAACAGTGCGTAATTTTTTTTAAAAGCGTTTAATGCGGTTTTCTCGAGCTTAACCGCCATGACAGTACAGTAAGCATTTTCACATCAGGTGAACGACAATGCAGATTTCATTCCGGCTAACCCGCGTTATTATCGTAATCCTGGCCGCACTGCTCGGCGGCTGCGCAAATCTGGCTTTTTATGCGCAGGCAGTCAACGGTCATGTGGATTTGATGCGCCGCGCGCAGCCGATCCACGCTATCATCGCCGATCCCAACGCCAATGCGGACTTGAAGCGCACGCTCAGCACGGTTGCCCGGGTACGCGCATTTGCCAGCACGGCGCTCGGACTTCCCGATAACCGCAGCTATACGCAGTACGCTGATCTGGAACGGCCCTATGCGGTCTGGAATGTCGTCGCCACGCCCGAACTGTCCACCCGGTTGAAGGAATGGTGCTTTGTGCAGGCCGGTTGCGTGAACTACCGCGGCTTTTTCTCGCAGGCCCGCGCGGAGGATTATGCGCGGCAACTCGCTGCTGACGGTTATGACGTGCATGTCAGCGGCGTGCCGGCGTATTCGACGCTGGGATGGTTTAATGATCCGGTGCTGAACACGTTTATCCATCACTCCGAGCTGGAACTCGCGCGCCTGATCTTTCATGAACTGGCGCATCAGGTGATTTTCGTTCCCGGCGATACGGTGTTCAACGAATCGTTCGCCACGCTGGTCGAGCAGGAAGGCGTCCGGCGCTGGCTGGCGCATAACAATGCCGCAGCGGAATATGCCCGGTATCAGACGCGGCACGCGCATCAGGCGGCATTTAATACGCTGATCCTGCATCACCGCAGACGGCTGGATGCGCTCTTTGACACGGATATGGATGATGCTCGGAAGCGCGCGGGCAAGGCGCGCATTTTCGACGATTTGCACGCGCAGTTTGAACTGCTGAAAACCGGCAGAACCGGATTCAACCGCTTTGACGCATGGTTCGCGCAACCGCTGAACAACGCGCGGCTGGCCAGGGTATCGATCTACACGCAGCTGCTGCCCGCATTCCAGGCGTTGCTCGCGCAGCAGGACGGTGATATGAATCGTTTTTTTGACGCGGTAAAAAAAATCGGTCAATTATCCAAAACGGAACGCCTGCATGCATTGCAGCGCATTGCTGAACAGGATGGACGGGAGGCTGTTATTGCCGGTACGCTCTGATCGAAAACCCACGCCGTAACGCAACCATGCGGCACGTTTTTGTATAACATTTCCCGCAGGTAAACTTTAACGCGACTCACGAGGCACTCCATGACACGCAAAACATTCACCGTCACACGCATTTCCACCCTGTTCCTCATCCTGCTTACAGCACTGCTGTCCGCATGCGCGGGATTGATCAATTCTAAAGAAAAGCCTTTGCTGCATGAAACCACGCTACAAGGCGAACACATCCAGCTGACGCACTGTCTGACCGGCAAGTTGTCCGTCGACAGCCGGATGTCGATGCGTGTCTTTCATGTCAAACCGCGCATTTATCCCGCGATCGCAGCGTCGGAAATCCATGCTTACGATACTCGTTTCCTGCCTTATGTTTACGCTAGCAACTCCCCGCTGAATCCGGACGGCATCCGGGATTACGGCACATCCGCGCCGGAAATCATGAGCAACGCGCAAAGCCTGGCCGGGGCCGAATATATTTACGGTTTTGCTTTCATACTACGTCAAACCGGTGAAAATACGGTGACTGTGACCCTCAAGGGAAGTCAGTATGTTGGCGGCATTGCGTGGGATTATTTGCAGCGCTGCGCCGCGAATGCACCATAAGAAATTTGGGCTATATTGATGCCCCTTGATCTGACAGGCATTCTACAAACCGGTAGCGCTCTACGTCTTCCGCCGATTCGTGACTTGCCACAAGTAAAAATTGGCTATGTCACAGTTAGTTGTTGAAACTGTCTTATTTTTCCAAGAGATGCCAGGAAACAAAGCGTTGGCGTAATATTCTGACCGAGACGATCAATCATTCTGTGCCATCCGAGATAATTTCCAA
>JADZAR010000045.1 GCA_020852475.1 Nitrosomonas sp.
ATCCCGCTGTTGATCGCGAGTAATAACGAAGTCGCCTGCCTGATCCGGCTGCAATTTAGCGCAGACTGTTGGCACGGTGCTGATTTGCATTACCGCATAGAAATTACGCCGGTGTAAACCCGATTAGCGCCGCGTAATCGGGTTTTTGTGTTTCATCTTAACCGCTAACCCGTCTATCGGCTCCTGCCATGCGAACGTTTTTATAATGCGCCCACCGCAGCGCGTAGTCCTTCAAGATTCTGAATCATCCGTTCCTTCTGGTGCTCTCGTCCGATGCTTCTTTTTAACGCATGACCCAGTCCGGTAATCTGGTCTGTCGATGTGCGATGCGTGTAAAAGATCACTGAACCGTTGCGATAAGGCAGGCAGCCGACGATCAAGTGACTGGAATTGTAAGAATGCCCGACATAAAACTGCCTTGTGACAATAACCGAGGCTGCATCCGAGGTCAGCATGATGCGGTGGCTCAGAATAGCTGTTGGCCGGTCATCGACTGTGTTGTTGAGCCAGAAAAAATGTTCCAGCGTACCGGCAGGCAATGGTGCCGGGTAATTGAGCCAGGCAGTGGCCAAGTTGGGTGAGAAATGCGCCAGCAGTTTGCTGCTCAACGCGGCCTGACGCAATTCTTCCGCCGGACTGGATTCGCCATTCGCGCGCGCATAGGGCGCGATGCCGTTTAATCCTTTCTCGCGATAAGTCTGCCAGCGTTGTAAGAGCAATTGCTGATACTGTTGCGATACGCGTGCAGCCAGCGCCTTGTTATCATCGGCAGGGTGGTTTTTCCGCAATGCCGCGAATTTTCTGATTTCAGCTGCGGACAGGTTGAACTGGTCATCGGCTTCTGCGTTGAGCAAATCATTCACTTCATCAATCTGGTCAGGTGAAAAAACAAAATCGGAGAAGGCGCTGCTGGCGGATTCCGGTGCTATTGCGCCATATTGCCGGACATCCGGGTCGATCATTGCCAGATCACCATCTTTGAAAAACTCAACCAGCTTCGCGGGCGGCGCGGCGAGATACATGGCCAATCCCAGCGCCAGTTCCTTTGGCGTTGCTTCCGCAATGCCGAACGATACGATCTCGCCTTGATCCAGCTCGGCGATCTGTTCTTCATCCAGCTGGAATGTGGCAATAATCGCATTGACATCCGCTGTAATCGCGGTTGTCTGTGCATGCAGCCGCGTTTGCGCATGCAAAACGGCCATCAGTATGAGAAAAAGAACATGGCCATAAACGTTGGCAGAGATTTTGTTTCCGGGCGGTTTTTTCATTCATCAACCCTGCATATCTATGATTTGTGCTATTAAATCATATTCATGATGACATCATTCAAGTATTGTAAGAGACCTTTGCGTATTCGGGGCTTTGTGTTGCATGGTGAGCGTGTTGTACTGAACAAGCTGTTCAGCGATGAATGCTAAAGCATTCTAAATGCCGGAGACGCCGGCAGGATTCATAGTGAGGAAACAATTTTTGCGAGTAACAAAACGTTGTGACAAAATCCGGGTTTCTCAAGACGCCCGGAACAAGGACGCATGAATCATCAATCCCTCTCCGCCTTTATCTGGTCGGTCGCCGATCTGTTGCGTGGCGATTACAAACAATCGGAATACGGCAAGGTGATTTTGCCATTCACGGTATTACGCCGCTTGGATTGTGTACTGGAATCCACCAAGGCAGCGGTGCTGGCCGAACAGGCCGATAAACTGAAAGCCGACATCAACCCGGAACCTTTTCTGCTGCGCAAGGCGGGGCAGAGTTTTTACAACATCTCGCCGCTGGACATGAAAAAACTCATGGGCGATCAGGATCACATCAGGGAAAACCTGTTCGCCTATATTCAGGGTTTTTCCGCTGCGGTGCGGGATATTTTCGAGCGGTTTGACTTTTATACCCAGGTTGAGCGGCTCGCCAAAGCCGGATTGCTGTATCAGGTGGCCGAACGCTTTGCGAACGTCGATCTGCACCCGGATCAAGTCAGCAACAGCCAGATGGGGCTGGTGTTTGAGGAACTGATCCGTAAATTCGCCGAGATTTCCAATGAAACCGCCGGTGAACACTTCACCCCGCGTGAAGTCATTCGCCTGATGGTCAACCTGTTGTTCATCGAGGATGACGATGTGCTGGCCAAACCCGGCGTGGTGCGTACCATTTACGATCCGACAGCGGGTACCGGCGGCATGCTGTCGGTGGCGGGGGAATACCTGCATGAACACAATCCCGCTGCCCGTCTGACCATGTTCGGCCAGGAACTCAACCCGGAATCGTATGCGATCTGCAAAGCCGATATGCTGATCAAGGGGCAGGATGTCGCCAATATTACGTTTGGCAATACCTTTTCCGATGACGGCCACCTGCACCGGAAATTCGACTATATGCTGTCCAATCCGCCGTTTGGCGTGGAATGGAAAAAAGTTGAACAGGAAATCCGCAGGGAACATGAAACGCAAGGCTACAGCGGCCGTTTCGGCCCCGGCCTGCCGCGCGTATCGGACGGTTCGCTGCTGTTCCTGCTGCACCTGATCAGCAAAATGCGCCCCGCCATCGACGGCGGCAGCCGCTTCGGCATCGTTTTGAACGGTTCGCCGCTGTTTACCGGCGCGGCGGGTTCGGGAGAAAGCGAAATCCGCCGCTATGTGCTGGAAAACGATCTGCTGGAAGCCATCATCGGCCTGCCAACGGACATGTTCTACAACACCGGTATTACCACGTATGTGTGGATACTGTCCAACCGCAAACCGGAACACCGCAAAGGACTGGTTCAGTTGATCGATGCCTCGGGCTACTGGCAGAAAATGCGCAAAAGCCTCGGCTCCAAACGCAAGGAACTGTCCGATGACCATATCACCGAAATCACCCGCCTGTTCGGACAATTCATCGAAGCCAGCCAGGACAATGATGGCAAGAAACCGATTTCACGTATTTTCAAAAATACCGACTTCGGCTACCGTACCATAACCGTGGAACGCCCGCTGCGCGACGAAAGCGGACAAATCGTGCTGGCCGCCAAAGGCAAGCAGAAAGGCAAACCGCAACCGGACGCCAGCCTGCGCGATACCGAGAACGTGCCCTTGAATGAAGCCGTGGAAAACTATTTCCAGCGGGAAGTCCTGCCGCATGTACCCGATGCCTGGATTGATCATGACAAAACCAAAATCGGTTATGAAATCCCGTTCAATCGGCATTTCTACGTGTTCGAGCCGCCGCGTCCACTGGCTGAAATCGATGCGGAGCTGAAACAATGCACTGACCGCATCCTGGCGATGATTAAAGGGTTGTCGGCATGAGTTTTCCGCGCTATGAAAAGTACAAGGACAGTGGCGTGGCATGGTTGTGTGAGGTGCCGGAGCATTGGGAGGTAAAAAGACTTCGTTTTGTAGCTCAACTCAATCCTTCAAAAAGTGAAACTAACAAACTTGATAAGGAAACCGAAGTTTCATTGGCTATGTCACAGTTAGTTGTTGAAACTGTCTTATTTTTCCAAGAGATGCCAGGAAACAAAGCGTTGGCGTAATATTCTGACCGAGACGATCAATCATTCTGTGCCATCCGAGATAATTTCCAA
>JADZAR010000046.1 GCA_020852475.1 Nitrosomonas sp.
CACTGTGTATAAGAGATTTGTCGATTGCTGTTGATATCTTTGCGTGATATGCAATACGCAGTTGCTGATACAATTACAGCAATATTGACTACAACACTATTTGCTATGCTTCGATTCATCATTTCAACAGCATTTTTTCTGGTCATTGGACTATTGAGTTACAACTACTTTTTTGGCACAACAGAAGAAAAAGAGCAGGCGCAGGAAATATTCAGCAAAGGTGCTGAAGTCGTGGGTGCTGGCGCAGGGCTCCTGAAATCAGAATATCAAAAATATCAGGAAGGTAAGTATGACGAAGCACTTGAGAACGTCAGTCATCTCCTGAGCAAGCTTAAAGATCAAGGCGGTGACTTACTGGAAGAAATTGAAAGCTGGAAACAACGCAAGAACGATTGGGAGCAGAAGAAAAATGATCTGCAACAATTGTTGGATGCCGATCCGGATGCCATAGGCGGTGAGAAAGTCAAACGGGCCATCGCCGAGCTGGAGAAAGAAAGAAAGATTCTGGAAAGTGAAGGCAATCGGTTGACGGAAAAAGCGGAATAATCCTGCTGCCTGGGTATCGCCCAATTCATTCATACACTGATGTAGATTTTGGCTTTTGTCGGATTTAAGCTATCTGTTGCGCCGTTCAACAAAAAGCGTATTGCCCATGGTGCGTTTGGCCTGTTTTTTAGCAGCCGCTGCAGCTGCCGAAATTTCATGATGGGAATTAAATTTTCCAGGCTCGATTTGCACCGCGCCAATGGAGAGTGCTATCAGTGGATGAACTGTATTTTTCCCGGTGCGGTTAACGGTAATATAGCTATTCCGCGCCAAATGTTCAGGTTTAAAAAATTTCCTGATTTCGCGTTCAAAAATCTGCAACGCGATATTACAACGGTTTTCCCAGTCATGGCTCTGGAATAGAATGATAAAATCATCTCCTCCGATATGGCCAACAAAATCGCGTTGCAAGTCACAAACCTGCTGCAAAACGTGCGCCGTGATTTGAATGATTTCATCCCCTTTACGATAGCCATAAACGTCATTAAAAGGTTTAAAAGCATCCAAATCGCAATAACAGGCACAGAATTTAGTCTGATTTTTTAATAACCGATCAATATGCTGATCTATCGGAACATTTCCGGGTAAAAAAGTTAACGGATTAGCGTAGCGCGCGGCAGTGATCTGCATCTGGGTAATCTCACGCATGAGTCCGTGTCCGGTGCCAATGCCCAGGTAGACGCCTTGATCAGTCACGATAAAGCCATTCGATAAATGTTTCGGGCCCGCTGCCACCATCGCATCGCTCAGTGCACATAAATCAGTGTTTTTATCAACTATCAGCGGCGATGATTCCATTAGTAGCGTACAGGATTTTTTCCGATATAACTCGCGACCGAAAGGCCGTGCAAAACATTCATTGAATTGATTACGATTGATCAATCCCAGCGGTATACCCTGTTTATTCACTACCGGTAAGACCTCAATCGCCGGATCAGTCTCGAACCGCAGAAATACTTCAGCATTATCAGCATCAGCAGAAACGGGCGGCAACATATTCAGTAGTTTTAGAATGGGCAGTGTTTTGTGGCTGACTGCGCAGACATTTGGATAGACCTGAATATGTCGATGGCCGAGAGTGTTAATGACATCAATCGATAAGGATGCAGCTGGTACCGGTTCGGGGCGCGCAATAAAATAACCCTGACCGCAGGCGATACCCAAATCTTTGACGATCATGAATTCCGGCTGTGTTTCAATACCTTCTGCAATAATCAACGAATCTGAGTTTTCCGCGATTTGTTGGATTGATTTCACGAATTGTAGCTTGACGGGATCCTGATTGATGTTTTGGATAAAATGTTTGTCGATTTTTACGTACTCTGGCATCAATTCCAGCCACAATCGCAAGCTGGAAAATCCTTCACCCAGGTCGTCGATCGCAACTTGCAAACCCACTTCCCGGTAATAACGCACAGCTTCAAGCATCAGACGATAATCGAGAATAGGTTGACTTTCAGTGAGTTCAATCACAATCCGATGAGGATTCAGGCCAAGGGATTGAATGTATGAAAGCGTATCTTCGGCTTTAAAACTGGCATCCAGAAAGCACTCAGGACTGATATTCAGAAATAGTTTACCTTCAAGATTCAACTGCACAAAAGTATTCAACACGATCTGGCGGCACAGCTGTTCAAGCTCCATTAACAATCCAAATTGTCTGGCGGCATGGAACAAATAGATGGGTGAGTGCAAGGGACTGTTCGAGGGCCCGCGTATTAATCCTTCATAACCAATGATTTTCCCTGAAACCAGATTGATAATCGGCTGAAAAAAAGCAGTTATTTTTTCCAGCTCAATGATTTCGATCAGCAGAGAAAGCAACTCACTTTGCAGGTTCTCTGATATCGATTTCTTTATGAATGTGTTATCAGTATTTTTTTCATTAGCCCGTGTTGACATTTGAACCTGATCTTTAAGGATTAAACAAGCAATTACAAGCAAATCAGTAAGGCATCAGATTTCTAGAACAGCCTTCTGACAGAAAAAAGCAGTACTTATCTGCATTGCAGTATGTCTATTTTTCAACGCGAAAGTAGCAGTATTACATTACGGTTTTATGACAGAATGAAAGCAGTACAAAACTTTTCGCAATACTGTGATGAGTAGAATAATTAGCAACAGAGCACGGTTTGTCAGAATGGTTTGCTGAAATTTAAGCAGCAATTTTTGAATAGCTAACATCAGATCATGACGTGGTAATCCATTAGTTTGGTACTGACACCTCGTCTTGTGGCGGGGCGGGAACATTGCTGCGATTGCCATAGCGGCCAGATCATCGGAAGACCGCACATAAGCCGGAGGCTCATTTCCCATTTATTATGTTTACAAGTAATACATATGCTGTGTTGTCAGTTTCTAAGAAACCTTTTCAACTTGAATGACGGGTGAACGTGTTGAAGATTGCATGCACTGCTGCGCGCGAAATCTGTTGGCAATTTTTTCTAAATCCAGAATCGGTAGCATGCGCATGGTTACGCCTTCACCGACTTGCGCCAGTTTTCCGCTTTGAATCGTGTCCTTAAGGTTATTGAGTTCAGATTTGCCGTGTTGAGGTAATTCAGGTTCCCATTGCGCTGTTTCGATTGATTTCAATGCCGGAATGGCAAAACCCATTGCTTCGCTATCAATTTCCACCACAAGAACACTCGAATGGGGTGTTATCTGGGCGGTCTGCCCGGTGATCAAGCGGGTTAAGCAAACCACTGGAATGCTGCGTCCTCGAACTACTATCATTCCAATCATTGGTCCAGTCTGTTCGAAAATCGGCATATTTTTTGAAAATGGGAGAATTTCTCTAATCTGTTCGAACGGCGAAGCAATTTCGCCATCGAGAAGATAGGTGATCATTTGACGGTGCTGATCAGTTCTATTTCCATTTGCCATGAATGTCTTGGTTTGGTATTTACTGCCGATGGATTGATCTTTGGCGGTGAGATCGGCTAACGACAGGATTTGCGGGTCATTCATAAGTGCGGTGCTGTTTAAAACGAGATACTGGGACGCCATAATTGATACGTGCTGATCACTTGTAACGGATATCGATGCATTTGGCAACGCACCGCTAAATAGGGCAGGACGCGGCAAAGCATATGCGGGCACATGAATGATATCGCTACTACGTACACGAATCACGTCAATTATTTTGTTCACCAGAAATGCTACGGCGCCTTGTGACACGAGAATAACGAAAACTTGTATTTGAGCACTTAAATCAAGTTTTCCTAACCCACACAGACTCATTAAATCGATAACAGGGATCTTGTTATTGGCGTACTCGATAATGCCTCGGCAATCCCCCATTGCTATTGCGGAACGTTGAATTACGGGGTCGGATAACGTAGTAAAAACCGCCATGGCGTCAATCGCCATCGCAATTTTCCCGCACCCCATTAATAGTACTGGCTGCTCTTTGTTATTTAGCATCGCAGTACACTTATTTGAAGCAATCGCCAAGTTTTTTGCATCGGAATCATCGACTACCGGCATATCCTTGAGCATTGTCAGTGCCTCGGGTGATAATAGACTGACCAGCGTGCCGTCATCACTGCGGCGCGTGCTGCCACAAAATATCGCCTGACTTTCTGCGCTGTAATCGATGCGCATGGTCAACTGCGGATCACCGGTGAATACCCCGGTAACGGTTTCTGTGAGCAAGCCGAATATTTTATGGTCATAAACTACAATCAAAACGTTAGGAAAGGAGATTGTAGTTTTAGCCATTCCCAGTACGATACGCAGATCTATTACAGGAACCAGAATGCCGCGTAAATCGATACCACCAATGATATACGATGCCGCGCAAGGCAAGCTGATTAGCGTGCCGCATGGAACAACTTCTCGTAAGACATGCATAGGTAATCCCAGCGCCATGCCACCGATACGGAATCCGCCATAGCCTGACTGCGCTTTTAACAGATCCATTAAATTTCCTTGGCCTTAACGTTCGCGATTTGCTCAATTAACAAATCGACTTCCTTTGCCATCTTGCTCTGATTCTCGGCAGATTCGGCGATTTCCGCGACACTTTTGCTGGTGCGCGCCACCCCGGACATGATGCCTTCGAAACTACGCGAAGCTTCCCGGCTGACTTCCGCGCCTTTATCGACATGCAATGTCGATTCTTCAATCAACTTGGTGATTTCACGTGCGGCAACCGAGCTACGTTCAGCTAATTTGCGTACTTCATCGGCAACAACGGAGAAACCAACGCCATGCTCACCCGCGCGCGCCGCCTCAATTGCGGCGTTGAATGCCAGCAAATTGGTTTGATTGGCAATCTCATCGATCACGCCAACAATTTCAGATACACGGGAAGAGCTGCTTTGAATCGCTGCAATTGCGGCGATTGATTTTTGCAGTGCATCAAAACCGGATTGCGCCGCTGTGGAGGAATCCTGCGCCAGATCGGCGGCGACAACGGAATTGGCTGCAATGTTATTAACATTCTCCACCAGTTTGCGCACATGTAAATTCATTTCCGAGGCACTCGAAGCAATGCGTTTTTCGAGCAGAACTTGACTCGTGACATCATGAGCATATTTGACGATCTTCATGATTTTGCCATTAAGATCAAAAATTGGATTATAGGTCGCCTGAATCCATACATCACGATTAAACTTGCCAATCCGATGGAATCGACCACTGACAAACTCGCCTTCATTGAGTTTCAGCCAAAAGTCACGATACTCCTCGCTTTGTGTATACTCGCCGGTACAGAAGATGCTGTGGTGCTGGCCTTGTATTTCCCGTAGCGTATAACCCATTGCGGCCAGAAAATTGCGATTTGCAGTGAGTACGTGGCCGTCCAAATTGAACTCAATAACGGCTTGACCGCGATCAATGGCGGATACTTTCGCTTCGAACTCGGAAGTATGCAGTTTGCTATCTGTAATATCCGATGCAAATTTGACAACCCTGGCAGGATTGCCGTTAGGATCAAGAATGGGATTGTAAGTTGCGTGAATCCAGATTTCCTGCTTGTTTTTACCGATTCGTTTATACTCACCGGACTCAAATTCGCCATGAGACAAACGTTCCCAGAATGCCTGATATTCCCCACTCGAGGCTTCCTCAGGATCGACAAACAGACGATGGTGGCGACCCTGAATATCGCTTAGCTGATAACCGGTCAATTTGAGAAAATTTTCATTGGCCGACAATACCTTTCCGCTCATGTCAAATTCAATAACGGCCTGAGAACGGTCTATGGCCGCCAACTTACCGGCTGCATCCAGTCGTTCAAGCTTGTCGTGTGTGATGTCGTCGGCTTGAATAACCACTTTCCTCAGTGCGCCATCAAGTCCCGCGATCGGACTGAAATTGGCCAGGAACCATCGCTCAATGCCATTGATGCTCTTGCGTCGGATTTCAACATTGACCGGACGAATTTCACGCAGAGCGCGCCATATATCTACATGCGCAAGACTTTTGGCATCTTCCTCGAATTGGATATGGCTTTCGGATTTATCCACGAGTTCGGATAGTTTGTACCCCAGTGTTTTTAGCATGCGCTCGTTAGCGCCTAGAATATAGCCATCGGCTGATAATTCCATCAGACAGCTGCTTCTGGAAACGGCTTCCATACGCGCCGCCATTTCCATGGCAGCCTGTTTGGATGCGGTGATATCCGTGCAGTATTTAACTATTCGTATCGGCTGACCCTCAAGATCGAAGATGGGATTATAGGTTGCCTGCATCCAGATTCGTTTGCCGTTTTTACCAAGGCGCAGAAATTCGCCCGAGTGAAATTCACCTTTACCAAGTTTCTGCCAGAATATGCGATAAGCTCCGCTGCTTGCCTCTTCCTCATCGATAAAAATGCGGTGATGCAAGTTCTTGATTTCTTCTAATGTATAACCTGTCAGTTTAAGAAAATTATCATTGGCGTGCAGAATGTTTCCCGCGAGATCAAATTCGATAATACCCTGCGAGCGCGAAATAGCAACAACCTTGCCTTCATTCTCAAGTGCGGCTGATTTGATGTTCGTGATGTCACTGGCGAATTGGATAATTTTGTAAACTTTGCCTTCAGCATTCAAAACGGGCGTATAAGTGGCCAATAACCAGACTGGATGGCCTTGCCGGTTCAGGCGCACGAATTCCCCCTGTCTTAATTCGCCGGCTTGCAGGGCTGTCCAGAATTCCTGATATTCTTCACTGTCAACCGAATCGGGGGCACAAAGTTGGCTGTGGTTCTGTCCGATTAAATCTTGCGAGTAGCCAAAAAGCCTTAAAAAATTCATATTGGCAAACAGAATAGTGCCGTCGAGATTGTATTCAATAGCGGCGAGACTATGATCTATCGCATTAAGCATGTTAAGGGATTGATCCTGATTGTTCTCAGTTAAAGTATGAATATGTGCTTCGGTAATAGGTAGAGCCGACATGTTGCAAAAATCTCCTCGAGTAGCGGTGCAAAGTTATCACTTGACTCGTTTTATTTCGGCTGCGATCGGTGTTGGGTTGAGCCCGATTTAAAGAGAATAGTTTGTCCTGATTGCACTGGATATTGGCCGGCTATGCTTTTATCAATTCTCCTGGTGTTGTTTTCTCTATAACACAATGAATAATATGCAAAGTTTAATTATTTATTGTGTTATAGAGTCCTTACTGAAATTTCGTGTAATCAGAACCTTGATAGCATTCGGACTGATGCTGAAATCGAGTGTGCTGTCAGCGGCAATGTCTCGGTTGCGGAAATAATCACCATCGACCTGCAAGGGATAGGCGCTTTCATGCACGGTACATGAAATCATTTTTCCTGAAAAATATTGCAGGGGCAGATTGGCCGGTTTGTGTTGCAGAATTCGCATGGCTTTAATGAGTTCATGCTGATGCCTCGCACCCGGCAGAAAACCGGCAGTCAGTTCAGGTTTCGAAGGACTGGCGCAGGGCACCAGTTGCAGGTTTTTTGCATAGGCATGGCTATTGGCGACGATGATGTATCCCGATTTGCGGTCGACAACAGGTTCACCGTCTATAGTGATGGATACGACGGGATGATGCAACGCGCAGAGTGCTTTCAAACCATGCCAGACATAAATGGCATCATTGAGCGGTCCCTTGCGCTTACCGATATTTCTGATCGTCAGCGAATCAAGACCCATCGACGCCATATTGAAAAAGGGTTTCTTTCCTCGGATATCCGAGCCACTGATCAAGCCGTAATACTGTTGCAGGCAGTTACTGTCGGCAATAGCTTGCAGCAAGTCATCACTGTTGGCGCTCATATGATAAGTGCGTGCAAAAAGCGATTCGTTTCCGCCGGGAATCACATAGACCGGCGTGCCGGTTTTTTCAATAATGTTCAGCAGTTTCCTGACCGTGCCATCGCCGCCGACAATAACCACCAGATCGCAGTCGGCGATCGCGCTGCGCATCTGTTTGTAGGCTTTCATTTTTTTTTCGGAAGGGTGCACATGGACATTTTTTCCATGTGCCTGAAGTGCGGTTTCCAGTTTTTTTGCTGTTTGCGCTGTATTTCCAGCGCTCGAAATGGGATTGTAAAAAATGAGTATATTCCGGGGTGATGGTATTTTGATCAATACTTCGCCGGTTTGGTCCTGATTAGCATTCGTCAAGGCTGGTGTATTCATTTATGATGTTTTTACATTAATGTCCACGGTATTTTTTTCGACTCAAGTGACAGATCAACGGGAATCACCCTGACAGTCGACCAAACCTGATCACACCAGTTCTGGTCAATGGGTTGCATCCCGTTTTTGATCCATTCAACCAAATGTCTGGCGGTATTCGGATAAGTGATACGCACAGCTTTGGTTTCATGCAGCCATTGTTCAATGATCACCTGATCCAGCTTTTTCATCGCCTGACCATAGCCCAGTTCGACCAGTGCGGCTGCATTTGAGGTTTGTTCCATTTGTGCGTGCACCGGTTTTACCAGCAGTTTCTTGCCGAGATACAAAGCTTCGCTGGCCAACTCAAAACCGGCATTGCACATGATGCCGCTGCAATCGTGCAGGTCCTTTTGAAATCCGTGCAAGGAAAACGGCCTGCAATGGATATGCGCAAAAGCGTGATTCTGCTCCGGAAAAAATGAATAAATATTGAATTCATAATCCCTGAATGGCGCCAGCAGCTCGATTAAATGCCGCTGGTTTTCAAAAGGTAGATAAACAACGATTTTATTTCTCCGGGTATGCTGTGGAATATCCGGTGTTGCAATAATGGGCGGCAATATCGGTTGTCCGAAGTGGTGCCAGTGCAAACCGATGCCAGTCTCGACAGGCGCGAAATTTCTCATCACAGCTTCCGAAATCGGATCACCACCCGCACGAGGAATGTCATATTGAAACGCATACTGATGGCTGAGACCGATGGTTTTCTTTTTCTGTTGACGCGCCGCCCAGGCTGTAACAGGTTCGAAGTCGCAAATAACCAGATCATAGTCGCGCAAATCCAGCTGCCGGATATCGCGTATTAACTGCACCGGGCTTGATTTCAGCACGGTCTTGATGTGGTTTATTTTTCCGTTTTTAACGCTGAATGTCAGTCCCTTGCGCCATTGATGGTCGTTAAAAATCTCCATATCAAAGAACTGATCCTGAGGCCTGCCGGTAAACTGATAAGTAACAGCCATCTCGGCGGCGTGCAATTCACGGGCCATAATCCGTCCACGCGTGATATGACCGTTTCCCGT
Source organism: Nitrosomonas sp. (assembly GCA_020852475.1). GTDB lineage: Bacteria > Pseudomonadota > Gammaproteobacteria > Burkholderiales > Nitrosomonadaceae > Nitrosomonas. Next base: position 9,209 of record JADZAR010000046.1, read on the forward strand.
TCCCTGTATCCCGTAAAATATTTTCATGACAAAACAACCTCCAGACTGATCAATGCTGTACCGACACCCAGCGCCAAACCCACGAGCGTATCGGTGGGAAAATGCACGCCCAGCACGATGCGCGAAACACCAACCAGCAATGCCCAGCCCAGCAGCAACAGGAGAATAGCCGGATAAAAATAGCCACACAGCACGGCGGTCATAAATGCCGCGGATGTATGTCCCGAAGGAAAGCTGAACCGGTCTGCCGGTTTGATCGCGCTGCGAAAGTTTTCCAGAGCAGATTCCGGACGATTGCGTTTAAAGCTGTTTTTCAGAAAATAGTACACCGGGCGTTCAATAGCGAAGCCTGCCAGAATCGCCATGAAGAGCGCGCTTTGATAACCTTGCTGCCAGCCGCTCCAGAAAAGCAGCAACAGGTACAGATGCCCGTCGCCGCTTCTGGAAATATATCGATTAAAACGTATGAGATCATCATTCAGGCGCAAGACATTTAACCGGTTGAAAAGCGTTAAATCGTATTCATGTAAGGTTTGCAGCGTTTTCAGTGCTTTCATCGTCAGTCTGTTGTAGTAAAAATCACGGGGATTTTAGGCAAGGGCTGTTACAGGAAAATGACGCTTTTCTGAATGTTTGATGACAGTTACATTACCTGCGGAAGCGTTTATACAGACTGCGCATGCGCTGCCATATCCGACTGCTGTGACGGTTCCTGTGCACCAGTCGAAGTGTCAGACGCTTAACCCTGTTGGAAGC
>JADZAR010000047.1 GCA_020852475.1 Nitrosomonas sp.
CGTAGATATGAAACATGTTGTCGATAGTGGTGAAACTGCCAGCTGAACCGTTGCTGTGCCTGAATGGCAATCCGCCGAAGATCTGCCAGCTTGAGTAGGCCAGACGTCCGTTTTTCAGCATGAAAGGATGTTGTTCCTGAGAGAGCGCGTGGTGGCTGGACAGATCAGGATTTCTGCCATCAATATCAACCGCCCAGATACGCGTTCCTGTTTTAGACAGGCTGGTATGAAACACCAGTGTTGAGGTGTGTCCGTCCCGGGTCGAAGTAAAGGCGACCCGGCTATTGCTGATGAACGCCGGGCCGGAATCGTATACCCCGGGTGTGAATGGGATGGTCAGCGTTTTTCCGGTTGCAAGCGTGTAGAAATGCAGATGCGCTCCCGTTGTTTGCAAGCGCTTGTTGGGCAGCGTTTTGCTGCCCAGGTTGGCGGGTTCCGCATCAGGGTGCAGCACGCGGGAATCCACATTCCATTCCTGATGGTTGACCAGGCTGCCGCGGAAGACCGAAAAAGCGATTATCTTGCCATCGAAAGATACTGCCGAATCGAGCGCCGCACAGGCGTTCTGATTTGTTGAGGTTGCCGAACAGTTATAGATAACCGTTTCAACGCCATCGGCATCGCGATAAACCAGATCACACGGGGCGCTGAAATCCCCGAAAAAATTCGTTACATCGGGCAACACGTCGTACACATCCAGACCGGTCATAGTGCGGGTGACCGACTGTGATTGTCCGTTGACGATTACATTGCCTGTCAGTTGATACGTTGCGGTAGTGCGTTCGCAGCGTGAATATACAATCGGATCTTGTGCGAAGGCTGTGGTAACGGAACTGAACAGCGCGGGTAGCAAGAATATGAAGAAGAGCTTTGTTTTTGTCGACATCTTTTTGCAAAGTGTGTCGAACAAAGCGATTGGCGCGAAGAAAAGTTCGCTGCTGTTCCGAGTCAAGCACATGATTTTATCCTCAGTTTTGCAAGGGATTCTTTGTACTCTATCATGATGGTGAAATTTTATGAATCCACAATTTCAACTGCCTTGGCTCGGAATGGTGATGAAACAAGCGGCATGCGTGTAAATATGCAGACAGTGATAATGCCGGTAAGAACATCGATTTTTTCACAGCACTCTGTTGCTCTCGATTAATGTTCAAAACTTTAAATTTTGGGAGGCGCCCGGTATGATAAGCGGATTGTTTCATCGCAGCTGCCGTGGGAACCGGGCATTAACCGGAAGAGTCCCGTCATAACAACGTTTTTTTGAACAGAGGAGATTAAGCGTGAAACCTGAAAAACATGATTTGCATCACGAGTTTCCCGAGCATCATGATCGTATCCATGCGCTGAAAACAGGCAATGCCCATTTCGCGCGTCTATTTGATGAGTACCACGATGTCAACCGAGAAGTGCGCCGAATCGAAGAGGGTGTGGAAAATACATCCGACGTCTATCTTGAGGACTTGAAGAAAAAGCGGTTGATGCTGAAAGATCAGTTGCTTGACATGATTGTACACGCATGAGAAGCAAAACCGTTCGAGATCCGGAATTGGCTGGAGCCGATGAATGGCGTCATGGACTGGCAATCGATTGATTGCGTCCATTCGCCTTTGCCTGATAAAGATTTTTGTCGGCGATAGACATATAGCTGTCGATGGTATCGGTTTCGCCCGGCATTCTTGTGCATGATCCGATGGATACAGTCAGGCATTGTGCGGTTGTGTCGGGTGTGAACGGGATTTTTAGGCTTTCAACGGCGGCTCTGATGATTTCAGCAAATTTAATGGTATCTTGCAGGCATTGGCTGGAGGTAATCACGCAAAATTCCTCACCGCCCAGACGGAAAGCATAATCACTGGGTCGCTGGCAATTTTTTCTCAATGTTTCGCTGACTTGAACCAGAATTCTGTCTCCTTCGGTATGGCCGTAGTGATCGTTGATTTTTTTGAAGTAATCGATATCAATAATCAACAGCGCCAAAGAAAGTTTATCGCGTCTGGCGCGCTTGATTTCCCGTAAAAATACGCTCTTTAAATGGCGACGGTTATACAGGCCGGTCAGTGAATCGGTGATAGACAGCGATTCCAGTCTGGTGTTGGCCTGTCGCAATTTTTTATTGGCAATGTGCAGTTCATTTTCGATTTTTCTTCGATAATTACTTTCGCGCATAAGCGTCAGTGTGCGTGAGGATAAACTGTCGTACATGGCCATAATCGTTTCGACGAGTGTCTTGAAAGAGCCGCCCATTTTTCTTTCGGCTGCGATTTTGGCTTCGTCGAACGCCATGCCTTTATGAATATTTTCAATGAAAAACGCCATACGCTTATCGCTGTCCAGAATATGAAAAGCCAGCCAGCGTATTAAGAACAGGATGATGCTTTCGATTACTTCGGATTGATACTTGTCTGTCTTTTGATTCTTGAGTTCAGAGATCCTGGGCAGGAAAGCGGAGTGATTGAGTTGATGTGAAGACAGCCATGAGTCGTTTCCCAGATATTCAATCCAGATCGCTTCTTCGCATTCAAAGTGAAATTCGGCGTACTCGGTTAATTCCTTGAAGACACGATTGATTTCTATCGAATCGTCATGCGCCAGCGAGGATGCCAGTTCATTCAGCAGTGCGATGAGTATTTTATGCTGCTCATCAATGCGTGCGATACCTGTTTCAAAGTTTTCGTTCCAAGGGAACACTTCAAATTTAACCGGTGCGTCATTCATGTTATTAATTTTTTTCGCTTATGGCAGGTGATGAAACTGAATAATGGGGTATTATAAAATATTGCTGTTTATTTCTATTTACTGAATTATTAAGTGTGGCGGGTATAATTTTCCGCTGGACTTGACCAGATAGGTAAGGAGTTAAAACCATGCGTAATCTATTGATGGTGATGATCACCTTGTTAAGCTTTCCCGCGTGGGGCTGCAACAGCACCTTGCTGGATCAGAATTTCCGCAGTCTGGCGCAAACGGACACGGTGAATTTATGCGAGGTCTATTCAGGCAAGGTACTGCTGGTCGTCAATACCGCGAGCAAGTGCGGTTATACACCACAATATGAAGGACTGGAAGCGCTATACCAGAAATATGCAGGGCAGGGGCTGGTCGTGCTGGGTTTCCCGTCCAATGACTTCATGGGGCAGGAGCCGGGTAGCGAAACTGAAATACAGAACTTCTGCAGCCTGAATTACGGCGTGCAATTTCCGATGTTCGAGAAAATCACCGTGAAGGATGCGCGGGCGCATCCTTTTTATGTCCGATTGGCCGAATTATCGGGTACCTATCCAACCTGGAATTTCCATAAATATCTGATCGGACGCGATGGCAAGCTGATAACGCAATTCAGTCCGGCTACCACACCGCTTGCCCCGGTTATTGTGGATGCTGTCGAGCAGGCGTTGGCAAGTCGCTGAAAAACGACGCGCGTTTCCGTCGTAACGTGATCAATGCGCATGTTCTCCCGGCGGCGGCATGATTTCATCTTCCGTATTCAACAGGCCAAGCTGTTGTGTCAGCGCATTGATATTCTGGTAGCCGAAGCCTTCAAATTGTGAATTCCACCGGGCGCGCAGGTAGCCGAAGCGGTCAATAATAAATTCAATGTGTTCGGGCTTGAGGCCCGCGCCGTTCAAATCCGGCACTGTTCTGACGCGGCGGTAAAGCCGGTAGGTGTCGCCGATTTCCAGCCAGCCGTCAGTGACGACAGGAAACGGTACGAGTTCGCTGATGGTTTGCAATTCCTGTTCACTGAGCTGCTGCATCGGAACCGCCAGAAAAGCGGTGTTGTATTCGGTGTTCACGCGCTCGTACACATGCCGTAATTGCTGCAAACGCGGCTGGGATTGCGGCCAGCTGAACAGTATCAGAACGACATTCTGTTTGTAGCGAAAATCTTTCAGATCACCGCTCGAACCGTCATTGGCGGAGTAGTAGAACACGGGCGCGCCGACTGCCGGCATCTGCGGAAGTATCATGGAGCCGAGCAGGCGTGCGTCAAAGCCGCGTGACAGCGTATGCAGAAAGTTGACAACATCCCAGACGTCTTCATCGGTCAGTTCATCCCTGAAACCGGGCATATCGGTGTCGGGAACGCCGTATATGATCTGGTGATAAAAGTTTCCTACGGTATGTCTGGCGGTGTGCGGTTCGGTCAGCAGGTCGGTCGGCGGTGTGGACAAGGTGTCGGCCAGTTTTCCGTTGCCTTTGCCCTGCGGTCCGTGACAATCGGCGCAGTGCCCGGCAAACAGTTGTGCGCCGCGCGATATTGAAAGAGCGTCCAGCGGAACCTCGGGTTTCATGTAGGTTTCGGGATAGGCTTCGATGGTGATCGGCGGCAAAGCGACAGCCATGGCGGTAATGACCAGTGTGCCCGACGCCAGAACGGTTTTTTTCCAGCGCCATTCATACTTCAGGCTGACCCAGATCATGAGAATTGCAACTACAAATAGCGCCGTGCCCAGCCAGAACATTTCCTCGACACCGGTTTCTTCCCGGTTGGCGTCAAGCGAGAAGCGAAACGGAAACGGCCAGTCGTCGATAATCGCGTGTTTGCCCGGCAGCGTGTTGGCCAGGATGGTGGCAAACAGGATCAGCAGCAACGCGAGTAAAAATTCAATGCGCACCCATTTTCTGAAATGCAGGCTGCTTCCGGTGATGCGGCTATTGCCGGAGTGCTCCAGATCATTACTTGCAGTACTTTGCGCCAATAATGGCAGCCATTTGTTGCGTGCCTTGTAAGCAATGACCAGAATAACCGCGAGTAAAGCTATTTTGAAATTCAACAGCCAGCCATAAGGACTCGCAACCAACGTGTGATAATAACTGCCGATCATGCGATCGGTTACGATCAATCCGGTCAGCATGAGCAGCAGCATGACCGGCAGCGCGATGGTTGAGAAAGTTTCAAGGCTTGAGGTGTTGGCGAGACGCTGGTCTTTGTCGGTCTCGCGGTGATTGGTCAAGAGAATCAGCAGAAATACCGGCAACGCGCCGAACCACATGCCTGCGAAGAGTAAATGCAGTACAAAGGGTGCAATGGCTTCAAACGACATTTCATCCGCGCTTGAGTGGCTCATAAAAGCCCCGGCGATAAGCGGTAAAGCTGAGGTGAAAGTCAGAAACGCATAGCGGCCGCGTGAGCGCGGCTTAAGCAGCGTATAAATGACAACCGCAAACAGCAGCACGGCCAACAGGATACGGATGAATGCGATCACGCCGACCTGGGTGTTATGAATGAATTGCAGCCAGGCTTTCGGTGTCCAGACGTTGGTTTCATCGCCTGTGGCGCTGCCTGTCGTCGTCGCCAGCAGACCAATCAAACCCAGCAGCACCAGGAGCGCGAGCCATGGAAACATTCTTTCCACACGGGGTATCCACGATGCTTCGGATAATACTTTCCGCGATCCGGCGATGACCAGAAAGAAACTGCTGCCAAACAGGATGAGATTCGCCGTGACCTGTGACCAGCGTGCAAAATAAGCAATGATTTCAAGCATAATTGAAAATAGGCTGTTGAGTATAATCAGCTGCAACAGCGCTGAAAATAATCGTTTTCAGAGAAACCCTGCAGCCAGTACGCGTGGTATTTTACCGTGCGCAAAAAATTATTCCAAAAGGATAATCAAATTTACCTTCAGCTATCGTGTGGTAATGTTTGACCAAAAAACGTATGCCAATCGTGGGTGAAACGATCCACTGCGGGCTGCACGGCCGGATGCGCGAGCATTTCTTCGGCGATTTCCGCCGGAAGCGTTAGAGCGGATACGCCGGCACGCAGTACGCCAAGCACCTGCTGGGTGTTTTTGAAGCTGGCGGGCAATAATCGGGCGGGGAACTGGTGCCGGTCGATCAATGCTTGCAGATCGGCGACAACGCCAATGCCGTCTGCGCCGGTGGCATCAATGCGGTTGACGTAGGGCGCCAGATAATCGGCGCCGCACAGTGCGGCCAGAAATCCCTGTTGGACGCTGTAAATCGCCGTCGCCAGCACCGGGATGTGCTGCGCTTTCATTTTCCGGATTGCGGTAAATCCTGCTTCGGTAGCCGGAACTTTGACGACGATGTTATAGGGCAGTTTGCGCAGGCTGATCGCTTCAGCGAGCATTGCATCGGCGTTTTCGCTGACGACCTGCACATGAAGTCGCGCTTTTTCTCCCAGTACCTCGGCAACACCGGGTAGCAACGCGGCCAGGCCTGTGTTTGCTCTGGCCAGAATCGACGGATTGGTGGTGATGCCGCGCACCGGCAGGCAGGCACTGAAACGGCTGATCTGGCCGATGTCGGCGGTATCGAGGTAGAGTTCAAACATAATGAATGCGCCAGATGCGTATCATGCCGATCCAGTGCGGCATGACGTTATTCTCCGTAAACCTGCACACTGACCCGGCGCATGCGTGGGCCGTCGAGCTCGTACAGCATCACCGATTGGTATTGCCCCAGCACCATTTCGCCATCGGCCAGCGTAACGACTTCGGAGCTGCCCAGCAGCATCGCTGCCAGATGTGAATGCGCGTTTTCGGGCTCATCCGGCGGGCAGTCGCGCAACGCGATATCGTTATGCAGATAACGGTCGCGCGGTGGAATCAGGCGTGTCAGGAAAGCTTTGATATCTTCTATCAGGCGTGGTTCGTGTTCATTAATGGCAATCGCGGTGGTGGTGTGCTGCGAGGTGACAGTGACAAAGCCGTTGCGTATGCCGGAGCGGGCAATCGTTTTTTTCAGATCCGGCATCAGGTCGTGCAGCGAAATACCCTGACCGGTCTGAAGCTGGATCGATGAAGGAAAAATTTTCAAAATGACTTACCTGTTCATTTGACGTTCAAGGACATCTCTAAAAATCCAAACTTCGTTACAACACTTTGTTACTCACAAAAAATGTTCCCTACATATCAAAACTATGCTGCGTCAACATTTTTTAGTCGCGCCGCGTTTTGCTCATTTTCTGCTTAAAATTTTGAATTTTTAGAGACGCCCTCAAGAAATAATCACGAATTCTATTGCTGATACTTCTGGTTATATCGCATTATGCTCTGTTATTGTAAACGATTCCGATCCGGCCATTTCCAGCTATTTGCCTGTTGCATGTTTGCGCGACGCAGTGGCTGCTCAGGTTATCTGCTACTATGCGCGAGAAAAAACGGGGGATGGAGTCGCTCGCGGCGCATTTTCCGGCCGGGCATGGAACACAGTATGGAATACATGGAATGACTAACATCGGATTACCTCATGGCGGATCATGACTTCCCTGCCGGGCGCGTTTCCATGAAAGAAGCCTGCCGGTACTGGTTCAAGCTGGGCCTGATCAGTTTTGGCGGCCCGGCGGGGCAGATTTCGATCATGCACCAGGAACTGGTGGAAAAGCGCCGATGGATTTCCGAACGGCGTTTTCTGCATGCCGTGAATTACTGCATGCTGCTGCCCGGCCCCGAAGCGACGCAACTGGCAATCTATATCGCCTGGCTGATGCACGGCGTTCGCGGTGGTATCGTGGCCGGTGTGCTGTTTTTTCTGCCGGCGTTTTTGCTGCTCTCGCTTCTGGCGGGCCTCTATCTGGCGTATGGCGATATGCCGCTGATCAAGGCGGTTTTCGATGGCATCAAGCCAATCGTGGTGGCCATCGTTTTTTTCGCCGCCTGGCGCATCGGTGTCCGCGTGCTGAGAAATACGCTGCTGTGGTGTATGGCGGCATGCGCTTTTATCGCCATTTTCTTTTTCAAGATCGGTTTTCCGTGGATTGTGCTGGCAGCGGCGATTTTGGGTGCTATAGGCGGAAAAATTCTGCCGGAAAAATTCAAGGCGGGCGGTCGGCACGATGCCGCCCATCACCGGTATGGCGCGGCGCTCATCGACGACGATACGCCGGTTCCCGCGCATGCTCGGTTTACAGGGCGTAAATTCGGTTTGACGCTTGGCGCTTTTATTGCGCTTTGGCTGGCGGTCATGTATGGCATCAGCGGTCAATCCGAACTGCTTGAAATGGGCTATTTTTTCACCAAGGCCGCCTTCCTGACCATTGGCGGCGCTTATGCTGTTCTGCCGTATGTTTATCAGGGCGGCGTTGATCAATACGCCTGGCTGACCGCCGCGCAAATGATGGATGGACTGGCTTTGGGCGAAGCCACGCCGGGGCCTTTGATCATGATCGTCACCTGGATCGGTTATCTGGGCGGAATGGCCAAGGCCGTGTTCGATAACACGATCTGGGCGGGCATCGCCGGCGCCGGCGTCGCCACTTTTTTTACTTTCCTGCCTTCATTCCTGTTCATACTGGCCGGTGGCCCACTGGTGGAAGCAACGCGCGACGAGCCGCATTTTACCGCGCCGCTGACAGGAATAACCGCAGCGATAGTCGGCGTGATACTGAATCTCGCCGTGTTTTTCGCTTGGCATACCTTCTGGCCGCATGGCACTGCCGCAACCGCGATTCTGGATAATTTACAGCTGTATCCTCTTTTTCTTGCCGTGGCGGCTTTTATTGCGCTGTGGAAATACAGGCTCGACATCATGACCGTGATAGCGGCTGGCGCGATATTGGGAGTTGTTGAATTCTGGATGATATGATCAGCGTCTGACTTCATGCGATCATTCGCATCGATGTTTTTGAATTAACCTGATATATACGAATAGACGACAACATATGAAATTTGGTCAGGCCGCACTGCTGCGTGATATCGCCCGGCAAGTGGAAGAACACACGCTGTTTAACGTCGAATGGGAATTGCTATGAAAAGCCGCGTTATCACCGTCAAGGGAAGCGAAATCGCCATCGTCGCCCGCCATGAGCAGGACTATATTTCACTCACCGGCATGGTCAAAAATTTTGATGGCGGTGGCGCACTCATCGAGCAATGGCTGAAAAATAAAGATACCGTGCTCTTTCTCGGCGTATGGGAACAACTTAATAATCCGGTTTTTAATTCCCTCGAATTCGAGGGAATTAAAAATGAAGCAGGACGCAACAGTTTCTTTTTGTCCGCAAAAAAGTGGATCGAAGCCACCAGAGCCATCGGCTTGTATGCCAAGGCCGGACGATACGGCGGCACTTACGCCCATCGCGACATCGCTTTCGAGTTCGGTTCCTGGCTTAGCCCGGAGTTCAAGCTCTATCTCATTAAGGAATTCCAGCGCCTCAAGGACGAAGAATCCCGTGCCGCCTCGCTGGAATGGAATTTTCAGCGCATGTTGGCCAAGGTCAATTATAAAGTCCATACCGACGCCATCAAGGAACGGCTGATTCCGCTACGCCTTACCAAAGCGCAAATCGGCGTGGTCTATGCGAGCGAAGCCGACCTGCTCAATGTTGCCCTGTTCGGTATGACCGCGGCCCATTGGCGGCAAGCCAACCCGGATCAAGCGGGCAACATGCGCGATGCCGCCACGCTGGAACAACTGGTGGTGTTGTCCAACTTGGAAGGCCTCAACGCCGTGCTGATCCATCAGGGCATGGCTGCCTCTGAACGTTTGCAGCAGCTCAACACCATCGCCATCACCCAAATGCAATCCTTGCTGGGCAACCCTGCATTGCAACAATTGCCCCATGCCGCAGAGAAGAAACTGACATGAGCGATCAAAAACTCGAATTCACCCGGATCGGGAAGAATAAGCACCAAAATCCGGAATTGCTCGTCCTGCATGAAGAATGGGCATTGAAATGAAGCAGACTCCAAGCCCGCAACACGACATCCTGGAATCCTTGGCCAGTCGGATTGCCGAGATCGTTCAGCAGGCGCGCAGCCAGGTACGCCAAAGCGTCAACCAGGCGATGGTGGCCAGCTACTGGGAAATTGGCCGTCTGATCGTCGAGCACGAGCAGCAGGGACAAGTGCGGGCCGCCTATGGCCAACGCCAGCTGGCTGAGCTATCCACCCGCCTCACAGAACTTTTTGGTAAGGGGTTTGACGTCAGTAATCTGCGCAATATGCGCCGGTTTTACCAAGCTTTTCCGATTCGAGACGCAGTGCGTCTTGAATTGGGCTGGACGCATTACCGCACGTTGCTGCGCGTGGAAAATCCCGCTGCCCGCGAGTGGTACTTGCGCGAAGCCATTAGTCAGAACTGGAGCAGCCGTGCATTGGATAGGCAAATCGGTGTGCTCTATTACGAACGTTTGTTGAGCAGCAAGGACAAGGCGCTGGTCGAGGCTGAAGCGGCGCAACATACTGCTCCCTTGGCTGAAACCCGCAAAGATTTCCTGCGCGATCCCTATGTGCTGGATTTTCTCAACCTCGGTACCGGCCACTTTCTGGAAGGCGATCTGGAGCAGGCCATTATGGACAATCTGCAAAATTTCCTGCTGGAACTGGGGCGCGGCTTTGCCTTTGTCGCTCGCCAACAGCGCGTGAGTTTTGCCGATGAAGATTTTTATCTCGATCTGGTGTTCTACAACTACAAGCTTAAATGCTTTTTGCTGGTGGACTTGAAGCTGGGCAGGCTTACTCATCAGGATATGGGGCAGATGGATACCTATGTGCGTCTGTATGACGAGCAAATCAAAGGTGCGGACGACAATCCTACCATTGGTCTGGTGTTGTGCAGCGAAAAAAGCGAAGCCGTGGTGCGCTATTCCGTATTGGCGGAACAACAGCAATTGTTTGCCGCCAAATACCTGCCTTATCTGCCCAGCGAAGCAGAACTCAAACACGAACTGGAACGCGAACGCGAGCACGCCTTGCAACGGCTGGCGCAGCGACAGGAAACGCAAGCATGAGCAAACAAAAACTCGAACTCACCTGGATCGGCAAGGACAAGCGGCCCAAGCTGGAGCCGCGCATTTTGCTGGAAGACCCTGCGCTGTCGTATCACGCCAAGCATCGGGTGTCGGACAACGACAGCTTCGACAACCGGCTGATCTTCGGTGACAACTTGCTGGCGCTCAAAGCTTTGGAGCAGGCGTTCTCCGGCAAGGTGAAGTGTGTGTTCATCGATCCGCCGTACAACACCGGCAGTGCGTTCACGCATTACGACGACGGGCTGGAGCATTCGATCTGGCTCGGTTTGATGCGCGACCGGCTGGAGATTATCCGGCGGTTATTGTCGGAGGATGGTTCGTTGTGGATCACGATTGATGACAACGAAGCGCACTATTTGAAGGTGTTGTGCGACGAGGTGTTTGGGCGGGGGAATTTCGTCAGTAGTGCAATTTGGGAAAAGAAGTACTCTCCTCAAGGAAATGCTCAATGGCTGTCAGACAGTCATGATTTTGTTCTGGTGTATGCAAAGCAGAAGCTGATTTGGATGCCAAATTTGTTGCCTAGAACAGATGAAATGGATGGGCGTTACAAAAATCTTGATGACGACCCACGAGGTCCTTGGAAAGCAGTTGATGCAACCATCAGTCTATCTGGAGGGCAAAGAGGCGCTCAATTTGCAAGAACAGGAACATCGCCAAATCTTTACGAATTAACCACGCCATCAGGACGAAAGCTCTGGCCTGCAAAAGGAAGATGTTGGTATTACACACCGGACAGAATGCAAGAAGCAATTGCTGACAACCGCATTTGGTTTGGTGAGTCTGGGAACAATGTACCTGCTGTTAAGCGGTTTCTTTCAGAGGTAAAACAAGGTGTAAGTGCGAAGACAATCTGGTTCAGAAATGAAGTGGGGGATAATCAAGAAGCCAAGCAAGAAGCACTTGCTTTCAATGACGTATCGGTTTTCTCAACGCCTAAGCCAGAGCGACTAATTGAGCGAGTTCTTACCCTTGCCACCAATCCCGGCGACCTCGTCCTCGATTCCTTCGCCGGTTCCGGCACGACCGGCGCGGTGGCGCACAAAATGGGCCGCCGCTGGATCATGGTCGAGTTGGGTGAGCATTGCCACACACACATCATTCCGCGCCTGAAAAAAGTCATCGATGGCGACGATCAAGGCGGCATTTCCAAAGCGGTGAACTGGCAGGGCGGCGGCGGTTTTCGCTATTACCGGCTGGCGCCCACGCTGATTGTCAACGATCGCTGGGGCAATCCGGTGATTAATCCCGAGTACAACGCGGCACAGTTGGCCGAGGCGCTGGCGAAGCTGGAAGGCTTCAGCTACGCGCCGTCGGAAACCCGCTGGTGGCAGCACGGCCATTCCAGCGAACGCGATTTCATCTACGTCACCACGCAAAATCTCTCTGCCGACCAGTTGCAGGCGCTGTCCGATGAGGTCGCCCTCTCCCCCGACCCCTCCCCCGGTTGCGGGGGAGGGGGGAATACGCTGCTGGTATGCTGTTCGGCGTTCCATGGTGTAAGTTCGGTGCAAGCCGCCGAGCGCTGGCCGAACTTGACCTTGAAAAAAATCCCCAAAATGGTGCTGGCGCGTTGCGAATGGGGGCATGACGATTACAGTCTGAATGTCGCGAATCTGCCGATGGTGCAACCCGATCCGGCCGAGCCTGCGGTGAGCCAAGGAAGACGAACCAAGACGGATGGGCGCATCGCCGATCTGTTTGGCGATGGGGAGGAGGCGTGATGGCGAAGAAAAAGAAAGAAGTCTCCATCGTCCGCTCTTCGGCGGCGGAGTATCTGACCTTTGTGGCGGCCAGCGGCCAGGGCGGCGTGGAGACGGTCTATGCCGACGAGAATGTCTGGCTGACGCAGAAGATGATGGCCACGCTCTATGATGTGGATGTGCGCACCATCAACTATCACCTAAAAAAAGTATTTGAAGACAACGAGCTGCAGCAAGATTCAGTTATCCGAAAATTTCGGATAACTGCCGCCGACGGCAAGAACTATGACACCAGGCACTACAATCTGGCCGCCATCATTGCGGTGGGCTACAAGGTCAATTCCGAACGGGCGGTGCAATTTCGCAAGTGGGCCACGGGCATAGTCGAGGAATTCGCTATCAAGGGGTGGGCCATGGATGCGGAGCGCCTGAAACAAGGCGGCTCTGTCCTGACAGATCAATACTTCGAGGAACAGCTGCAGCGTGTCCGTGAGATTCGCCTTTCGGAGCGCAAGTTCTATCAAAAAATCACCGATCTTTATGCCACGTCGCTTGATTACGATGTGGCTGCACAGGCCACCAAACGATTTTTCGCCACCGTGCAGAATAAACTGCATTGGGCCATTCATGGACAGACGGCGGCGGAAGTCATCGTCGCACGTGCGGATGCGGAAAAGCCCAATATGGGGTTGACCACTTGGAAGGATGCGCCACGTGGAAAAATTCAGAAGTTTGACGTGGTTATTGCTAAAAATTACCTGAGCGAAAGCGAAATGGCTCAGCTTTCCCGGCTGGTGAACGCCTACCTGGATATGGCCGAGTTGATGGCGCAGAACAAGATGCCCATGACCATGCAGGATTGGGAAATTCGATTAAACCGATTCATTGAAATGACCGATCGTGAGGTATTACAGGATGCCGGTAAGGTCACGGCGGAAATCGCACGCACTCATGCTGAAGCTGAGTTTGAAAAATACCGCATCGTGCAGGACAGGCTATTCGAGAGCGACTTTGACCGCATGCTGAAGCTGCTGGACAACAAGGAGAATGAAGCATGAGTGTCCGCATCCAAAACCATATTACAGGACGCTTGTCGCTGCGCCCGCCGCAAGCCGAATCATTGGCCAAGTTGAAACAAGCATTGGATGCCGCGCCGGAGATGCTGACACAGGATCGGTATGTCCCGGCGGTACTGGCCACGCTCAAGGCGCAGTTCCCTACGCTGGAAGACTTCGAGCGTGAATTTCCTTCACTGTGCTTTGCGCTGGCGACCGGTGTCGGCAAAACGCGGTTGATGGGCGCTTTCATCGCTTACCTCCATTTGGCGTATGGCATCAACAATTTTTTCGTGCTCGCGCCGAATCTCACGATCTACAACAAGCTGATTGCGGATTTTACAATCAATACACCAAAGTACGTGTTCAGGGGCATTGCCGAGTTTGCGCAGCAACCGCCGCTGATCATCACCGGCGACAACTACGACCAGACCGGCGCAGCGGTTGACGATTATTCCATGGGCTTCGCTCACGACGTGCGCATCAACATCTTCAATATCGCCAAAATCAATTCCGAAGTACGTGGCGGGCGCGAGCCGCGCATTAAGCGCATGAAAGAAGTGCTGGGCGACAGCTACTTCAATCATCTGGCGAGCTTGCCTGATCTCGTGTTGCTGATGGACGAATCGCACCGCTATCGGGCGCAAGCCGGAATGCGGGCGATCAACGAACTCAAGCCATTGTTCGGTCTGGAGGTGACGGCAACCCCCTTCGTAGAATCGAGCAAGGGGCCGGTGCCATTCAAGAATGTGGTGATGGACTATCCGCTGGCGCGGGCGATGGAAGATGGTTTTGTCAAGGAGCCTGCCGTTGTGACCCAGCGTAACTTCTCGGCCTCGGCGCACACGCCGGAGGACGTTGAGAAGATCAAACTGGAAGATGGTGTGCGGTTGCACGAAATTACCAAGGTGGAGCTGCTGACCTACGCCCGTGAGAACGGTGTCAAGCCGGTTAAGCCCTTCATGCTGGTGATTGCGCGCGACATCGCGCACGCGGCGCAATTGCTGGTGCTGCTGGAGTCGGAAGCCTTCTACGGGGGGCGTTACCGGGGCAAGGTGATCCAGGTGGATTCCAGCCGCTCAGGCAGCGAAGAAGAAGCCATGATCACGCGCCTGCTGGCCGTGGAGAGCGTGGATGAGCCGACGGAGATCGTGATTCATGTCAACATGCTCAAGGAAGGCTGGGATGTGACCAACCTCTACACCATCGTGCCGTTGCGCGCGGCCAATGCGCGCACGCTGATCGAGCAGAGTATCGGGCGCGGCCTGCGCCTGCCCTATGGCCGACGCACGGGCGTTGCGGCGGTGGATCGCTTGAACATCGTCGCGCACGACAAGTTTCAGGAGATCATTAACGAAGCTAACCGGAGCGATTCGCCGATCCGTTTGAAGCAACTCATACTCGATGCGCCTGCTGCCTCCGATCAGAAGATCAGCGTGCAAGTCGAATCCGGGGCGGCGGCGCGTCTTGGTTTGACGGAAACGCCGGTCGTCATCACAGGAGCTTTGGCCACTGACCGTGGCGTGGCAGCCCCCGCGCCCCAGCCGGTGTTCACCACGGCGGCGGAGAAGCAGGCCGCGCGCGTGGTCATGGAGGTCATCGGCAATTACGCGGTCAAGCGTGATCTGGTGCCCACCAGTAGTGCGCTGCTCAAACCTGAAGTGCAATCGGTCATCCTCGCGGAAGTGACGGAACGGCTGAAGCCGCTGCAGAGTGGTCTGCTGGCGGGTATGGATGAAGCGATTCCCGCACTCGACTTGTCCACCGTAGTGGCCAAGACCGCCGAGATCGTGGTGCAGCAGACCATCGACATCCCGCGTATCACCGTGGCGCCGACTGGCGAGGTTACGACGGGTTTCCATGCCTTCAAGCTGGACGTGAGTCAGCTCCATCTTCAGCCGGGGCGTCGTGAGATCGTCGGGCAGATGCTCGCTACCCACGAGCAGTTCACCCTGGCCGCCGAGGCCGGGTTCAAAGAACAACGCCCGGAGGACACCATCGTCCAAGCCCTGGTGGACTTCGATGACATCGACTATTTCACTCACGCCGATTTGCTCTACGATCTTGCAAGCCAGATGGTGCAACATCTGCGCGGCTATCTGTCCGAAGATGAGACCATCAGCGTTCTCGATCGTGATCGCCGCTTGATTGCACGGGAAATCCACGCGCAGATGATGGCGCACTTCTGGGAAGAAGCGACCGAGTACGTGGTACAGGTCAGTCGCGGCTTTACCGAACTCAAACCGTGCAACTACACCGCCACGGCAGGCCAGACGGCGCATCATTTTCGCGAAACCGTGCTTGATCCCAGCCGCATCAAACAAATGCTGTTCGGTGGCTTCGAGCGTTGTCTGTATCCGCTGCAGAAGTTCGATTCGGATACCGAGCGGCGCTTCGCCATCATCCTTGAGCGCGATGCCTTGAAGTGGCTCAAGCCCGCGAAGGGGCAGTTCCAGATCTACTACAAGCTTGGCATCGAGCAGCCGGAATACATCCCTGATTTCGTAGCCGAGACGGATACGGCCATCTTGATGGTGGAGACTAAAGCGCGTGTCGACATTAATGTTCAGGAGGTTCAGGTCAAGGCCGCTGCAGCAGTTCGCTGGTGTGAACACGCATCTGATTACGCTGTGATGATCGGCACAAAGCCTTGGAAGTATCTGCTGGCTCCTCATGACGAGATTGTTGAGTCAAACCGTCTGAACGATTTCCTGCGCTTTGAAGTGAAAAACTGAAACGACGGGGTTGGTATAACCGTTTTTTGCTGCTTCCGGCGATGTTAAGGAATCCGCGTCGCTCATTTGCCCAGGTTGCATTCGAAGCGGATGAACGCCTCAGTCGATATTCACAGATTAAAACGTTATTCAAAATATCCGTAATTTTCAAAACATGTTCTGCTTTTTTGATGCAGATCATGGCTTTTTACGAGACGGATTAAGGCTGTTCCGCTGAAGATTTCAGGTGCAAGGAATTTACGGGTATTTCAGCGGTTGCCGTTTTGACGGGGTATCGATGCGGATTGCATTGAATTTATGGCCCAACTTGGGAAATTATAATCGGGATACAACCTGGACAGGAGATGAATGACATGGGTTTCGTGAATGAGAGGATAGAGATTGAAGGGAAATTACCGGAATTTCAAACGATTGACCGAGAGCGGAATATTGTTCTCAAGAAAGTGGGAGGGGGAGTACCGGATACGCCGCTCGATTTTAATTTAAATATCAATGGTGAAGAAATTAATTTTTCAGCATTTCAAAAAATATGTCAGAAAATGAAAGAAGAACGTAAACCTGAGGAGAAACCGTATCGAATTGAATGGCGTGTAGTCGAAATATATGGCCCATCTCATTTGAAATCAGATAAATCCAAGTTATTTCCTCTAATCGCAGAAGTTTTGGATGCTTATGGTTTTGCCTCTAGTCGGAAGAATGTTGAATCTGTAACAGTTACCTTTGCCCCTAACTTGTAGGAGCTTCTGAAAATGGATGCTTTGACCGCAATCAGTCAAATCAAAACGCGTATCGATGCGGATTGCATTGGATTTATGGCCCAACTTGGGAAATTGTAATCAGGATATAAACTGGACAGGAGATAAATTACATGGGTTTCGTGAATGAGAAGATAGAAATTGAAGGGAAATTACCGGAACGTCAAACTATTGATAGAGAAAGGAAAATTATTCTAAAAAGAGTGGATGAAGGTGGGCCGGAATTTCCTACCAAGTTTAATTTGAATATAAATGGCGAGGAAATAAATTTTTCTGCTTTTCAGATAGTAAAGCAGAAAAGAAAAGAACAACTTGAACCAGGAGAAGAACCCTGTCGAATTGAATGGCGTGTAGTAGAAATATATGGTCCATCGCATTTGAAGTCAGATAAACCCAAACTATTTCCGTTAATCGAAGAAGCCTTGGATGCTTATGGTTTCTCAGCAAATCGAAAGTATGTTGAATCAGTAACAGTTATTTTTGCTTCAAATTTGTTATAGGAATCCTGAGAATGGATGCGCGTACTGCAATAGATCAAATTACAGCCCGTATTGATGTAGGTAATCCGATGTCGGTTAGTGAGCTCCAAACGCTTGCAAATTCTGTGGATGCAGGTATTGGAAATTCAACTTTATTGCTTTATAGCGGAGGAATTGGTGAGATTGTTGATTCTGATAGAGGTGTAAGGAGTTACGCGGCAAGAGATATCGCGGAAAATCTGGCAGACGGCTCTACTATAAAAACAATCGCAAATACACAGATAGGTGAATTTTTAAAAAGCCAAGAATTTAGGGATTCTTTAAATGCTGCTGCCATATCTGAAGGTAAAGATTTTGACGCATTATACCTTGGAAGAAATGAGAATGGCGCACGAATAAATAACAATAGCTTCTGGGATGTTGCTTCAGCAAGGCTTGTCAATGGCCATGCCGGTGATTTTCATCTGATCATGCCTAACGCGCCAGACGACAGCGTAGCGATAAAGACAGAGATCCCCGCGCTATTGAACAAGGAGA
>JADZAR010000048.1 GCA_020852475.1 Nitrosomonas sp.
CTCATGCGTTCTATTGATTTCATCCAAGCTTTGAATTCCATTGTTTTCATTGTGTACACCTTCATTTCTGAACCTCGATGCACATTGGACAATCAATTCAATAATTAATTGTTACATAGCCTAAAAATTCGATACACCCGTCTTCCTGGAAGCGGTACTGATACACGTCCGGCTGCGTCATCCAGGATGGCGCTATCTCGTAAAACAGATTGTTCTCGACCCACCATTTGCCTGCCTCGGCGCGATGGTGTACAACGCCGTCAGTTTCCACAAAGCGGAATTTGATGTGGTATGTGCCGTTTTCGCTGCGCGTTTGCACCCAGCTTTTCAGCGCACCGTCCTCTTCATCGTATTCGCCCTGCCAGGTACCGATCAATCTGACATCCACCGATGGACTAGCGGCAACGGCGGAGCAGCAGAAAACAATCGTTGTCAGCAGGGCAAGCCAATAGCTTTTCATTCTGCTATTCCTCCGTGGCTTTGCCGTGTGCTTCTTGTCGATTTTTCAGGCCGTCTGTTATCGCCCGCTGCCAGGCTTGTACGGCGGCGGTAAATGTCGCCAGCGGAATCCGCATGTTTTGTCCGGCAGCATCGCCGTAGTCATCTTCGATTTCCACATGATCCGGATACACATACAGGCAGTAGGCGTTGCCGGGACGTTCCCACGCGGGCAGTGCGCCCGATGCCACCGCACTGAGATGTTGCAGCAGTTCATCCGCCCAAACGGGGCTTTGCTGAATATCCACGGTCAGATAAGCAATGATGCGATCATGCATCGGGTCACCCGGAATACGGCCGGGCCATGTACAGGTGGATGTAGTCATTATGCTTACTCGAACAAGGGAAAAGCGGTATTGATTCTGCCGTTTTTAGGCGGCGCAAAACCGATGGTAAAACGTTGATTGCTGACGCCGCAATATTTCCCGCTTTCAGTCTCGCCTGCTGTGGCATCGGGCTGATTGAAACCACATACTGTCCAGTCCGGTGCTCCGGCAGGGCACTTGCGCTGATGACCGGCGGCATGGGCAATGGAATTCAGCACCTGCTCGACCGAGCAGCCATCCGGAAACATAGAGGAAAACTTGTTTCTGCCGGGATGGGCTTTATACGACCACCTTCCGGTGTACACACCCGCCGCATTGGCTTTGTCCTGAACGGTAAATTCCGCCACCGTCGCGGGATTCACGCCTTCCGGGCGTGAATGAAAGCCTTTCGGCCGGTTGCGATCCCATTCACCGCAGAACACATGTTTCTGATTCATTTGCAAACCATTCTCAAGTGCAACCCAATGCGGCAATGCGTCGCAATCCACCTGTGCCTGCGCTGACGGTGGAAAAAGACCTGATAATAGCAGTCCTGCAATAATTGCACCGCACAGCCCCGACAAGATACGCCGATCATTCTGTTTACGCATGTCCATTCAACTTCTCCTTTCCCGCAAAGCTCGCAAGATTAAAAATAACTTTCACATCGAATCGGTTAAAATTCTAACATTGCATGTTTTCTTTATTCACTCAACCTTTTCTTCATGTCATCACAAAAACAAACAACTGCGCAAACCGCACCCCGCGTGGGTTTTATTTCACTCGGCTGCCCCAAGGCGCTGGTTGACTCCGAACAGATTCTGACGCAACTCAGGGCGGAGGGCTATGAGATTTCGCCAACCTATGACGCAGCCGATCTTGTTGTCGTCAACACCTGCGGCTTTATCGACAGCGCGGTGGAAGAGTCGCTGGACGCGATTGGCGAAGCGCTTGCCGAGAACGGCAAGGTTATTGTCACCGGCTGTCTTGGCGCAAAAGAGGACGGCAATGTCATTAAACAGGCGCATCCTCAGGTGCTCGCGGTTACCGGTCCGCACGCACTACCCGAAGTCATGTCCGCCATTCATGCGCACCTGCCGCAACCGCATGATCCGTTCACCAGCCTGATCCCGCCGCAAGGCATACGCCTGACGCCCAAGCACTACGCCTACATCAAAATTTCAGAAGGCTGCAACCATCGTTGCACATTCTGCATTATTCCTTCCATGCGCGGCGATCTGGTCAGCCGGCCCATCCATCAGGTTTTGCAGGAAGCCGAAAACCTGGTCAATGCAGGCGTCAAGGAATTGCTGATTATTTCGCAGGACACCAGCGCGTATGGCGTGGATGTCAAATATCGCACCGGTTTCTGGCAGGGCAGACCGATCAAGACACGTTTGACCGAACTGGCCTGTGCGCTCGGCGAGCTCGGCGTATGGGTGCGGCTGCATTACGTGTATCCGTATCCACATGTGGATGAAGTGATTCCTTTGATGGCTGAGGGAAAAATTCTGCCTTATCTCGATGTCCCGCTGCAACATGCCAGTACGCGCGTCCTCAAGGCGATGAAACGGCCCGCCAGCGCCGAGAATAATCTGGCGCGCATTCAGCGATGGCGCGAAATATGTCCGGACATCACATTGCGCAGTACGTTTATCGTCGGCTTTCCGGGTGAAACCGAAGCCGAGTTTGAAGAATTGCTGCAATTTCTGCAAGCCGCCCGGCTGAACCGGGTCGGCTGCTTTAAGTATTCTCCGGTCGACGGCGCGGCGGCCAATGCGCTGCCTGGCGCTGTTGCGGAAGCAGTCAAGCAGGAGCGTCTTGAACGTTTCATGCAATTGCAGGAAACCATCAGTCGTGAGTTGCTGACTGAAAAAATCGGCCGGTCCATGACCGTTCTGGTCGATCATGTCGAAAACAATCAGGCGATTGCGCGCAGCACCGCCGACGCGCCTGAAATCGATGGGCTGGTTTATATCAGCAACCCGCCCAATGCATTGCATGCAGGCGACCGGATCACGGTAACCATCACGGATTCGGATGCGCATGACTTATATGCCGACGCGACAGGATAGCGGGTTTCTCAGACTTGACCCGGGCAGGTCGTTCCTGCCTGCGGAACTTGTTGATTTACCTTTTTGTCTTATCAACGCTCCACTTGCAGATCACGCAGTAATCCAGGGTGATTGAGGTTTTCAGCGCAGAAGGATTGACCACTGTTTATTTTTTTGATCCACATGAACTGCTGCACTTCTGTAAAGTTCAGGGTAGAATAGCTATTCCTAATAATTTTTAAAAAGGAAAAAACAAAATGAGAGCAGTATTAGTAAGTATGTTTGCAGCATCAGCATTGTTACTCGCAGCCAACGCACAAGCCGACGCAGATCTGGCGAAAAGCAGCGGTTGCCTGAATTGCCATAACGTTGACACCAAACTGGTTGGTCCAGCGCTGAAAGAGATCGCCGCAAAATATGCAGGTCAAGATGACGCTTCTGCTTATCTGGCCGGCAAGATCAAGGGCGGCAGCAACGGCGTCTGGGGCCCGGTTCCAATGCCACCAAACCCAATGGTCAGCGATGATAACGCCAAAGTTCTGGCTGACTTCATTTTGTCACTGAACTAAGCAAAGATTAAGCAGAAAAAGCCGGCGCATCAAACCGCCGGCTTTTTTATTGCCCTATTCAACACAGTCAACTAATTACTTTCTATTCCATATTTCGCATAAAACCATGAAAACTCGCATATGCTGGCAAGGTAATGTCAGCTTTCTCGCCGAATCCGGCAGCGGACACCAGGTTCTGATGGATGGCGCGCCCGAGGCTGGCGGACAAAACAAAGGGCCGCGTCCGATGGAAATGATGCTGATGGGACTCGGCGGCTGTACAACTTTTGATGTCATCTTTATCCTGCGCAAAGCGCGTCAGGAAGTCACCGATTGCGTTGTCAACATCGAAGCACAACGCGCGGAAACCGATCCGAAAGTCTTCACGCATATTCACTTGCATTTCATACTCACGGGCAAAAATCTGAATCCGCAGCAAGTCGAACGGGCTATTCACCTGTCTGCGGAAAAATACTGTTCGGCATCCATCATGCTCAAATCTACAGTGAAAATCACGCACGATTTCGAGATTGTATCTGACCCGGTTGAATGACACTTCATCGACATCCTTCCGGGAATCCATTCAAGACAAGATCTCGATTAAAGGATGCAGTGCAGGAAAAATTGAACGAAAAAGCGGAACATACATGAAGTATGTAAGCATTTAGCGTTCAATTTTAACGCCGCAACGGACGAAACACCTCCAGCTCCCACGGTCTGATGGCCAGCATGAGACCGATGTTGCGGCGCTTGTCCATGGGCAGGCGCGCATCCTGACGATGCAGCTCGGTGAATTCCTGTGCGAGCATTTGCATCTTGTTCATCAGTACCTGTATGGAAAAATCGCTGAACAGGCCGGACAAAAAAAGCCGCTTCTCAAATTCACCGCAAAATGCAGCGTGAAGAAACTGGCTTTGTATTTGTTTTTCAAAAAATCGTTCTATCGGCCCATCAGGCAGCCAGTGAAAACCTTCGTCAATGCGCAGCTTGATACGGTTCTGTGGCAATAGATCGATAATTTTGAGTTTGTCGAGTTTGGCCAGACACTGTATACACTCTGTTTCCGAGATGTGATAGCGGCTGACGATATCATCCAGACCCAGCCGGTTGCGTACGCTGACCGCGACAAGCAGAAGCCGGGTATCACTCACCAGTTCTTTTTCCTGCTCAACCGTCAATCGGGTGATGCGTTGACGCGTTTCCTGGTAAAACTGAAAAAAATCGGAAAGCTCCATCTGCATCAATTGGCAGATTGCTTCCAGCCGGTCGAGCGTAAACCGCTTCGAGGCGAACATCCGTTTGACATTGGCTTCGCTCATAGTCAGCCCTTTTGCCAGATCCGCATAGGTCAGCCGCCGGTTTCTCAGTATTTTCTTCAAGGTATCGATCAGCGCTTCGGTTTGCATTGTTTTTATTTCCTTTATCAGATAAGCAACCAGAGAAAGTATATTAAATATATACCAAATGTTCATGGACATGATTCTATAACACAATTCGTTTATAAAAACGATTCCCAACTGAATAATGCGAGCACTGCAAACACTGCCTGCGCCAATTCGGATACCGGCAGGTTTTTCGCAGCATACATAACTTAGCTTAGGGAAAGGAGACTCATACCATGTCCATACTGAAAAGACTGTCAACAACCCTGATATCCCGCATTGACCGGGTTGTTACTGAAATTGAGAATCACGATGCGGTGATTCAGGCGGCACTGAATGAAATGAACAGCAAAATGGCCAAAGCAAAAATCGCGTTGAATCAGGCCTGCCGCGAAAGAAACAGAATAAAAACCGAACTGGAAACGCAGCAAAGCAATGTTCACCGCTGGCAGGAACGGGCGATTATCTGCGCAAAAACGGACGAATCGAAAGCGCTGGAATGCCTGCGCCGCTCGCACAAAAGCCGGGACCGGGCAGCAGGATTGCAAAAATCACTGAATGAATACGCGCGTTCAATCGAAAAAATGACCGGCAACATTCAATCCAGCGCACAGCGATTGAACGAAATGAAACAACGATTGACGCTGATGCGCGCGAAGCAGGCCACCAACAAAACCGATGCAACGATCCATTCAACTTGCGGCGACGCGGAAAGCATCGTGGAAGATACTTTCAACCGCTGGGAAATGCACCTCAATCACGATGACATTCCATTCAACTGCACGACTGACGATGTGGACGAGCTGGAACATGAATTCATCACGCAGGAACAGCAAAGTGATCTGCACAGCGAACTGACCGCACTACTCACTCGGGAGAAACAATAATGAAAACTTCAATGAATGCAACAACACACAGTATGCAACATAGTGATATGCCGGATGAAAACGACACTGCGGCGAAAGGCGGCACCAGCAGGTTGACTGAAAAACTGCCCGCGCTGTTGCGCATACTCGGTGCAACCGCTTTGCTATTCGCCATGTACAGCTTTCTTGTCCGCGGCTGGCAGGAAGGCAACGATATGTTCCGCTATCTGCTGTTACTGGGCCATACCGGCATGCTCACGGCGATTGGTCTGGTCAGCGGGCATTATCTGAAAGAAAGCAAAGGTGCGCGATTACTGCTCGTGCTGGCGCTGGCGTCGGTGCCGGTCAACTTCGCCATCCTCGGTTCATTTATCTATTCCCAAACAGTCGCAATCGCCACAACACATTCCGGCGATTTTCCGAACTATGTCTCGTGGACAGTGGACAGCCTGAACACGGCACTGCTCACCGGCACCGGCGCGCTTGTGGTGTTGATACCGGTCGTCTTCCTCGGCTTCACCGTGCTGGCGCGGCAAATAGCGGTCAAACTGTCCATATTGTTCCTGCTCAGTAATGCCACAATGCTACTACCGTTGCGCGATCCGCAAATGATTGGTCTGATGGTGCTGGCGTTGACCATTGCCGTCGCGATGGCAACACGCGTATTCGCGGATAAGCAGATCACGGCAAAAACATCCGAAGGCATCCTCGCCCTAGGCTTGCAATTGCTGCCGTTGTCAGTACTCGCGATACGTAATCTGTGGCTTTATACCCCCGACAACTTTTTATTCGCAGTACTGTGTGTGTGCGTCTTTTTGATGTTAAGACAAGCTTCACGCTGTCTGGAGGCTGCCGCAAAAACGCGCATCATCCTCGACAGGATTGCGTTGATTCCCGCCCTGCTGATTGTATTGCCGCTCACTTCTGCACTGACCGCACTGACCGATTCGGCGTTTCTGCCCGCATCACTGGTTTTGCCGGTCAGCCTGGTGATTTCGGCAACCATGGTGTATGACCTGTCACGCCGTAACCAGGACTACGCCAGTGCTTTCCGGCTCATCGCCATCTGGGAGATGCTGCTCGGCATGACGCTCAATCTGGCGCTTTTTGACGGATTGCCAGCGACGGTTTCCTGCATTATTGCGGGTGTCTGTCTGTTGATGTACGGTTACCGTGTCCGCCAGCGCGGTGTTTTCCTCGCCGGCGCGGCACTCATGCTCATCGGCATGCTGCAACAATTGTTCGAATTGATCTACCGTTTTGATCTGGCCAGCTGGATCAGCTTCGCCATTCTCGGCATCATCGCCATCGTCGCCGGTTCGATGCTGGAATCACAAAGCCTGCGGATCAGCGAGCGGTTGAGCGGATGGAAAAACGCTTTCCGCCGCTGGGAGCAGTAGGAGCGCTCTGATACATACTTTAAACAACACCCGCTTCATGCGCCTGCAAATCCGCATGATAGCTGGAACGCACCATCGGACCGCAGGCGGCGTGGGTAAAGCCCATGGCGTTTGCGGCCTGCTCAAACACCTTGAAACCTTCCGGCGTCACGTAGCGATCCACCGGTAAGTGACCGATACTGGGCTGTAAATATTGACCGATCGTCAGCATTTCCACATCATGCGCGCGCAAGTCCTGCAATACCTGCAGAATTTCTTCATCGGTTTCGCCCAGCCCCAGCATCAAACCGGATTTGGTTGGAATCGCCGGGAACCTGGCCTTAAAATCCTTGAGCAGCTTTAGCGAATGCTGATAATCCGCGCCGGGGCGGCATTGCTTATACAACCTTGGCACCGTTTCCAGATTGTGATTCAACACATCGGGCGGGCAAGCTGACAGCTTTTCCAGCGCGATGTCAAGCCTGCCTCTGAAATCGGGCACCAATATTTCAATTTTCGTGTGCGGCGCATGCTGGCGGATTGCCTGTATGCAATCGACAAAGTGCTGCGCGCCGCCATCACGCAGATCGTCGCGGTCGACACTGGTGATGACAACGTAGCGCAACTTCATAGCCGCAATCGATTGCCCCAGATGCAACGGTTCCTCGGGATCGGGTGGTTTGGGACGGCCATGCGCGACATCGCAGAAAGGACAGCGCCGGGTACACAGATCACCCAGAATCATAAATGTTGCCGTACCCTTGCCAAAGCATTCACCGATGTTCGGACAGGAGGCCTCTTCGCAAACCGTA
Organism: Nitrosomonas sp.; assembly: GCA_020852475.1. Taxonomy (GTDB): domain Bacteria; phylum Pseudomonadota; class Gammaproteobacteria; order Burkholderiales; family Nitrosomonadaceae; genus Nitrosomonas. The sequence goes on from JADZAR010000048.1 coordinate 7,845, forward strand.
TGCAGTTTCTTTTCCCGCAGAATGCGCTTAACCTCATAAAACGCCTGACTGTTGGGGGAGCGCACGCGTATCCAGGAAGGTTTGCGCAACAGGTTATCTTTTGACTGCTCACCGATTTTTACCGGATTTCGTGCTGTTTTATCAGCGCCTTTCTGGCGTATTTCAGAAGTCATGGTTATATCAATTCGATCCTATTTTTAGTGAGTTCATTTTTTAAACAATGCGCCAGTCTGTCCTGAATGATATTCAGCCCATCGGACACGCCGTGGTCTTTCATTTGCGTCACCGGCAAACCGGCATAGCCGCACGGATTGATCGCCAAAAACGGCTGCAAGTCCATGTCGACATTCAGCGCAACGCCGTGGTAACAAAAATGCTTTTTGATTTTCAGGCCGAGGGAAGCAATTTTGGCCGACCCAACATAAACTCCTGGCGCGTCGTCACGGCCGTACGCCTTGATACTGTAACCAGCCAGCACCAGGATCACGGCGTTTTCCATTCTTCTGACCAGTTCCCGCACGCCCAGTTTACGGCGCCGGATATCCAGCAGCAAATAGGCAATCAACTGGCCTGGGCCATGATAGGTAATCTGCCCGCCCCGGTCTGTCTTAATGACCGGAATCGCACTTTCAGCCAGCAAATGTTCCGGTTTTCCTGCTATGCCCTGGGTATAAACCGGCCGATGCTGCAAAAACCATATCTCGTCGTCGGCTTGTGGCGCACGTTCGGCAGTAAACACTTTCATAGCCTGCCAGGCTGAATCATAATCAACCAATCCCATGGATTTAATGACAAACCCCGGATGTTGAACGTCTGGCGTCTGCGATCTCGCTATCTGATTCATGTTGCCGTCAGAGTACGACGGATATCATTGGATGATCCGTTAATGCCCGGTACAGCGCATCCAGTTGATCACGGGATGTTGCGCGAATCGTGCATGTGATGCTGAGATAGTTGCCACCCTTGCTTGAGCGGATTTCAATCGTGGTTTCATCAAAATCAGGCGCATGCCGCTTGACGATCGCCAGAGTTATCTCGGTAAAATCCTGTTCGGCTTTTCCCATGATTTTAATCGGGAAATCACACGGATATTTAATCAGCGATTCTTCTGTCATGTGTTCAATTTCCAGAACTTAACGATTCTGGCGATCAAGACACTTCACCCCGCATATGCGTCGCTTTATACTGCTGGTAGAGCTGATGCAGCTGCCTGAATTTCGGTCCGGGCTTTCCGTTTCCGACCGCCGTGCCGTTCAAATGGGTAATCGCCATGATTTCCCGTGTTGAAGAAGTCAACATGATTTCTTCGGCAGTGTGCAATTCATCTTCCGAGACTTCCCGCACCTCGTGGGCAATATCCTGTTCGGCAGCCAGTTCCAGCGTCACGTCATACGTGATGCCGGGAAGCATCAGGTGGCTTTTGGGCGGTGCGAGCAACACCTGA
>JADZAR010000049.1 GCA_020852475.1 Nitrosomonas sp.
CAGAAACAGCGTCCAGGCAACGAGGAAGGTGACCGAATAAGGCAGCATCATCGCCGTCAGCGTGCCGATGCCGGTATGTTTCACATAGCGCTGGCAATACACCACCACGAGTGGGAAATACGGCATCAGCGGCGTGATGATATTGGTGCTCGAATCGCCGATACGGTATGCCGCCTGTGTAAGATCGGGCGAAATGCCGAGTTGCATCAGCATGGGCACGAAAATCGATGCAAGCAGTCCCCATTTCGCGCTGGATGAACCGACAAAAAGATTGATGAACGCGGTAATCAGCACGATACCGACGATGGTAATGGTTGATGGCAGCGCGAGCGCCTTGAGCCATGCCGCGCCCTGCAACGCGAGCAGAATACCGAGATTGGACTGGCTGAATGCGTAGACGAATTGCGCGATAAAAAACATGATGACCAGATAGTACGCCATCTGGTGCATCGCTCGAGTCATGCCGTCGATCAAATCTTTTGTGCTTTTCACGGTGCCTGCCGCAATGCCGTACACATACCCGGGTATAAAGAACATCAGAAAAATCAGCGCGACAATAGCGCGCATCAGCGGCGCGGCGCCCGACGTGAGATCACCGGTTTCATCCCGCCAGGGTGAATCGTCCGGCCATGCCGTGGCAACCAGAATGATCATACCGGACAGAAAAACCAGGCCTGCCGCACGCAATCCCCTGCGTTCATGGGGTTCCAGTGTTTTCATGGCGGGCAGATCATCAAGCTGGCCATCGAGTGCCGTACTTTTCAGCCGCGGTTCGACTATCTTTTCGGTAATGTACCAGCCCAGCCCTATAATCAACAGCGATGACGTCGTAGTGAAAAAGTAATTATTCAGGGGATTCAACACGATGTCCGGATCAAGAATCCGCGCGCCAGCCTGCGACAGTCCTTGCAATAGCGGATCGAGCGAAGACGGCACGAAATTCGCCGAAAATCCGCCGGATACGCCGGCAAATGCCGCGGCAATACCGGCCAGCGGATGCCGTCCCGCCGCATAAAAAATCACCCCGCCCAGCGGTATCACCAGCACATACCCCGCATCGACCGCCGAATGACTGACAATGCCGGCGAAAATCACCATCGGCGTCAACAACCGTCCGGGTGTCACATTCAGCGACGCGCGCAACGCGGCATGGATGAAACCGGTATGCTCGGCCACGCCGATGCCGAGCATCGCAACCAGCACCACACCCACGGAATGAAAATGCGAAAAGTTGGTCACCATGACCGACAGGAATTCGGCCATCGCCGCACCGGACAGCAAGTTATTGATAACGAGCGTCTCGCCGCTGCGCGGATCGGTGACATCGAAGGTGAGGTACGACAGCAGCCACGACAACACCCAGACGGCAAACAACAACACAATGAACAGCACCGCCGGATCGGGCAACCGGTTACCGGTACGTTCAACCGCGGTGAGAATGCGTGCGGCTAAACGGTTTTTTGCAAAATATTCTTCGGACATAGCCAAATCTCCAGGCTGGACAGCCCCCAAAAAACCGGACCGGTTGAGCTCAATGCGTTGCCGCTTTTGAAAAAAGATTGAGTACGATCACGCCGCAGACAATCAGACCGATGCCAATAATTCCCGCTATATCAAGAGACTGCTGGTAGACAATCCAGCCTATCAGCGTAACCAGCGCAATTCCGACGCCGGACCAGATCGCATAAGCGATGCCAAGCGGAATGGTGCGCAGCGTCAACGAAAGAAGATAAAACGCCACAGCATAACCTACAATGACAATGAGCGAAGGCCCCCAGCGGGTAAATCCTTCAGCAGCCTTAAGCGCGGACGTTGCAATGACTTCGGATACGATAGCGATGATCAGATAGATCCAGTGGATATGCATATAAAAAAACACCTGACGCAAAAACAAAACGATACATAAGACCCCCCCCGGAATTAAACACGATTTTATTTTTGCTGGCAAACGCTTCCGGCAACAGCATTCAATACACACCTGTACACCCCGCCCACGCCGCATTCTGATAACATACGTTCTGCTGTAATTCTGTGTATGGCAGGACATTCGCATTTTCATTCGCCTGACTGCACGCGATTACTCAAATCACCTCATCCGAATATAACATCATGACGACGGCGCTGCTGCAACTCAACCGCATCCGGCAAAACTACGGAAAGCATTCTGTGCTCAAGGATTTGTCGCTCACCCTGCACAAAGGCGAAATCGGCTGTCTGCTCGGCCCCAGCGGTTGCGGAAAAACAACCGCATTACGCTGCATTGCCGGATTTGAATCGATCTCCAGCGGTGAAATCCTGGTCAATGGTCATTGCATAAGCAGCGCGAAATCAGCTGTACCACCTGAAAAAAGACAAATCGGCATGGTTTTTCAGGATTACGCGCTGTTCCCGCATCTGGATGTCGCCGCCAACATCGGTTTTGGCCTGCATCGTTTATCCCGCAACGAACGCGAGCAGCGCATTGCCGAATGGCTGAGAATTGTCCAGCTCGACAACGTCGCCGGAAAATACCCGCATGAGCTCTCCGGTGGACAGCAGCAGCGCGTGGCGCTCGCACGCGCCCTGGCCCCGCATCCGGCGCTACTGCTGCTGGATGAGCCGTTTTCCAATCTGGATGTCAGTCTGCGCGAGCGTTTGAGTCTCGAAGTTCGTGAAATACTGAAAGCGCAGCATATCACCGCGATTCTGGTCACGCACGATCAATCCGAGGCCTTCGCGATTGCCGATAAGATCGGCGTCATGTTTGAAGGTGAAATTCAACAATGGGATACCGCTTACAATCTATACCATCACCCGAAAACCCGGTCGGTCGCTGATTTTATCGGCCAGGGTGTGTTTCTGCCCGGCAGGGTGATGGATACAGACCGGATTGAGACTGAGCTGGGTATTTTGCACAGCGCAATTCCGCCGGAGTGGGCCGTAAACGATCTGGTTGATGTGTTAATACGCCCCGACGACATTGTTCACGACGAAACAAGTTCGCAACAAGCGGTTATTACCAACAAAGCCTTTAAGGGTGCGGAAATTCTCTATACGCTGCGACTGCCGGGCGGCTACAGCGTGCTGGCGCTGGTACCCAGTCATTATAATCATGAGGCCGGCGACAAAATTGGCATCCGGCTCATCGCAGAGCATTTCAATGCTTTCAAGCCGGAAAGCTGAACAACACACTCCCTGCTCGTTTTCGCAGAGAAATCTTTACTGAGTCTGCGGCTGAGTGATCGTGCTTCCCGGCGGCACACTGTGCGTCAGCCAGACATTGCCGCCTATCGTGGAACCGCGTCCAATAGTAATGCGGCCCAGAATCGTTGCTCCCGCATAAATGACTACATCGTCTTCGACGATAGGATGACGTAAATTGCCTTTCACCAACGTGCCGTTTTCGTCGACAGGAAAGCGCTTGGCGCCCAGGGTGACCGCCTGATACAAGCGGACATTCGTTCCGATAATCGCGGTTTCGCCAATGACCACCCCCGTCCCGTGATCGATAAAAAAGCTGCCGCCGATCTGCGCGCCGGGATGAATTTCAATCCCCGTCACCGAATGCGCAATTTCTGAAATCATCCGCGCTATCAACGGCACACCCAGCCGGTGCAATTCGTGCGCCAGACGATAATGCGTAATTGCCATGATGCCAGGGTAGCAGACCAGAACTTCATCCACATTACGCGCCGCCGGATCGCCTTCATAAGCCGCGGTAATATCGGTATCGAGTAATGCGCGAATATTAGGCAATCGCTTGGCGAATGCCTGTGTGATCGCTATTGATTTATCCCGGTCTTCGGTACTGAGTGTCTCCTGTCCGGAACTATAGTGCAGTTCATGCTGAATCTGCACCAGCAAATCCCGTAGCGTCACATTAAGCGTGTGACCAACATAGTGATCGATACCTTCATCCGATAACTCGGATGATCCCAGCCGGTTGGGAAACAACGCCGCGCTCAGTCCTTCGGCGACGCCGGCAAGTATTTTGCGTGACGGCAGCTTCGGCGGCCGGTCATGCCGGTTGCGGCTCTCCAGTGATGCAATCCGCAATGCTCTAAGTTTTGAAACGATATCGTCAATCTCCAGATTAGTACTTCTGATCTGGATATCCCGCGATCTTTTAATATGCGTCACGCTAACCTCAGTTCCTGATTTACAGATAAGTTCATGAAAACAAACTGCCCGCTGCAAAGAATGGCTTAAGAACGCTTCTAAAAATTCAAACTTTCTTCAGATGTTGAACAAAACGAAGTACAGGCAAAAAATGATTTCGCTGCATGCCATTAAGATGCACCGAAACATTCTTCGCGAGTGACAAAGTATTGTAACGAAATCCGGATTTTTAGGGATGCGCTTAAAAGTTAATACGCATTATAAGGTAAACACGGGAATCTGTCGGATTTACGAACTCAACAGACTGTTGAAACTGTAATCAAGGTAGTCGAGATGCAAGGCAAAAACAGACGACGTAAGCAAAGCGTAGCAAATAGCCGTGAGGTTGACCCGTAGGACGAGGCGTTTGCACCAGGTAAAAAGCGGAGTTTATACGTGACAAGTGAATATTTTAACCTGCTTTTTAACACCATAGGATCATGTATATTGACAACAATCGGTGCTGCAAACCGTCATCGCATAGCGCGCAACAAGACATTTTCGGATTTCTGGGAAATGCATTCGACAAATAAAAAAACCAGTACCTGCCGGTCAATGACCGGCAGGTACAAATTTCGTCACAGGTTCGTAATGCTTTGAGGCAAAACGAGCCTGCACAAACGCTTTCAGATCTGTATTGATTAGCACATTTTCGCTATAGCGGAAATGATTTCTTGTAGACTGCATCCGGGAAAGTTTTATGCGATTTTTTTCTTTTTGGCCGGTGCTGCTTCCAGACGCTCAATAACTTCAAATTTCCGCGTATCCAGATCGGTAAAACCAGTCAGTATCTGTAAATGGGGTACCAGATCCGGCACTTTATCTCTGATAATATTCTGTGCAAATTCACTGAGAAACAACGCTTTTTCCCTGGCCAGATGATACTCAGGGCCAGCCTCATCGCGAAACGCCGCTGATGTCATTAAGACAATGCCATTTGGATCAACGCGGCCCTCATCGATATTTCCTTTAAGGAGTTTTGCCGCGGTCTCGATCGCAACGGACAAGTTTGGATCAAACGGTCCCACAATAAAAGCCGTATTAATCGCATGCAGCCAGTCAAATCCACGCCCCACACCCAAAACCCATTCCTTGTGTTCTGCGTCTTCAATAGGCCTGTTTGATGCTCGAATTTCAGCAATGTGCTTGATATTACCGCGCACGAGTGGAATCAAATCTCGCACAATCCGCTCGGGCATTGTCGGATACAAGGAATAGAGCAATTCTTCCAGTTCCAGTTGCGACGATTGCTTGATTTTTGCCAGATCAATGACAGTGTTGACATCCTCGCCGTGTAAAACCAGCGCTTCAAGGTCGGTTTCAATACCGCAAACAATCGGTAACACCGCGCCTCTGCCATAAACGCGAATAAACTGATCCTTGAGTTTTATTGCGGCATCCCTGGCCGCGTTGGTATCATAATTGAAGCCACGGCAACCACGATGCGCATCACCGCGCGCGTAATGATAAGTTACGAAAACAAGGCAATGCCGGCCGCGTCCGATCGAATACTGCACCCATTGTTCAATAATATTCTGAAAAAAAGGCCAACCAAGGTCGAATTTACCGCCCAGATTGCGGAACGGCTGGATAATACCCAGTGCGGTTTGTGTCATCACGGGCAAATGCAGCCTGCCGTCCATACACTTGAGCGCCGCTATTTCGGTTGGATGTTCGCCCCTGTATCTGCGGCGTTCGGATGAAAGATCCATAAAAGCCTGCGAATGCCGGGCATTCAATTCAAGCAAATAATCAATACCTGTATTTTGTGTAGTCATTATCGTTTATCCATGTCATTAAAAATTTCAAGGTGCTTGGATTGTCAATCTTGACAGCCACGCCTCCGAAGCGGACTGATTAATATTCAGAATATAGTCCGGAAACAGTCCGAAAATCAAAACCAGCAATCCAGGAATAAATAGTAACGCTATTTCTCTTGGTTTTAAATCAAAAACCTGTTTTATATCACTGCGAGTTACAGGACCGAGAAAAGCTTTACGCGTGTACGACAGCATATAGGCGGCGCTCAGAATTGCGCCCGACAAGGCGGCAAATCCAAGAATCGAATGCGTGTTAAGCGCGCCGATAATCATTAACAGCTCAGCGGGAAAACCGCTGGTACCTGGCAATCCGATACTCGCCAAAGCAAACAAAAAATAAAAAAAAGTCAGTTTGGGCATCACGCTTGACAGTCCACCAAGATGAATGGTCTCGGTACTGCCAATTCTATGATGTATGAATCCAGCGATCAACATCAACGCGCTGGCCATGAAGGTAAAATTAATCATCTGAAAAATCGCACCTTGCAATCCTTGCACTGTCAGTGACGCAACCCCCACGATGACCAATCCTACGTGGCTCACACTGGAGTAGGCCAGCAAGCGTCGCAGGTTTGTCTGCTGCAACGCAATCAAAGCGGCGTAAATAAGTGTAACAGCACCAATGACACTCAGCAGCCAGCTGAAATCCGCCGCCGCCACCGGCGCCAGCGGCATCGCAAACCGCAGAATACCGTAAACACCCAATTTTAATCCGACAAGCAGGGCAACAACATGCGTCGGCCCTTCCATCGCCACCGTAGGCATCCATGTGTGCAGTGGAACCAGCGGTGCTTTTACAGCAAATCCCAATAATAGAAGGACAAAAACGATCACCTGCAAATTATCGGGCAGTGGCGTATTCAACAACACGGGCAAACTAAACGAAAGTCCCAGCGGAATCATTTCGTCAATATGATGTGCGTGATTTGACGCCAGCAGAATAAACGCCAACAGAATAGGCACGCCGCCCGCAATCATGTACAAAAGATACTTCATCGCTGCACTGCGGCGATGAGAACCGATACCCCACAACCCGATCAGAAAAAAGAACGGTGGCAGCGTCAATTCCCAGAACAGGAAAAAAAGCACGGTATCCAATGCGCAAAAGATTCCAAAACTCACGCCTTCCAGCGCCAGCAAAAGCGCAAAGTGGAAACGCGTCAGCAAGGAGACGGAATTCCAGGCAGCCAGCATCGTCATCAGCGTGAGTAGCGCGGTCATCGGCAAAAACAAAATCGAAATGCCGTCAACACCGACCAGGTATTCGATATTGAGTAAGGGAATCCATGTATATCGCTCAACGAGCTGAAATTCGCCATAGCTAGGATCAAACAGAATAAGTGTAAAAAGTGACAACAGCAAAGTCAGAATCGCCACATAAAACGCGATATGCTTGGCGATATCGGTATTCCGTATTGACCCGGTCAGAATCGCACCGGCCAGAGGAACAATGATAAGAAAACTCAGAAATGGAAAATCCGCTTCGATCATGCTAATAATCCTTTGTGGTGGAGTGCTGCGCGGCCAGCATCTCGGTTTGTAAAATTTCGACGCCGGAATAAGTACCGCTGATTGATTGAATGTTCTGATCGATAATGTTCAGCCATGGGGAAATATGCATACCAGCAGTTATCAGTATGGCGCAAATGACTATCGCTATCGCCCATTCATTTCTGGGCGAAGGCTGCGTAGCACCTTGCATGGCTGACTTAAATGGTCCTTGGTAGCGCTTGGGCGATGCGATAAATATCTGCTGAAAAGCGCGTAACAACAAGCCGACCGCCAGAACGTTTCCAATTAGAATGGCGATAGCAACCAACCAGCCCTGGCCTTTAATGGTGCCCTCGAGCAATAGATGGATACCGTCAAAACCCGGTGTTCCCGGCATCACCATGGTACTCAATGCGCAGACGACAAACAAAACCGCAATCGCGGCATTCATGTCATATATACCGCCCAATCGAGGAATATAGGCGGTATGCGTGCGTTTATAGATCATCCCGAGACTAAAAAACATACCCGCCGCAGCCAGCCCATAGGTGATCGATAGCAGGATACTGCCCTCCATGCCGTATTTATTGAAATCAAAAATTCCAATTACCAGCAACCCGGTCTGGCTGATGATGGCAAACGCCAGCAATCTGCGCATATTGATCTGCATCAGCGCCAGCAACGCACCGTAAAAAATACCCGCCAACCCCAGCGCTACAACGAACCATGTCCATTCTTCCGCCACATCGGGAAGCAACGGGATCAAAAATCGCATGGCGCCATACACACCCAGTTTCAAACTGACCAGAAAAATACTGACGCTGGCAACAGTGCCTTGTTCCGCCAGCACCGGCAACCAGCCGTGAAACGGAAACAATGGCATGCGTATCGCAAAACCAAAAAATAATAGAAAAAAGATCAGCGTTGCATATTCAAGCTTGACATCATTTTCTTTCAGCACCAGCCAATCGAAAGAAAGCACATCGGTGCTGATCATGACACCAAACCCGAACATCAGGAACCCCGTCAGCACCATAAACAATCCGCTTCCCCAGTGTTGCAAAAGCAAGGCGACAACCCAGCGGCGATTCTGTCCCGATCCGGCTCGAAGTGTCATCAACACGACCGGTATCAATTCAAGAAAACACCAGAACCAGAACTGCATGGCGTTCATGGCCGTAAATGCGCCGATCAGTATGGCTTCATAACCCAGCAGACATGCAATATGCACCCGATCGGAAACACGCCGTGTCGTCTGCGTATAGATCAGCGCCAATACCGCGAGAACCGTAGTGAGCATGACAAACAGGATATTGGTGCCATCAACACCGACGCTATATGACAATCCGAAAATTTGATATTGTTCGTAGAACTGAATGCCAACCTGACGATCGATATCAAACTTGAACAGCATATAAATAGCGGTAACAAGCGTCAAAATTGCTCCACCAATGCCCATTCGCAGCGCGACATTCGTAGAGGATATCTGAATCACCAGAATCACGCTGATCAGGGGAATCAGCGTCAATACGGACAAAACGGGGAATCCCGCCATTTCAGACCATAAGATTATATTTTCATTATTCATGGATTCCTCAGATCGAAGCAGCAAGCATTAAGACAATAAATACAAAAAGCACAAGATAGCGTGGTTTGAGAAGCAGTAACTCAAACATGTTGGCGGCATGCCCCAGGTTTCTGCCTATGGTAACCAGATCCATGCCTATTCCGCGAAGCACCAACCGTTCTTCAAACCAGCTCATGATGTTGGCCACCCATTCCAGAAGTTTGCCGACAATGCCTTTTCCCCGGACAAACTCCATCTGAATTTCATCCACACGCTTCCTGCGCGCTTCGTTCTCGATCTGCGTCAAAGAAGAAATTGCGGTGAATGATGAAACGGGATCGCCCATGGCGCGGTCAATAATGTTTTTATCAAACCGGTCCAGGTCATGCCCCAATCCATAAACCGGTCTGACCAGCGTTCTATCCGTTATGGGATCAAGCCAGAATCGCTGGATGGATGCAATATACAACCATCGTCTATTCGTAAAAAACGGGGATGCAGGCTTCATGGGATTACCATTAACATTTTTTATCAGTGATGGCGCGGTTAAGACCTGAAAACACCTGACAATGGCGTGTGCGCACATGTGCCACATGGCCAGTTCCCACAAACCCAATCCACACTCGAGGAACATCAAGCCCAGCTGCCCGGTAATCGCAAAGCACAGCGAACTTTTAACATCCGTCTGAGTCAACCCAACCAGATAACTGTAAATGGCCGTAGCCAAGCCAACGATCACCAGCAATCCCATTGTGAATGGTGCTTTATCGATAATTGGCTGCAACAGAATCACCAGAAAAACCCCCGAGTGAATCATTACCGATCCGTAAAACACCGCGCTCGAAGGCGTAGGACCTTCCATGGCGCGCGCCAGCCATGGGGAAAACGGTAGCTGAGCGGATTTGGCCATAGCGGCGACAACAAAACACAAGCTAATGACAGTGACTGTGGGTGTTGACAAAGTTTCCGCCATGCCATTTAAGCTCGTCCAGTCCACCGTTCCGGCAAAATAGAATGATAAGGCCATGCCAAGAATAAAGCCTGTATCACCAATCCGGTTGGTCACGAATACTCGCGTAGCATTAATTACTGCAACAGGACGTTCATATGAATAGGATATTAATAGGTAGGAACATAATCCAGCCAGCTCCCAGCCAATGAATGTTCCAATGGCATTACCTGAGAGAATCAACAGAAACATTGATGATGAAAACAGGCTGAGAACGAAGAAAAACCGGCGGAATCCAGGTTCATAATGCACATAATTTTTTGAAAACACGGTGATGATCACCAGAATGACTGAAAATAAAGCGGCCACCACAACATTAAATCCCGTGGTAATAAAATTCAGATTCACCACGAAGTTGCCACTATCTAGCCATTGACCCACCATTTTAGATCCCGAGTTTTCGCCGGCCAGATCAGCGATCAGCAACAAAATGGCGGATACCGACGACAAATAAATTGCATTTCGCGCGACGTCCGAGCTCGACAACTCTCCGCGCAGTCCCATAACCTGACTGGAAAAATAGCCAAAACCGATAATGATCGCAGCAATAAACGGGAATAAAGGAATAAAGATAACGAGTACATCCATGTTTAAGCTCCCGTCACTTCAGGTTGTTTAACCAATACCGGTGGCAACGGTTCACTCATATCTTGATAATAAGCATTCGATGAATCAACCATCGGTATCACTCTTTCTTTCGGTTTCCACGGAACAAATCCGACATTCCGTTCAAAACAGGAGATCTCGCCCGTATCGGGATCAATCGCACCGAGCAGAACCCATCCTCCGCCAACCAGCTCTCGAATGATTGCCTGCCGTTCGTAAATCTGCCCGAGAATCTCGGTTTTAGCCTCAACCAAAATCTGCAGTCGCACAGGTTCGTGAATCTCAACCATCTGCTTGGTCAGCCCTGTTCTCAAATCACTGCCGGTACCCTCCATGACACCGAACATACCGGTAACGTTATGTGTAACCTTTGTACCCGAACCAAAATAATCATTATTCACTGTCGAAAAATAGTATTCCAGATTGATGCCCGAGCCAACAGGGCCGACTGCCAACAGCAGTCCTTCCAGAAGTTTCCCGTCCAAATCCTGGGTTGCGTCATAGGAAATCAGAAAAACCCGCCGATCCAGAAATACACCTTGAGAAACTGAGCGACGCCCAATCACCGCCCCGGCGATTGTCGCATGATTAAATTCGGGAAAAGCCTGTGAAAAATCATTCGCACGCTCCGTGACATGCTCAAAGCCGTTCCCCGGCACCCTGGGATGATTAGCTGATGCAAAACGCCGACATCGTTCCTGGGCTGAAGCTTGTCTGGCTTTATCCAGATTTTCTCGAACGGATTCGAAAGCGGGCAATGCGCTTTCCGGAATATCTTCAACATCAAACCAGAAATATTCATCACTGCACGTGTCGTGTTCAGCGCCGACAAACCAGGTGTCTTCAGGAACATGGATACCGCGCTCGGCCAATAAGCGCCTGATTATCGGTCGATTGATCATAGCCGCGAACAAACGTGCGTTGGGCCCGCCCCGCTTGCCGCTGCAAGCACCGCAGTTATAGGCAAATCCGTGCGGGTTATTCTGATTCGTTGAACCATGACCGAATAAACAGACAATTGGCGCAAAACCATAGGTCAAGCCTGTCGTACGCAGAAACAAGGCTAACTTGTCGGCCTGCTCATTGTCTGTGAAGCCAAAACGGGGATTTTCAGGTGTCGCCGCGACTTCCGATTGCGGCGCAATAAAATTCAAACGTGTCGGCACCGGCTTCTCAATTGCCTGCCGCAACTTATTATTAAATGCCAGAACATGGCGAGGTAGGAAAACTTTGCCGAGCATGCCGACAAATACAATCGGCGCTAAAGCATCAATAACTGCGTGTGAGAAAAGCAGACTACGGCGCAGCGATTGATTGAATAAATAAGCCACCTTTTTGAAAAGAGTGACGCCTTTCTGATGCGCGACGACCTGCTGTTCCGTGCCTGTTCTGGGTTCCTCAACGACTTCGTTGACTGGAGTCACCGGCAATGGACACTGTTTTTTCCGATTGATATCGTCTATTCCCTTGTAGTTCATGGGAATACCAAAAAAACCGGCAGCACCTATTGTTTCAATGGCCGGATTGATTTCTTCCAGATGCCGGCGCAGACTTTCTTCACGATCATCCATACACGTAATGATTTGTGCGTGCGGCCTTTGATCGCGTCTGGCCCACCTTCCCCGCCTCAGATTGGCATGAATGGCGTGATAAAAATTTTCCCTGTAATGGTATTCATAAGCATACAGCCATACACTGCCTCTTTTATCAGGGGTAAACTCATCCAGAACGTTCAGCATGTTCAAAAAATCAGTTTTCTGAATTGCTTTAATTTGTGTAGCCTTAACACCTAAATGCTGACACAGGCGAAACAATCGCCAGCCTGTATTGAACGGCGTGTGCACAATACTGTTATCCGCCATTGAGCTGAATTGCCATGTCCAGATCAGATCCGCCAGTTCCTGCCATTCGGATTGCTCATAACGTTCTGAGCCGGAATGAAGAAAAAGGTATTTGACCAGACTTGTCAAATATTCAGGCAATCCCCCCTGATAGAAAAGCTTGCGCACCATGAATTCTGACAGATATTTATGAAAGTAATACTTGAATGTGCCCAGTTTCGCGTCGATATTCCAGTTCTCTTCACAGGCCTGCGATAACCAGAGTCGATCCAGTATCAGTCGTATCGCCAGATAATCCGCCAGATGCACCTGCGTTGGCCCGCTTTCAGCAACATACTTCGGATGGGTTTGCCGCCAGTTAATCATGCCAGACCACCCAGGCAACTCCAACGCCACCAGACGCAGATAACCTTCCCAGCGTTCTTCCGGGATTTCCATATATTTTAATTGACTGATAATGCAGTCCACCGGATCATCGGGCGCTTCCGAGATAACCCGTTGCCAGTCGGGCAAATCATGCAAAAAAGGATTCGCGTCATAATTCACCACACTTTTCCATGCTCGGTATAATCCGGCGTCGCCGCAATCCGGCAACCGCCAGGCTGAAACACCTTCATCCAGTGCTGATGCGCAAATCCGGATAAGCTGCACGCGTACAGAAAAAAGAATATCAATGCCGGTCAATGTCTTGACGAAATCCCGCATTGTCAATCGCACGCCAATCTGATCGAGCATTTCATCCAGCTTTTCCTGTGCTTCCATTCGCATTTTCTGGTGAACCATCATATTGGTGTTATCCGGAAGTTCGGCGCGAATTCTGTCCAGCCATGCCCTGGCTTGTTCTTCGGACAAATCGACCATGTTTTCCGGATGCAATGGGATCTTGTCAATCTCCATCTGATCCAGAATATGATCCCACAATGAAGCGGCATAATGCTGTTCACTCTGCGCTGTTGCAAGCAGGACTTCACGTGTGGAAGCCGGTACATCGGGTTGAATTTTATTCAACACATCGAATTCTTCGATTTGCCAGTTCAAACTACTGGCTGTAATACTCTGCAAATCATAAAGTAGGGCAATCCGATAAATATCGTTGCGAGAAACCGACAGCCGGTCTGTCTGTATAACGTATTCTTCGGCTTTTAGTTCCTTGTGATGCGTCATTGCAGCAGCCAGATCTTCATTGGTAATCGCGCCTTTCTGATAAAGCGCCCGGTTTCTTTCATCTGACAAATAACCATGCACGCCCGTTAAAGCTTCGACTTCCTTGATCGCAACTTCAAAAGGCAAATGCTGAAAACCATGAATGGAATTATGATGAACAAATTCGCGTATAGTCGCCTGCCCGGGGAGAATGTGTCCAAGATGATCCAGGTAATGCAAAATTTCAGTTTTTTTATCTTTAAATTCAGTGTGATGTGCGCTCATGGCTAATCCTATTGAATACTTTGACTGATAAAATCATTCATTTGGGTTATGGTCGCCACGGACAAATCGATTAACGGCGTAGGCCACAAGCCCAGCAACACGATTGCCGCAATCAGTATGACGGCAGCAGTCAATTCATATAATTTCAAATCTTCAATCTCACGCATCTGCGGTTTAACGGGACCGGTGAACAACATACCGACTGTCCGCATCGCATAGGCTGCACTGACAAGAATACTCAATCCCAAGAACAGCATCAGATTGCCCCATTGCTGATAACCGCCGATCACCGCGTGTATTTCCGCCACAAATCCAACCGTGCCCGGCATTCCCATTGCCGCAAACAGCGTGATTGTCATAAAGAAAGCAAAACGCGGCATCACCTGCACAAGTGAGCTATAGTCGAGAATGTTTCGAGTATGTGTACGCTCATACAACAGACCGACCAGCAGGAACAATGCACCCGCAACCAGACCATGCGCCGTCATCTGCAGGACAGCTCCGGTTATTCCAGTGAAGTTCAAGGTGGCAATACCCAGCAGTACGATACCCATGTGACTGACCGAAGAGTAAGCTACCATGGCCTTGAGATCCGATTGCCGCCATGCCAGCACGCCACCATAGATCATTCCAAACAACGCGATAAACATCAGATAAGGTTGAAAAACCAGCGTCGCTTCGGGCAGCATGACTACAACGCGTATCAGACCATATGCGCCCATTTTGAGCAAAATGCCGGAAAGCAGAATACTGACCGGACTGGGGGCTTCCACGTGCGCCAGCGGTAGCCAGCCATGCAATGGAAAAACAGGCATTTTGACACCGAAGCCAATCAAAAAGCCCATCAGTACCCAGAGCTGCTCGTTTCTGGGCATGCTCCGGGCAGCTTCGGTCATATCCGCCATCAACGTACCACCATGTTCCGGCATGTACTGGCTGATCGCCATCAGGCTGATCAACATGAATATCGAGCCACCCATGGTGTACAGCACAAAGTTGATACTGGCCGCGCCACGGCGAACGCCCCCCCAGCGTGCAATCAGAATAAACAGTGGTATCAGCGTTAATTCCCAGAAAATGTAAAACAGTGACCAGTCCTGAGAGAGAAACACGCCCAGCATACCTAATTCAAGCAACAACACGCTGATATAATAGCTTTTGACGTTATGCACGATACTGAACGACGCCAGGAGCGCGATCAATGTGAGTAGCGACGCCAGCACAATCATTGGCAGCGATACGCCATCGACGCCTAGTGCGAATGCCGAATTAAAGGCCGGGTTATATATAAACTGCTCATAATATTGAATCTCACCGTAAAGCTGGTTGTAATCCGCAACCAGCCAGCAACTGAATAAAAAAGCCACGGTGGCGAAACTATTTGCAATGAAACGGATTTGACTTGTATTCCCCCCCGGAATGAGCGTCAGGACAAGAATGCCTAGAAATGGCGTCAATAATAGTGTACTCAGTATCCCCATTATATTAATTACCTTTATGCTCTCAGAAGCAATCGCTCAGCCTACGCAATACGCCGATTAAGAATGCCTAAGTTTTTTATATTTATTACTTTCTCAAAACCCAGTCTCTATACAAAACCTAATACAGCCTTTCCCGGTGAATACGATTATTGCCAGCGAACTTTGAAATGCGCTATCGATAAATTAATTGCCTGGAATGTGTCGGCTTGCATATGTTTTTTTATGAACAATGAACCGGATATCATTTGTTTTACCGCATACTGTTTGCTGTTTGTTTAGATCAACAGAACTTTATTCAGTCCGGAATATTGTAATTAAAGCAATGTCAAATTAATGTTAAAAAAAGATCAAGATTCTGCAAAATGCGCGCGCAAGTGATTTTGATTAGCTCAGATTTTCCATTAGAAATTAGCTTATGAAGATTTACTAATAGATCAAGCGATTCCCACCCGCATTCCCTGGAAGAAATAACTTAAAATAAAATTGCTTCCAGACCAGAGAAATCTGAATGCATTTAACAGCTTTCTCTTATTACCCTGATCAGTAAACCGCCTAATGGAAAATCTGATATGAATAGTTAGCCTATAAAACCGGCAAATATTCGATTCGTTAATCCTGCGGACGCACCAGAAGAATGGATGCATCGACAAGACTCACCAGTTGCTCGGCCACGGAACCGATCACAAAGCGCTGCAAGCCTTTGCGATTGGCGGTGCCCACCACCAGCAAATCCGCCCCCCACTCCTTGACTGCATTCCCAATCGCTTCCGATACGCCATTTGTCCCATAGGCGATATTGGCTTCCAGCAGACGGGTTTCGATACTCAGTGCATCGACAGAATCCTTCGCCTTTTGCAATACAGCATTACCCGCGGCCCTGTCAGCTTCTTCTTCACCGGTTATGCAATGGACGATGCACAATTCCGCGTTATAGGAATTAACAATATTCTGCGCTTCTTCCAGCGCAAGCTGGGCTGTTTCGCTGCCATCGACAGCTGCCATGATTTTTTTATACATGTTGAAATCCTTATATGATTGTTGATCAAACCACCATTAATATGGTTAACCTGATAAAAAAAGGCGGGCTTATCAAATTGATTCAGACCCGCCTTCATTCCATATTAATTACAAATCACCTGTTATTGCAAGTTACCGCTATCACGTTTCAGATTTTCAAAATAACGTTTGATAACATCTCTGCCAGGCATATTGTCATGCTTGGTGTAAACCATGTAATGAATCACGGCATGTATAATCAGCGCAATCATCAGACCTTCAAAGATACCGAGTTGAAACACCAACATGCCTGTCAACAAGGCAAGCATCATGGCATAAGGACCATAGTGGGTAACGTGCACCAAACCGGCAATCATCTTGTAACCGGAGAACATCATAATCGCCGCCAGGGCGAATTTAGGCAGGAACTCCAGGTATTCCGTATTCATCATAAAGAAACCCACTACCGAACCAATGAACACCAGGGAAAATTTGGTGTACGCACCGGCCAGTCTGTTAGTCGTACTTTTCGCCAGACCATCCAGATTGGTCATGCCGCCGAAGAAACTTGATCCCAGATTGGCGATCCAGATCGCCAGCAGACTGTTGTTACTGTTACATTTGCGTTTCAGCGGATCAATTTTCTCAATTGCGGCGTTACTCATCACCTGTTCGATCACGTCGATGGTGGCAAGCATCGCGCAGAACAGTATCATCAGAATCATCATGGTTATCGTGAAATCTGTCGGGATAGGCAATCTCAGTGTCAAATCAACGTCTTCCACGTAAATCATCGGTACGGTAATGAACTGTGCGACAACGGCTCCGCCGATAATCAGCGCGAAATAAGGAATCGCCGGTTGAATATCCTTGAACTTGGAGAATAGATAAATAAATACGCCAAAACCTACAGCCGAAATAATCGCCATCTGAATGCGCGCGTCATTCCAGAAATCCTCGGTAACGGATTCTTCCGGAATTTCATAGGTAAACTGGAAAAATCTCAGGAAAATTTTCAGACCAATGCCGGCCAGCAGTCCTTCCACCAGATAGACCGGCACGGCGACCAGCAGATATTTCTGCCAATTGAAATGCCAGCAAACTGCCTGCATGACCGCGGTCAAAAATATACAGAACGCCATGTTCTCGATACCAAACGTGGCCACGCCCAGCGCCAGCGCCGGCGCCAGTCCCGCTGCAATCCCCGGGCTGCCGATATAGTTGCCCGGCCTGAACCAGGCAAAAATCCAGCCAATAAAACTGGCAAAGACCACGGTCGCCAAACCCACTTTAATCGGATAATCCGACATCATGGCGATACCGATGGACAACGGAATTGCCATCGCACCAGTAATGGTGCCGGCGAAGGCGTCACGCAAGGCATATTTCGCTTGAAACGCCGCCGCGCCAAAATGCTTGTCAGCCGTTAAAACAGCAGCCCCGTCCGGACCAATATTTTCACCGCTTGATGATGGCTTGTTTTCTTTTTCTGTTTCAGAACTCATATAAAATTCCTCTCCTTGATAGATGACAAATTAATCGTAGAAAATTTCTTATTTAACTGTTTGTTTGTTCGTATAGCGAAGATTTAACGCAAATGCAGCGAAAATTTAACACAGGGGGTGTGAAAAATTCGTGAAGAATTAGTCATGTTTTTGTCAAGACTGAAAAATATTAACAAGACAACAACCAATTGAATATATTATCAAATACAGGATTGAATTATTGAGATTGAAAAGTTCCGTTCTGCAGTATCAGGAATTCATTGATACAACTTGCAGCGCACCAATGCACGTACGAGACTTTATGCAATTAACATTCATGAACACAAATGACGATCAAAGGTTAAGACAATATTGACCGGGCTATTTTTTGAAAGAAGCAAACGAAACGAATATAGCCAATCGATCATGATTTGATTTTTGCTGACGACATCGACCTTGCCTTCACTCATCTGGCAGCGTGTTGAAAATGTAACCCGAGGTAACCGATGCAAAACAAAAACAAGTGAGAAAGCGCAGTTTTACACGTGATAAATGCGCATTTTGAGTCTGTTTTTTTAGGCTATGTAACAATTAATTATTGAATTGATTGTCCAATGTGCATCGAGGTTCAGAAATGAAGGTGTACACAATGAAAACAATGGAATTCAAAGCTTGGATGAAATCAATAGAACGCATGAG
>JADZAR010000050.1 GCA_020852475.1 Nitrosomonas sp.
CTGGATTCGACAAAACTGACCAACGGCACCCATACATTGACCGCACATGCATTCGACGCTGCTGGCAATAAAGGTGTTTCCGCCAGTGTATCGATCGCTGTCAGCAATACCGCGACCGATACGCAAGTACCTGTGATCAGTATTGCTTCGCCGCTGACCGGAAGTACTGTGTCTGGTATTCTGCCAGTGTCTTTCAATTTCACCGGCGCCGCCACGATCAAGTATGTTGATCTGTTTATCAACAACATACCCTACAGCAGAAAATCAGTCGCACCGTTTACACATACTCTGAACACGGGAATATTGCCCGACGGTAATTATGTTCTCTCTGCACATGCAATCGACGCAGCAGGCAATCACAATGTTTCCGCCAATGTATCCATTACCATCAATAACACTTCACCAGCGGATACGCAAAAACCGGTGATCAGCATTGCATCGCCGCTCTCAGGCAGTACTGTGTCCGGCAGCATCCCGGTAAGTTTCAGCTACGCTGATAATGTTGCGGTGACTGCGGTTGATCTCTACGTTAATGGTCAATTGCATGGCAAAAGCACGCAGGCGCCATTCACCTTTACGCTGGACACGGCAAAAATACCCAACGGCAGTTATTCGCTGGTCGCGCATGCTTTTGACGCTGCGGGTAATCAAGGTGTATCCGCCGCCGCATCCGTAACGGTCAACAACGCTCCAGCAGCAGATGCGCAAAAACCGGTGATCAGCATTGCATCGCCGCTCTCAGGCAGTACGGTATTCGGCAGCATCCCGGTAAGTTTCAGCTACGCTGATAATGTTGCGGTGACTGCGGTTGATCTCTACGTTAATGGTCAATTGCATGGCAAAAGCACGCAGGCGCCATTCGCCTTCACGCTGGACACGGCAAAAATACCCAACGGCAGTTATTCGCTGGTCGCGCATGCTTCTGACGCTGCGGGCAATCAAGGTGTATCCGCCGCCGCATCCGTAACGGTTAACAACGCTCCAGCAGCAGATGCGCAAAAACCGGTGATCAGCATTGCATCGCCGCTCTCAGGCAGTACTGTGTCCGGCATTGTGTCAATATCTTTCAATTTCGCCGACATCGCCACGATCAGATATGTTGATCTGCTTGTCAACGGCATACCGTATAGCCGAAAATCAATCGCGCCGTTTACCCACATGCTGAATACTGGTTTATTACCTGACGGCGATCATACTCTCACGGCCCATGCCGTCGATGCGGCAAATAATCGCAGTGTTTCCGCCAATCTGATCGTAAAAGTGAAAAATCAACTGTAATTGTTGGAGACAGTTCACAGTGATCATGAGTCAACCTTGTTAGTCCGGTCGATTCATGATCCCCAGCTGGGCTGTTGAAAAATGTGATTGAGGTGGGAATGCAAGGCAAAAACAGATGACGCAAGCAGAGCGCAGCGAACAGCCGTGAGGCTGACCCCGCATAGCGAAACGCTTGCGCCGAGTAAAAAGCGGAGTTTATAACCACGGCAACACAGGCAATTCTTCAACAACCTGTTATTAAGTCAGGCACACCAATCCGCTAACGTGTCAATCCTGCATACAACACTGGCAATTTCTCCGGCAGGCGCTCGACATGATCCACAACCATATAATTACGTTCACCAAAAATACGTGAGACATACTGATCCGCACGAGGATCCAGACTCATACAGTAAGTCACGACCCCTGCCCTGCCAGCTTCTTCAACAGCTTTTTTGGTATCGAAGCGCAAGTATTGCGGATCACGCACATCAACGTCAGCAGGTTCACCATCAGTGATAACCAGCAGCAGTTTTTTCGATGATTTCTGCATCTTGAGGTAGTGGCTTGCATGCCGGATCGCAGCCCCCATGCGCGTGGAAAGCTGACCTGTCATGCCCGCCAGTCTCGCTTTTGGAACTTCGTTATACGGCTGCTCAAAGTCTTTGTAGCGGTAATATTCGACATCATGACGCCCATCCGAGCAAAAACCATGAATGGCAAAAGGATCGCCGATTTTGTCGATAGCATTGGCAAGTAACACCGTCGCCTGACGGGTAAGCTCCAGCACGGTATATTCCTGACCGGCAACTTTTTCATTCGTCGACTCGGACAGGTCAAGCAGAACCAGCACCGAAATATCCCTTACCTTGCGGATTGAGCGCATCATGATCCGCGGATCAGGCTGCATCCCCATGCGAATGTCAATCATCGCGCGAATGGCGGCATTAATGTCGATTTCGTCGCCATCCTCAAGCTTGCGGATACGTCGCGTACCTTGCGGTTGCATAGCATCCAGCAGAAATTTCATGCGTGCAATTTCACGTCTGTATTGCGTGGCAATTTCATCAATGCACTGCATGTCGCCAAGTTTCGCGCGCTTTTCCTGCACCGTCGCCCAATCAGGGCGTTCCAGCTGAATCTGGTAATCCCATTCAGAATAATGATACGGCGCTGATACCGGTTCTTTACCTTCCATGTCGTTGAACGAAACGCCCATGTCTTCGTACGGGTAGAATTCGGTACCCATGACCCAGATTTCCTCCGCGTCGTCACCGGCGGTTTCGACATCGATCTCGTTGGCGAATTCCATTACATTGACATATTTACGCACTTGTTTTGGTGCATCGTAACCAGCAGACAGTGATTTATTGAAATCGAATTCTTCGAATTCCCAGAAATACCGATTATCGTCGCGGTACGGCGCAGTCAATATATCGGTGCGCGGATTGTACGGAATTTTTTTGTCCATGAAACTGTGCGCAAGCTGTACGCCGATATCCCATGAGGTTTTGTGATTATCGAGCTTGCCGTGCGCCGCCTTGAATAGTTTTCGGCCTTCCACGATCCACGGATCTTTATCTTTGTAATCCGGGTCAAGCAAAGCGCGCGCCAGACGGTTCAAATAGTCGCCCATCGTGACGTTCATATCCGGGTTTGCATCGTGCAGCACCGACCAGGTTTTGCGTAATCCCGGAAAACGGCGGATCGATAGTTCTTCAATGCGTGCGTCTTCAATGACGGAGATCACCGCCATTTGCAGCGGATTCAAACTTTCCGCGGAAATCGGTGCCTTGGTTTCCACCAGATGCGCGGCGGCATGCGCGGCGGCGGCACGATACACTTCAGTGGCTGAGACATCGCCATAGGCATCGTAGGCATCCGGCAGATGGATAAAATAGTTTTCGATGAACGGTTTGTAGCCTTCGCGCGTTTCAAAATCGCCGGAAGTCGGTTTCATGAAGAAATCGCGCGCCCACAGCGCACGCAAATACATGTTGATGCGGCGTTGCACGTCGATAAACAACGTTCCTTTACGTTCCTTCTGCAAAACAGCAAGTGACTCTTTCGATTCCAAACCGAAATAGCGAATTTGCTCTTCGTAATTGGTGCGATGCGCGTGCGCGCCCCACATTGCCCAGCGGCGCAGGCCACCGAGGGTCAGTTGCCCGAACAGAATATCCAGTTTATTGAGCATGGGACGCATACCGCGCGGCGCTTGGGCGATCAACGTATTAAGGAATTGCAGGTAATTCTGGAACAAATGCGCATCACCCAACCGTTTGGCGGCAGTCGGCGAAGTCGCCAGCACCAGTTCAATCACCGCGCCAGACGTTCGTGAAGCCAAACCCAATACCGCCGTAGCCAGATCACCAACAACATCCTCACCGATTTCCTTGGCGACCAGCGGAATCTCATCGATCCAACAATCGACCAGGCTGCGCCCGCGTCCCAAACCACGAATTGCCGACGCACCTTTCAGATAATTATCCAGGCCACGCGGTGAAAAAACCTTGACCGCTTCCGGCCAGGCATGGTGGAGCAATTCAATCGATTCAGGCTCCAGATCCTCGAGCAATTCTTTGTAATCATCCAGATTGACACTCATGGCAGCACCTGTTAAAGAATTAAAACAATCAAAACGGGTTATGATTTAGATGCTTAACTGAAGAACGTGCTGACAGCAGCATCAAGCGCATCCCGCATGTCCGGATCATCGGTAATCGGGCGCACCAGCGCTACGCGGCAGGCAGCATGCGCATCAACTTTCTTGGCGATCAGGCTGCCGGCATAGATCAGCATACGTGTTGAAATACCTTCATCCAAACCATGGCCTTTCAAGTTACGCGCACGTTCAGCAATGGATACCAGTTTCTCGGCAATTTCCGCCGATACGCCGGATTCATGCGCAATAATCTCGCTCTCGATATCGTGGCTGGGATAATTGAAATCAAGCGCGCCAAAACGTTGCTTGGTCGATTGTTTCAAATCTTTCATCAGGCTTTGGTAACCCGGATTGTACGAAATGACAATTTGAAAATCCTCGTGCGCCTGAATCAGCTCACCTTTCTTTTCCAATGGCAGTACACGGCGATTATCTGTCA
>JADZAR010000051.1 GCA_020852475.1 Nitrosomonas sp.
TGCTAATTTACGCGCCAGTCGAGAGTGCTGAAGAAACCATTTGCTCACGGGCGCAATTGTTGCAAAAGCTATCGGATTAAAAGCAATTGAAACCAATGCGCCGGCCAGCACCAGACTGAATCCTTCGGCAGGCAACAAATCCAGAGAAAACCCCAGCCCTGCTCAATATCCCCCCATCCGTAAGCCAGCAACATGCCCAGCAATGTCGCCACTGTCATTTGCACCACAGCATCAGGTAGCGCAATACGTTTCACAGCCAGCAAATCTGCAAGTGAAAAATGCAGGCCGGCACCGAACATCAACAGCATAACCGGGCGTCTCCGGGCCGATAACGATACCGGCCAAAAGATAGCCGACCAGTGCGGGCGTTTTTAACCGCTCGGCGATAAAACCAAATATCAGCGCGAGACCATGCTCCAGCAGAATTGCATCAAATACACATACATATCAATGACATAATATAATTTTTATGACCCTCCGATCGTTGTCTATTCCGCACTATTTATCACGCGCTTGCTCTTGTTTAAATGGACAACGACTAGTAAAGTTAACTCCTGATTGCAACCGCAAATCATTAAAACCCTCCAGCTGGCTTTCAATCCATGGAAATTGACATCAGACAACAAGCCATTCTCATCCATTCACTGATGCACACGAATGTATTTGACCACCCTGTCGACAAGATTGAACTCATCGAAACGCATATTTCCTGGATCATCCTGACCGGTAATTATGCTTATAAAATCAAAAAAGCCTGCAATCTGGGATTTCTTAATTTTTCTTCTTTAGAAAAGCGACGGCATTTTTGTGATGAAGAATTGCGACTCAATCGCCGTCTGGCCGCTTCGCTCTATATCGAGATAATTCCCATCTCAGGCAAGCCTGAACAGCCTGCTTCACAGCAAAACGGAGAAATCATCGAATACGCGATTAAAATGATTCAATTTCCACAACACGCTCAGCTCGATAACATGTTGACTCACGGAAAAGTGAAAAACCATCATATCGATGCCTTTGCGCAGATGACTGCCAATTTCCATTGCACTGCCGAATCTTCCCCGAATGAAACAGCTTTTGGCAATCCCGATCATGTTTTTCACGCTGTTGCGCAGACTATTGACCAGATCCGGCAACTGCCGGAAGTCGCACATTATAGCCCGTTGATCAGCGAATTGGAGGATTGGTGCAAATCCGCATTTAAGGCACTAGCGCCCTTATTTGCGGAACGCAAACGCGGCGGATTTATCCGCGAATGTCATGGTGATATGCATTTACGCAATCTTGTCTGGTTCGACGAACGTCCACTTGCTTTCGATTGCCTGGAATTTGATTCCGATCTGCGCTGGATAGACATTTTATCCGAAGTTGCTTTCCTGGTCATGGATCTGGATAGCCGCAAGCAACAAAAACTGGCTTATCGATTCCTGAATGCTTATCTGGAGCATACCGGTGATTACGGTGGCATGCCCGTTTTTCGATTTTATCTGGTTTACAGGGCACTGGTACGTGCAATGGTAGAGGGTATCAGAAGTGGGCAGTCCGATATTTCGACAGTCGAACAAGAAACAGCTGCAAAAGCATTCTGCAACTATTTGAAACTGGCTCAATCGTATTGCCGACCAGCCATACCTATACTGATCATTACACATGGCTTGTCAGCTTCCGGCAAAAGTACGCTGTCGCAATTGCTACTGGAACAAATTGGCGCTCTGCGCATACGCTCCGATATTGAGCGCAAAAGAATGTTCGGTTTACTCGGTGGATTAGATAAAAAACTAACCATGCATGATGGCGCACAGAGTCCCGGAAATATGCAGCAAATTTATTCCCTGACTGCCAATATCAGAACTTATGCAACACTGGCGACGCTCGCGGAAAAAGTACTGGATGGTCAGTTTACGGTCATCATTGATGCAGCTTTTCTCTTCCATGAAGAACGTAAAAACTTCAGGAAACTTGCACACAAAAAACAAATCCCTTTCATTATTCTCGCATTTACAGCGCGTGCTGATACGTTGAGAAAACGCATTCAAGAACGAAAGAATGATATTTCTGACGCAGATTCTACCGTTCTTGAAATGCAGCTGAAAACACTAAAACCATTGCAGGATATTGAATTGTCCTGCCGCATCACCATCGACACCGAGCAGCCATTCGATGCCGGGAAACTGGCATCAGATATTAAACGCATCAGTTCTGCTCTGCCAACTTAAAAACGCCAACAGAGCATCCAGCTATTAAACAGTAACACTGCATCTCGCACATATTATGTTTTTAATACGCAATTGCACAGACTCCGCTTTAAAGATGCCGATTATTTTCAATAATTTTGGTTTTATTCATGTTGATCATAAAAAAAATAACATCATATAAAATTGATTTTAAATCATGTCTTGTTCTGCAAAAGACATTATTTCGTTCTTGCCGATGATAAAGTGATCAAGTACTTTTACATCAATTAATTCAAGTGCGCGTTTCAGTGTTTGTGTCAGGATTTTATCCGCATTGCTTGGCTCGGCAAAACCTGAAGGATGATTATGCGCAAAAATAATTGCGGCCGCATTATGATGCAATGCACGCTTTACAATCTCTCGTGGATAAACACTGGCTTGCGTCAATGTGCCATTAAAAAGCTCATCCGCTGAAATCATGCGATTTTTCGCATCCAGGAAAATACCAAGAAAAACCTCATGTTGTTTACTGGCGAGATTCAAGCGCAGGAAATCACGGACTAATTGTGGTGTATTCATAGCGTCACCACACTCCAGTCTCTCCCCCAAAGCGCGTTTGGACATCTCAAGAACAGCCTGTAGCTGTGCATATTTCGCAATGCCTACGCCAGGAAAATTGCACAGTGCAGTTTTGTCGGCCGCAAAAAGGGAAGTAAGGCTGCCATAGTGCTGGAGCAGATTACGTGCAAGATCCACTGCACTTGTACCAACGAAACCGGTACGTAAAAAAATAGCCAATAATTCGTTGTCGGTCAAATTCTTGGCTCCCAGTTTTAATAACTTTTCTCTGGGTCGCTCGGCGCTCGGCCAGTCTGTTATTGCCATTTAATTAAAATTTAAAGTGATTATTTGTATGGTTACGGCAGGGTTAACTGATGATTGAATACCGTGAATGAAACCGTTGATTACACCTTTGTCACGAACATTTATTGCTGACGACGAGCAGTCGAGACAAATGAAAGTCCGGCAAATCAAACACACTATCTCCATAGGCTGCTGCTCTGAAACAACACCGAAAGAATATAGTTCGTCACCAACATTTATTGATCAGGAAAGAGTGTCTTGGAATTACTTGACGAAGCAGATTCAATTCTTTCTATGAAAAAGCGTATTTTTGTATACCTAATTTAAAAATTAAAATGCTAAAGATAAATTGATTATTGTCGTAAAGCAATTTCATGCTTAATTCTTTAACAAGCATTTGAAAAAGGCAAATCCATCGGGAGGTGGAGACGCAAAGCTTCCGGTCTAGAAAAGATAGCGGGGCCGCCAGATACTCGTATCAATTAAAAATTGATGGATTTTTGCTTTAGAAGTAACTCATTCCTAGTAAATATTCATCGTTTCCAGCATTTTGATCTTTTTGATCTGATAGTGAATTTTTATTTACCATTTTAAAAAATGGCACTGATACTTAGATATTCACTATCAAGATGAATTAATAAAATGCTTATGGCCAATTTTAATGGCCCGTGTATCTGAAAGCGGTTTTTTTTAGCTGTCTCATCATGCAAGAACGCTTTCACTCCTCGATGCAGTTTGCAATGACCAGTACCATGCGCGAGGAGAAACTAATGTATCAACATTGCTTAGCTGATTTTAAAGCGATTTTTTTATCAATCACTAAACTTGTTTGTTTATTCATACTGTTTAGCATATCGGAAATATCCGCTGTTTACTCACAAGAACCCCTTGTTTACTCACGCTGCGAACGCACTACCGCAACGTATCAACTGACAGGCAATGTAACCGTCAACGGACAGTCACAGTCGATCACCCGCACCATGACCGGTCTGGATGTGTACGACGTGCTGCCCGATGTGACAAATTTTCTGACCGACTTCTCCGCGCCGTGCGATCTGGTTTATCGCGATGCCAATGGTGTTGAAACGGTTATTTTTAACTGTTCGTCAACCTCAACAGACCAGAACGCTTGCGCGGCGCTCGATTCGGCAGTGTCTTTCGATGGCAAGATAATCGCTTTTTCGGTCTTCCGTGGAAGTTTAAAAAACCACGTTGAATGGGGTATTGATTCCCGCGTGCTGCACCCTGATGCGGAACCCGCCAACCTGGGCAGCAAAACACTGCCCAACAAGCGATTGCAAACAACAGGGGCGCATCTGCATTTCTACACGCTTGCAACCGGAAAAACGCTGGCCATTCCATTCACACCCGGGGTATACGATTCCGGTCCGGCGTTCATCAGCAACA